>NZ_CP079203.1:2832500-3132500 GCF_019297835.1 Sphingomonas sanguinis | reverse complement strand
CGGTGCCTGGGAATCGCTGGCCCGGATCGATTTCCGCGCCGGTCATCCCGAAGCCTCGCCCGCCATGTTGTCGGGGATCGAAGGCGACGACGCCATGATCGTCACCCGCTTCGGCATCGACGGCCGCAACCGCCGCCCGACCATGATCGACATCCTCTACCCCGTCAGCGCGTTGAAGCCGCACGGCTCCGCCCTGACCGGCAAGGTCGTCGACAAGCAGGCCGATGTCGATCCCACCTGGCGCGGCGACCTGACCCGCGCGGTGATGACGGTGCGTTTCCCGGTCCGCTCGGTGCTCGCCGAACCCGTCGTGTCGCTCAGCCGCCTGATGGAGCTGAAGACCGGCGACGTGATCCCGATCAGTTTCGGCCCGGAAGTGCCGGTGATGGTCGGCGGCGACCTGCTCGGCATGGGCACGGTCGGCACCGCCAATGGCCGCGCCGCCGTCCAGCTTACCTCGCTCAACCGGTCCGTCGAAGGACTGGCCCGCGCTCACGAAGGATTCGAAGAATGAACGATATGGCCGGGGGCTTCCCCGTCGACACATCGGTCGCGGCCAATTTCCGACTGCTCCAGGATGTCGACGTCAAGCTGACCGTGGAAATCGGCTCGACCCAGCTGTCGCTGCGCGAGCTGCTGGCGCTGTCCGAATCGAGCGTGATCGAACTGGACCGTCAGGCCAACGAGCTGCTCGACGTGCTGGTCAACGGCACGCTGATCGGGCGCGGCGAAGTGGTGACGGTCGGCGACCGGTTCGGCGTGCGCCTGACCGAGCTGGTCAACCCCGACAAGCGCGGCTGATCCACTTATGCTCTGGTCCTATGTCCTCAAGCTCGTCGTCCTGCTGCCGCTGATCTGCGGCCTGATGATCGGTTGCCTGTATCTCTGGCGCCGTATGGAAAGCCGGATGCCGGGTCGCCCCGCCACGCGGCTGATCCATGTGCGCGAGACGATGATGATCTCGCCCGGCCTGCGCCTAGCGGTCATCGAGTTCGAGGGGCGCAACCTGCTCGTCTCGGTCGGGCGCGGCGGCGTCCAGCTGGTTGACAAGGTCGAGGGCAACGGCACCACGCCGGCCGCGCCCAATCCGGCGCCGCTGACGCCGACCACCCCGCGCCGCACCGATTTCGTCTCGCGCTTCGCACCCAAGAAGTTCGACCAATGAGCATTTCCGTGACCCGCCGGGGCACCGGCCCCGCGCTGATCCGCGCCCATGGCGGCGACGCGTCGAAGCGCAGCCTGAAGCCGCTGTGGATCGTGCTGGCGCTGTTGCTGGCCCTGGTCATCGCGATGCCCGCCTTCGCCCAGGCCGCTCCGGCCGCGGCGCCCGCCGCGGCCCCGGCACCGGGCGTCGGCGATGCGGTCGACCGCGCGCTGGGCCAGCTGGGCGGCGGTAACAATGGCGGATCGGGTTCGCTGAGCCTGTCGCTGCAGGTCCTCATCATCATGGGCCTGCTGACGATCCTGCCGGGCATCATCCTGATGATGACCAGCTTTACCCGGATCGTCATCGTGCTCGCCATCCTGCGCCAGGCGCTGGGCCTGCAACAGACGCCGCCCAACCAGGTGCTGATCGGCCTGTCCGTCTTCCTGTCGCTGTTCATCATGGCCCCGACGATCAGCCAGATCAACGCGACCGCGATCGAACCCTATGCGCAAGGTCGCCTGCCCGGCACCGAGATGATCAAGGCCGCCGGCGCGCCGCTCCACGCCTTCATGGCCAAGCAGACGCGGGTGAAGGACGTGACGATGTTCGCCGAAATGGCGAAGTCCGGCCCCTATGCCAGCACCAACGACATTCCCTATGCCGTGCTGCTGCCCGCCTTCGTCACCTCGGAGCTGAAGACCGCGTTCCAGATCGGCTTCCTGATCTTCCTGCCCTTCATCGTCATCGATCTGGTGGTCGCCACCGTGCTGATGGCGCTGGGCATGATGATGCTGTCGCCTTCGATCATATCATTGCCGTTCAAGCTGCTGCTGTTCGTGCTGATCGACGGCTGGGCGCTGACCATGGGCAGTCTGGCGAACAGTTTCGCGACGTAGGTACTTTTTCCCTCTCCCCTGGACAGGGGAGAGGGTTAGCGGAGCTTGCCAGCGTGCTGGCTAGCGCAGCTTGGGTGAGGGGTTGAGCGAGCCTTTGGCTCGCGCGCGCTTTGCGCGCCCACCCCTCACCCAGCTCCGACTAAGCCTTTGCTTTCGCAAAGACCAAGTCTGCGCAACCCTCTCCCCTCTATGAGGGGCGAGGGAAGAACAGGGGTACGACTTCACCCCGCGAAACAGCCGACGGGGCAGGTCTTCGTTAACCATTTTCGCCGATAATTCGCATCAGCCTGAGCGAAGTCGAAGGCCACGGGAAAACCTCACCCATTCGGGACCAAAGACCGCATCATGGACGCCCAATATTTCCTGACGCTGGCCAATCAGAGCATGTGGGTGCTGGCGCTCGCCGCCGCGCCGATCCTGGTGCCCGTGCTCGTCTCGGGTCTGGTAATCGGCATGATCCAGGCCGCGACGTCGATCAACGAACAGACGCTGTCGTTCGTGCCCAAGCTGATCGTCGTCGGCGTCTCTATTCTGATCTTCGGCGGCCTGATCGTCGGGCTGCTCAGCGACTTCATGGTCAGCATGTTCGAGCGTATCCCGGACATCGTCAAGTGAAGGTCCGGGTGAAATAAGATGCTCGGCTTCGGCCTCTCGATCGAGTCGCAGGCTTGGGCGATCCTGTTCCTGATGATCCGCATCGGGGCCGCCTTCATCACCGCGCCCGTATTCGGCGCGGTGACGATCCCCCTGCCCGTGCGCGTCGCCCTGGCGGGCGCGATCGCGTTCCTGGTAAACTCTGTTCATCCGGTCGTGCCGCCGCCCGTCATCTTCTCGGTCCCCACCATCCTGTCGGTCGCGGCCGAGGCGATCGTCGGCCTGGCGCTCGGCCTGATCCTTCAGGTCGCCTTCACCGCGCCCCTGGTCGCCAGCGAGCTGATCGGCGGATCGATGGGCCTCAACTTCGCGACCACGATCGATCCGCTCAACGGCCGGTCGAGCCAGGCGCTGGGCCAGTTCTTCACCGTCATGCTGACCCTGTTGTTCCTGTCGGTCGACGGGCACCTCGTCCTCGTCGAGACGATCGTCAAAAGCTATGAGGCGCTGCCGCCCGGACAGGCCTGGATGGCCCCGGCGCAGTTCAAGGCGATCGCGCTGTTCGGCGGCTATGCCTTTCTCGCCGGGCTGCTGCTGGCGCTGCCGGTCGGCTTCCTGCTGCTGTGCCTGAATCTCGTCATGGGCATGATGGGCCGCGCCGCGCCGTCGCTCAACCTCTTGTCCGTGGGTATGCCCGCCGCGCTGACCATCGGCGTCATCACCATCGCCGTCGCCTTCCCGGCGATGGGCGACTATATGCTCGTCATCATCCGCGAAGCACTCGCCGCCACCGAAAATCTGGTGATCGGCTGATGTCGGAGGGCGGCGAAAAGACAGAAGCCCCAACCCAAAAACGCCGCGACAAAGCGCGCGAGGATGGGCAGATCCTGCGCAGCAAGGATCTTGCGGCGGCTTTGGTGATGATGGCGGGTATCGCCTGGCTGATGTTCGCAGGGCCGACGCTGCTCGGCGCGTGCAAGGCGGTGATGGCGACGAGTTTTCAGTTCACCCATGCCGATGTCGAGGATTTCGAACCGTTCCGCCCGCTGCTGGAAGCTGGGGGCAAGCTGTGGCCCTCGCTCGCCTCGCTGTTCGCGGTCACGATCGTCGCCACCATCGCGTCGCAGGCTGGCCTCGGCTCGCTCCAGTTCAATCCCAAGGCTCTGACCCCCAAGCCCTCCAAGCTGAACCCCGCCTCGGGGTTGAAGCGCATCCTGGGGACGGACGGCTGGATCGAACTGGGCAAATCGCTGTTCAAGGTCGTGCTGCTCGGCGTGCTCGGCAGCTATATGCTGTGGAAGACGTCGCGCACCACCTTGGGGCTGGCGCAGTCGGACCTGAACGGCGCGATCGGATCGCTGGGCGGCACCTTCATCACCATCCTGCTGGTCATGGGCTTCGGCCTGACCCTGATCGCCGGGTTCGACGTGCCGATCCAGATCGTCCAGCTCTTCTCCAAGCTCAAGATGACCAAGCAGGAGGTCAAGGACGAGCATAAGGAAAGCGAAGGCAACCCGGAAGCCAAGGCGCATATCCGCGGCAAGCAGCGCGAAATGTCGCGCCGTGCGGTGCGCGCGGCGGTGCAGGAGGCGCATGTCATCCTGACCAACCCGACCCATTTCGCCGTCGCCCTGCGCTACGACCGGGGTCAGGACGAGGTGCCGGTGGTGGTCGCCAAGGGGCGCGGCGCGACCGCCCTCGCCATTCGCGAACTGGCCGCCGAGCTGGATACGCCGGTGCTGGAATATCCGCAGCTCGCCCGTGCCGTCTACTACACCAGCCGCGAGGGGCAGGAAGTGCGCGCCGACCTGTATCAGGCGATCGCCGTCGTGCTCGCCTTCGTCTTCGGCCTCAATGCGGGGGCGGGCGGCACGTCGCAGCCGCCGGTCGAGGTGCCGGAGGGTGCCCGCTTCGACGAAAACGGCGTGGCGCAACCGTAATGCACGCCCGGCCCCGTCATTCGTCGCATCGCGCTAAAGCCCGGCGGCCTTCGGCCGTTAAGCAAAACAAGCGCGCGCCGGAGTATCGTCGATGACCACCGTTTCCTCGAGTACATCGTCCAACACGACGCAGAGCAGCACGAGTTCGTCCAGCTCGACCTCCTCGACCAACAGCGCGCAGAACGCGACGAAGACCGCCGCCCAGCAGCTGTTCACCTCGTTGCAGACGGGTTCGGGCATCGATCTGTCGACGATCGTCCCTTCGCTGATCGACGCGCAATTCTCGGTCCAGACCGCCGCGCTCAAGGCGAAGGCAGATACGCTGACGGCGCAGATCTCCGACGTCTCCTCGATCAAGAGTTCGATTACCGATTTCGCCTCCGCCCTGGCGTCGCTGGCCAAGGGCGGCACGCTCGCCACCCAGGCGGTCAGTTCGGACACCACCAGCCTGGGCGTAACCACCTCGGCGGGTGCCAAATTGTCGGGCCTATCCAAGTCGATCAGCATCAATGCACTGGCTACGGCACAGGTGTCGTCGACCAAGTCGGCCTATTCCACCACAGCGTCGCTCGGCACTGGCAGCCTGTCGATCAAGGTCGGCTCGAACGACGCGGTGTCGATCGACATCGGTAGCGCCGATTCCACCCCTGCGGCGCTCGCGGCCAAGATCAATGCGGCCAATACGGGCGTCAAAGCCTCGGTCATCACCGACTCCAGCGGCAATGCCTATCTGTCGTTCACCGGGGCCAGCGGCAAGGACAACAGCTTCACCATCACCGCGACAGAGGGCGATACGGCCGGGCTGTCCCGGCTCAACGTCGGCAACAACGCGAACGGCACCACCACCTCCTCGACCGCGGCCAATGCCAGTATCACGATGGACGGCGTGACCGTCGAGCGGTCGTCGAACACCGTAAACGATCTGGTCGACGGCGTGACGATGACCCTGTCGGCGGTGACCAGCAAGCCGGTCTCGCTGACCGGCGCGTCGCCGACCTCGGCGCTCAGCACCGTGGTGGGCAACTTCGTGTCGACCTTCAACGACAATATGACCGCGCTGAACAAGGCGATCGATCCGATCACCGGCGACCTGCGCAGCGACCCGGCCGCGCGGTCGCTCGCCCAGACGCTGCGCTCGCTGACCACCACGAAGCTGGTGCCGGGCAGCGCTGCCGGGCCGCAGACGCTGGCCGATCTGGGCGTGCGGACCGAAAAGGACGGGACGCTGACCATCGACCAGACGGTGCTGTCGCAAACGCTGAGCAAATATCCCGATGTCGTCGAACAGATGTTCCAGTCGAGCGGCGATAACATCATCGGCCTGTCGGCGCAGATGAACACCATCCAGATGTCGGCGACGAGCAGCGTCTACGGCCTGACGGCGTCGTACAACAATCTGACGTCGCAACAGTCCGACAATAGCGACGCGCAGACCGCGCTGACGGATCGGCGTCAGGTGGCCACCGACGCGATGACCGCACGCTTCGCGGCGATGAACACGGCCGTCACCCAATATAAATCGGTGCAGAGCTTCATGGATCAGCAGGTCAAGATGTGGACGAAGAGCAACTGATATGACCTATGCCTCCGCTCTTCTGACCGATCCCGCCGCCGTCTATCGCCAGATCGACGTGGTCGGTCGCACCGCCATGGCGGACGGCCCCGCGCTGGTGCAGCTGCTCTACGAGGAACTGATCTCCGCGCTCCGTTCCGCCGCCTGGGCGACCGAACATGGCCAGCTCGCGCGCAAGAGCGAGCGGGTGACGCGCGCCACCGCGATCCTGTTCGCGCTGGAGGCGGGCCTGGATTTCGAAAATGGCGGCGAGATGTCGATCACCTTCGCGCGCCTTTATGGCGGCGCGCGCAAGCAGATCGTCGACGCCTCGCTGGGCCAGGACGCACAGGTCTTCCGCAACGTCGCGGCCAGCATCGCCGACATCGCCGAGGCGTGGGAGACGGTGCGCCAGATGAACGGCACGAAGGGCAAGAATTGAGCCTCTTCCCGCCCCTCCGTTCAGCCTGAGCGAAGTCGAAGGCCACGGGAAAGCCCTGCGGCAAAGCGCCCGGCGTGCGCTTCGACTTCGCTCAGCGTGAACGGCGGTTGAGATGCTTGGCTTGGCTCTGCGTCGAGGCCCGACAAAGCCGTAAAATTACCGCCGGAACCAGTGCCTCTGCACGAAGTAGATCACGATCCCCGCTGCGATCAGTGCGCAGCCGCCCAGGATCGCGTCGAACGACCATGGCTCGTCGGCATAGGGCAGGTTCTTGACGTTCATCCCGTACAGCCCGGTGATGAAGGTCAGCGGCAGGAACACCATCGCGACGATCGAGATGACGAGCGAGCGGTTGTCGATCTGCTCGGCGCGCATGTCGGTGAGCGTTTCATGGACCAGCGCGGCGCGTTCGCGGATCGACTCCAGTTCCTCCGCCATGCGCGCGGCGCGGTCAGCGGCGGCGGAGAGGTGCAGCCGATCGTCATCCCCCAGCCAGTCGCCGGGGAGGGCCGCCAGTTTTTCCAGTGCGGCACGCTGCGGATTGAGGAAGCGGCGATAGCCGATCGCGGCGACACGCACCCGGCTGACCATGCGGCGCAACTGGAAGACACGGTGCTCGTCCAGCTGCTCTTCGCAATTGTCCAACTCGTCGCCCAGGCTCGCGACATCGGGGTCGAGGTCGTTGGTGATGGCGGTGGCAAAGGCGGTGATGAGGTCGCCGGGATCGGCGATCGCGCCGCCCTCGACCTCCTTGCGCACGGTATCGACCGCCAGCAGCGGGCGGCGCGTCACCGAATAGACCCGGCCCTTCACCGCCCAGATGCGCACCGAGGCGAGCATGTCCGACCCGTCGAGCGGCTGGCTGCTGCGTCCGCGCAGGTTGACGAACGCCCCCTCGCCTACCGCCTCACAGCGCGGGCGGGTTTCGGCGGCGGTCAGCGCGTCGATGACATAATCGGGCAGATGCGCCGCATCGCGCAACCAACGCTGCGCTACCGCGTCGTTGGTCTCCAAATGCACCCAGACCAGCCGAGCCTTTGCCTCCACCGCCTCGCGGATCGGGATCGCCTCGGCCTTGCCGCCATCGATGCCATAGGCGAAGCCGGTCATGCGCGCGTGTCCATGGCGAGGTCGACGATTTGCCCCTCGCCGGGTTCCGCCGGGAGCGCGTCACTGGCGATCCGCACCGCATCGGCGCGCGCGCGGTCGAGGATCGCGGGCGGCACGTCGGCGCGGTGATAGACCCGGTCCGCCGCCGCCAATGCGCGCGCTTGGCGCAGGGTCAGGTCGTCGGGGTCGGTGGAGGTGAGGACGAACGCCTCGATCTTCGCCACAGGCCGGTCGGCACGCGACAGCCAGCCCGCGACATCGGTCGCCCCCGCCAGCGGATCAAGCGCCCCACCGGGCGACAGCACCGCGCCGATCGCGCGCCGCCGCTCCGCGCCATCGGGGAAGCGCGCCCGCAAGGCGCTGCGGGCCGCGTAAAGCCCCTCGGCCAGGGCGCCTAGGCCAGCGGGTAGCAAGGTCTCCAGCCGCTGGCGCAGCGCCGCCGCCAAGCCCGCCGACACGCCGCCGGTGCCGATCGCGACGATCACCGGCCCGCGCTCGACGATGGCGGGCAGCGTGAAGTCGCACGCCGCCGGACGATCCACCGCGTTGACCAGCACCCCGCGCGCCTTCAGCCGTGCGATGGCGGCTTGCGCTTCGTCCTCATCCTCGATGGCGACGATGGCGAGCGCGGCTTGGGCATCCTCGTCAACGACCTGTGCACCGGCGCGGTCGAGCAGGCGGCGCTTGGCCTCGGCGGGTTCGCCTTCGCCGACCAGGATGACCGGGCGTCCGGCCAGCCGGACGAACAGCGGCAGGCTGGCGAGGCTCACCTCCCTTTTCCTCTCCTGTAAGGGGAGGGGGTGTGCGAGCTTTGGCTTGCCCCCGGCAAGTCAAGATTGTGCCGGGGGCACAATCTCGCTCGCGCACGAAGCTGGTGGAGGGGTGTCGCCATTGGCGAGGAAACGCTCCCTCGCGACGGGTGACACCCCTCCGTCAGGCCTGCGGCCTGCCACCTCCCCTTACAGGGGAGGAATGGGGCGGCAGGCCCCGTCAGCGTCACTTCTTCAGCCACTCCGGCACGCGCTCGGCGGCGATGATCGTTTCGGCGGCGATGCGGTCGGCGACGACGGCGAAGCGGTCGCCCTCGACCATCACTTCGGGCACCAGCGGACGGCTGTTATAGGTCGACGCCATGGTCGCGCCGTACGCGCCTGCCGTGCGGAACACGGCAAGATCGCCCGACTTCACCGCGTCGATCTCCCGGTTCATGCCGAAGGTATCGCCCGTCTCGCACACCGGCCCCGCGATATTCGCCATCATCGTCTCGCCGGTCGGCTTCACCGCGACGAAGTCGTGATGCGCGTCGTACAGCGCGGGCCGCATCAGGTCGTTCATCGCGGCATCGACGATGACGTACGGATTGGCGACGCCGGGCTTCACCCAGACGACTTCGGTCGCGAGCACACCGGCATTGCCCGCGATCACCCGGCCGGGCTCGAACATCAGCTCGACATCCCAGTCCTTCGTCACGCGCGCCACCATCTCGCCATAAGCGGCGGGCGCGGGCATCACGTCGCCCGGCTTATACGGCACGCCCAGGCCACCGCCCAGGTCGACGCGGGTGATGCGGTGCCCCGCCCCGCGCAGTTCGGCGACCAGTTCGCCGACGCGCTTATAGGCGGCCTCCAGCGGCGCGAGATCGCCCAGTTGGCTGCCGATGTGGCAGGCAACGCCCTTCAGATCGATGCCGGGCAAACCCGCCAGACGGTCGAACATGCCGAGCGCCTGGTCGATCGGCACGCCGAACTTGTTCTCCTTGCGCCCCGTGGAGATCTTGGCGTGGGTGCCCGCATCGACGTCCGGGTTCACACGCAGCGTGGCGGGCGCGACGAGGCCGCGTGCATGGGCCAGCTCGGCGAGGACCGCGCCCTCTTCCTCCAGCTCCAGGTTGAACTGGCCGATCCCGGCTTCCAGCGCGGACACCAATTCGGCACGCGTCTTGCCGACGCCGGAGAAGACAATGTCCTCGGCCTTCATCCCCGCCGCCAACGCCCGGCGCATCTCGCCGACCGAGACGACGTCCGCGCCGTATCCCTCATCGGCCAGCACACGCAGCACGGCGATGTTCGGGTTCGCCTTGATCGCATAGGCCAGATGGACGCGCGGCAGGGCGCTCAGCCCCTCGCGGAACACCTGCGCATGACGGCGGAAGGTGGAGGCGGAGTAGATGTAGACCGGCGTACCGACTTCGGCCGCGATCCGGGATACGGGCACGTCCTCCACATGGAGTTCGCCGTTCGAGAAGTGAAAATGGTCCATCAGCGGGGGGGCAAATCGAATTCGTCCGAGCGCCGGTCCTGCGACTGGGTCATCAGTTCGTCGGAGCGCTGCGGTCGTTGTTGGGGGGTGGCCGTCAGCAATTGCTGCGGCGTCGGGGTCGCGGTGGCGCCGCGCGGCGCGACCGGCAGGCTCTCGCCCTTAGCCGGTTGCAGCCGGTTGGCCGCGCCACAACCAGTCAGCGCCAGCGCGACCAGCAGGGCGATGGCGGGCTTCATGCCCGCAATCCCCGCGCGGTCGCGATGGCGGCGCGGACATTGGCGGGCGCGGTACCGCCGAAGCTGACCCGGCTGGCGACCGAGGCATCGACCGACAGCACGTCGTAGATGCTGTCGTTGATGCGCGCGTCGATACCGGTCAGGTCGTCGATCGATAGCTGGTGCAGCATCACGCCCTTCTCCTCGGCGAGCTTCACCGCGCGGCCGGTGATGTGATGTGCCTCGCGGAAGGGAATGCCGCCGACCCGGACCAGCCAGTCGGCCAGATCGGTCGCGGTCGAGAAGCCCGCCTCCGCCACGGCGCGCATCCGCTCGGTACGGAAGGTCGCGCTCTGCACCATGCCGGTCATTGCCGCGATCGACAGCGCCAGCAGGTCGTGCGCCTCGAACACTGGCGGCTTGTCGTCCTGCATGTCCTTGGAATAGGCGAGCGGCAGGCCCTTCATCGTGACCATCAGGCTGGTCATGCAGCCCATGATCCGCCCCGCATGGCCGCGCACCAACTCGGCCGCGTCGGGGTTGCGCTTCTGCGGCATGATCGAACTACCGGTCGACCACTGGTCGGACAGCGCGACGAAGCCGAAGGGCTGCGACGCCCAGAGCACGAACTCCTCGGCCAGCCGCGACAGGTGCAACGAGCAGTTGGTCGCCGCCTGCAGATAGTCGATGGCGAAATCCCGGTCGCTGACCGCATCGAGCGAATTGCGCGTCGGCTCGTCGAAACCGAGCGCTTGCGCCGTCATGTGGCGGTCGACCGGGAAGCCCGTTCCCGCCAGCGCCGCCGAGCCCAGCGGACACTGGTTCATCCGCGCCCGCGCCGCGACGAAGCGGCTGGCATCGCGCACGATCATCTCGTGATAGGCCATCAGGTGATGGCCCAGCGTCACCGGCTGCGCCGATTGCAGATGGGTGAAGCCCGGCATCACGCTGTCGGCATGGTCCTCGGCCCGCGTCAGCAACGCATTCCGCAACGCGCCGAGCGCCGCCAGCGTCTCGTCGATCGCATCGCGCACCCACAGGCGGAAATCGGTCGCCACCTGGTCGTTGCGCGACCGTGCGGTGTGCAGACGCCCCGCGACCGGGCCGATCAGCGCCGCCAGCTTCGCCTCGGTCTGCATATGGATGTCTTCGAGGGTCAGGTCCTCCGACACGCCGTTGGCGGCATAATCCTCGGCCACCTGGTCCAGCCCGGCGGAAATCGTCGCGGCGTCCTCGGCCGAGACGATGCCCTGTTTGCCCAGCATCGCGACATGCGCTTTCGACCCGGCGATGTCCTGTTTCCACAATCGCTTGTCGAAGGGGATGGACGCGTTTATCTCGCGCATCACCGCGGCGGGACCTTCTGCGAAGCGCCCGCCCCACATTGCGTTGGAGCCGCCCATGTCGTCGCGTACCGTGATCGCCTGTCTCCTGGGGCTGATGGTCGCCGGGTGCGATAAGCAAAGCCCCGCCCCGGAGCAAGCCGCCAGCACCTCCAGCGGAGAAGTTTCGAGCGGCGAAGTCACCAGCGGCGAGGCGTCCGGTTCCTCGGCCATAGAGGCGCCCAAGCCCACGGGCGCGGTCGACCGCAGCCACAAGGGCGAGGCCGCGCCGCTGCTGCCCTTCACCGCCATGGACGGCAAACCGGCCAGTCTCGCCGATTTCCGGGGGCGGCCGGTGCTGGTCAACCTCTGGGCGACCTGGTGCGGACCGTGCGTCGCGGAGATGCCGACGCTCGCCGCCACCGCCCAGCGACTGAAGGGCAAGATCGCCGTGATCGCCGTGGCGCAGGACGACATGGCCAAGGTGAAGCCGTTCCTGGCGGGCAGGAAGCTGGACGCGCTGCCCATCTATCTCGACCCGAAGCTGACCCTGAGCGTCCACTACAAGGCCAATCTGCCGACCACGATCCTGTACGGCGCGGACGGCAAGGAGGTCTGGCGCGTGACCGGCGGGTTCGACTGGGCCGGGGCCGAGGCGACCAAGCTGCTCACCGAAGCGAAGTAAGCCGGACGCCCCCCCATAAAAAAGTCCCGCCCGGAGTGAACCGGACGGGACAGGCTGGGGTAAAATGGTTTGAACCGGGGGCGGCGCTCGACCGCCCCCTTTTCGCATCAGAACTCCGCCGTCAGGCCGATGAACACGGTGCGCCCCACCGCGTCGTACATGCCCGGATAGGTGTTGCCGTTGCCGAACGCGGCCAGCAGGCCCTGCGCGATGATCGGCGGGTCCCGGTCGAACAGGTTGTTCACACCGGCGCGGAAGGTGATGCCGTCCTGCACCTTGGCCGTGCCCGCCAGGTCGAAATAATTATACGCCTTGATCCGGCTGTTGAAGATCGACGGCGTGTTCGCGAAGTTCGGGTCGGTCGAATTGTTGGTCAGCTTCGTCGGGCCGATATAGCGCCAGTTGAGCGAGATCGAGCCGACCTTGGCCGCATCGGTCCAGGTGAAGCGCGACTGATGCCGCCATTCGGGCATGGGCTGGCCGCAGGTCGGACCGAAATAGCCGACGCAATCGAAGGAGCCGAGACCAGGCACCGGCTCGTTCACCAGCTTGCGGTTCCAGGTGCCCTGGAAATCGACGGCGAGCGAACCCGCGCCGCCCAGCGGCTGGGAATAGCTGAGGCCGAAATCGACGCCCGAGGTGCGCAGCGAGCCGGTATTCTGCGTCGTCGAGACAATATAGCCCTGATCGCCGAAGATGATGCCGCCGCGCGGATCACGCTTGAACAGGTTGCAGAAGAACGGATTGCCGGTCGCGATGCACTGGCTGATCGTCTGCGGAACCGAGATCGAGCTGATATAGTCGCGCACCTTGATGTCGAAATAATCGACGGTCAGCGACAGGCGGCGCAGGAAGGTCGGCGTGAACACGATACCGGCGGTCAGCGTGTCGGCCGTTTCGGGCTTCAGCGCGGGGTTGCCGCCGAACTGCGCGGTGCAGGTTTCCGCCGGACAGTCGGTGATACGGCCATATTGCGCCTGGGTGACGCCGGTGCGGGCGCACTGGGCGAAGGTCGCGGTCGGCGTCGCGGTGGCGCAGGGGTCCTGCGCGCTGACATTGCCGTTGAACTGCGGCCCGAACAGCTCGGACACATTGGCGGCGCGGATCGCGCGGTTATAGCTGCCGCGCAGGCGGATATCGCTGCTCGGCGCCCAGGACAGCTCGGCCTTGTAGGTCGACACGATCTTGGACAGGTTGGAATAGTCCGATCCGCGATAGCCGGCGTTCAGTGCCAGTTCCTTGACGAACGGCTTGTTCTGGATAAGCGGCACTTCGATTTCCGCGAACACCTCGTTCACGTCGAAGCGACCCTGGGTCTCCTTGGTGCCCTTTTGCAGCGCCAGCGCGTCGGCCTTGAACTCCAGGCTCTCGTAACGGTGCTCGACGCCCAGCACGACGCCGATGCCGTCGTCCGACCAGGGCGACTTGACGCCGTACGTGCCCAGGTCCGCGCTGATATTGCCGCTGAGCACGGTTTCCTTGTCGACGCCACGGGTCGAGGTCGGCGCATAGATATAGCCGAACGCCGCGTCCGAAATGCCGTTATAGCGGAAGATGTCGAGCGGCACGCACTGCGGGTCGCTGCCGTCGATAACCGACTTGCAGGTCGGGGTGCCGTTGACGTTGACGACCTGGATGCCGCGATTGGCGCGCGACGGGTCGATGTCGTTCTCATAGGTCTCGTTATAGAGAACCGTCGAGAACAGCGCGTTGGCGTCGTAACGGATGCCCGGCGCGATCTCGCCGCGAACGCCGCCCGTCACGCGGAAATCGGTGTGGCGCAGGTCGTCGCGACGCGGACGGGCGTTCCCGGCGACGGGACGATAGCCGATATAGGCCTGCTGCGTGGCATTGGTGCCGTAAGCGTTGCCGCACAGGATCTGGCCCTGCTGCGCGCTCAGGAACGGATTGTCGCAGTTGATCGAGTAGGTATAGCCCTGGAACAAGGCGGACGGGGCGACCTGCGAATTGGTGTGGTCGTCCATGAACATGAAGCTGCCATAGGCTTCGACGGCCGGTGACACTTCATATTTGGCGAAGGCCCCGGCGGTGTAGCGGGTGTCGTTGCGCTGGAAATAGTTGAGCGGCGCATAATTGTAGCGGAAGCTGGAGTCGTACGGCACCCAGGTCCGGTTGCCGTCGCGGGTGTTGTTGAACCGGCCCGCATCGGCGTTCGGCCCGGTGATCGGGTCGAACAGGCCATATTGGTTGTTGCTGGAGCCGCCGCAGGTCAGCATCGAATTGCCGGTCCCCGCCGGATCGAAGGCGCAGGACGATACGTCGCGATCGCCCTGCAGCACCGGCTTGGTGTCGCGATAGCCGAAATAGGCGGTCACATTGCCGCGCCCGTCGGGGAAGTTGGTGCCGAAGGCGACGTTCACATCCAGCTTCTGCCCGTCGAGGATCATCGGCTGGGCGAGGCGGTAATTGGCCTGGCTCTGCACGCCGCGCGCGAAGGCGTTGTCGTTCTGGTGCTGGGCAAAGCCGTACTGGACGTCGGTGCGCACGCCGTTCAGGTCGTCGCGCAGGATGAAGTTCACGACGCCCGAAATCGCGTCCGAACCATAGACCGCCGACGCGCCGCCGGTCACGACATCGACCCGCTTGATGAGCGCGGCGGGGATGAAGTTCAGGTCGTTGGCCTGCACCGGCAACATGCGCTGGCCGTTGACGAGCACAAGGTTCCGGTTGCTCCCCAGATTGCGCAGATTGACGCGCGCGGTGCCGTCCGAGCCGTTCGAGCCGTTCTCGTTCGAATCCGGCGTCACCTGCGGCAGGCGGTTCAGCACATTCTCGACCTGGATCGCGCCCTGATAGCGGATTTCGGTCGCATCGACGACGGTCAGCGGGCTGTTGCTGGTGAAGTTGGGACGCTGAAGCCGGGTGCCGGTGACGACGATCGCGTCGCCTTCGGTCGAGGCGCTCTTATCGTCCGAAACCTGATCGGCGACAGGCTTGTCCTGCGCAAAGGCAGGTGAAACCGAAAGCAGCGCGATCGCAATAGCCCCGGCCGAACAGGCCAAGCGGCGGTAATTTCCATTCATGAAGTCGCCCCCATTTGATTTTATTGTGTTTCTTTGACGGAAAAGAAGTCGGTCGTCAAATATATTATACGGTATCATGTGGGTAGGCGGGCCAACTGATCGTGTCCCGGCAACCGATCGCCGCACGTTGCGTTGCACAATCGACCGGGTCTCGCGCAGCCGTCATGCGTGTTTCGTTCCGGGCCGTTGCGGGAGATGCTGAACGATGATGCAGGCCAATCGTCGAGAACTGGTCGCGGCGCTGGCCGTCCTGGGGCTGACCCCGGCGGCCGCGGCGCGTGTCGCCGCGCAAGGATCGACGGGTGGGTTGAAGCTGGGCGCGCCCGAACCCTTTTCCTGGGCGGGCCTGCAAAGCCGGGCCGAGGCGCTGGCTCGGCAGCCTTATCGGGCGCAGGCCAAGGTCGCGGCGGCCGAAGCCATCGGCTATGATGCGGTCGGCACCATCCGCTACCGCGACGATCGAACACTGCTGGGCGGTATCCGGCTGTTCCCGCTGGGCCGGTACGCGCCCACGCCGGTCGGCATCCATATCGTCGAGAACAGTCAGGCCCGCGCCGTCCCCTTCTCCCCCTCGCTTTTCACCGCCGAAGCGGGTCACGCGCCGCCGCTGGGTATCGCCGGGTTCCGCGCGATGACGGCGGACGGAAAGAGCGACTGGCTCGCCTTTCAGGGCGCCTCCTATTTCCGCACTGCGGGCGCGCAGGACCAATATGGCCTGTCGGCGCGCGGGATCGCGATCGACACCGGCATCGACGGACGCGAGGAATTTCCCGCCTTCACCGACTTCTGGATCGAGCGGACGGGGGCGCAGGGCTATACCGTTTATGCGCTGCTCGACGGACCGAGCGTCAGCGGCGCGTACCGGATCGAGTCGACCAAGGGGACAAACGGCGTCGAGCAGCGCGTGTCCGCCGTCCTGTTCTTCCGCCGAGACGTGGAACGGCTGGGCATCGCGCCCGCGACCAGCATGTTCTGGTATGGCGAGGGCAATCGTGCCGCCGCGCGCGACTGGCGGCCCGAGATTCACGATTCGGACGGTCTCGCGCTGCTGACCGGCAGCGGCGAGCGGCTGTGGCGGCCGCTGGTCAATCCGCCGCGTCCTACCCTCGACAGCTTCGTCGATAGCAATCCGCGCGGCTTCGGCCTGCTCCAGCGCGACCGCGACTTCGACCATTATCAGGACGACGGCGCCTTCTACGACCGCCGCGCGAACCTGTGGGTGCAGCCGCAGGGCGAATGGGGTCGCGGGCAGGTGATGCTCTATGCCTTTACAACCGCGAGCGAGACGGTCGACAATATCGTCGCCTTCTGGAACCCCGCCGATGCACCCAGGGCGGGGCAGAAGCGGCAGTTCGACTATCGCCTGAACTGGACTTCCACCGACCCGACGGTCGTACCGACGATCGCCCATGCGGTCGACAGCTGGACGGGCGATGCCGGTCGACCGGGGGCCGAGCCGACGCCGGGCGCGCGCAAGCTGGTCGTCGATTTCACCGGCCCAGCCCTTGCCGGACTCGACCGGCAGAGCGGCGTCACCGCCGACATCTCGGTGACGCGTGGCAAGCTGCTGGCCCAGGCCGCCTATCCGGTCGTCGGCCAGTCGAACCGCTGGCGCGTGACCGCCGATATCGCGCCGGACGCGAACGGCCCGGCGGATGTCCGCCTGTACCTGAAGCAGAACGCGCGGACGCTCAGCGAGACGGTGTTGATGCCGGTCTTCCTGCCATGAACGATATGCCCGCGATGATGCCGCCGCCCGCCCCGCTGGAGATGCCGACCCAGCGCTTCGATGGCCCGCCGCCGCCACACAATGCGCCCGAGCCGCGTGAGGGCGTCAACCTGTCGCCCGACGACATATTGACGCGTCGCCTGCTGCTGGTGCTACTGACCGGGCTGCTGGCGACCGCCGCTTCCGCCTCGGTCAAGGAAGCGTTGCTCAGCGACGGGTTCAGCCTGCTCGACGGGCTATTGCTGCTGCTGTTCTTTCCGCTGTTCGCCTGGATTTCGTTCGGCTTCGTGACGGCGGCGATCGGCTTCATCCTGCTGATCTCGCGCGCGCATCCCGGAATCACCCCCGCCCCGCGTGGGAGCGCCCCCCCGAACGCCACGACGGCGGTGCTGGTGCCGGTGCATAATGAGGATGTCGACGCCGTCTTCGACCGGATCGCGCGCATGGCGACGATGATCGACCGCGCCGGTGCCGCCCGCCAATTCGCCTTTTTCGTGCTGTCCGATTCGTGGGAAGCCGCCGAAGCCGAGGAGCGCGCCGCCTGGCAACGCCTCGCCCCCCGCTTGCGCGTGCCACTCTATTATCGCCGTCGCACCGAGAATGTCGGGCGCAAACCCGGCAATGTCGCCGAGTGGATTCGCAATCACGGCGGCGGGTACGACTTCATGCTGATGCTCGACGCCGACAGCCTGATGGGCGGCGACACGATCGTCGGCATGGCGCAGATCATGGAGCAGCGGCCCTCGATCGCGCTTCTCCAGACGGTGCCGATGATTATCGGCGCGACCACTTTCTTCCAGCGCTGGATGCAGTTCGCCAGCCGCTTCTACGGCCCGATCTCGACGGCGGGGCTGGTCTGGTGGTCGGGGTCGGAATCCACCTTCTGGGGGCATAACGCGCTGATCCGCATCCGCGCCTTTGCCGAAAGCTGCGGCCTGCCCGACCTGCCCGGACGGCCGCCGTTCGGGGGCACGATCATGAGCCACGACATGGTCGAGGCGGCGCTGCTGCGGCGGCGCGGCTGGCGGCTGCACATGCTGATGGTCGAAGACAGTTTCGAGGAGTTTCCGCCCACGCTGATCGACCAGGCGGTGCGCGACCGGCGCTGGGCGCAGGGCAATACCCAGCATCTGAAACTGCTGGGATCGAGCGGTTTCCACTGGATCAGCCGGTTGCAGCTGTTCATCGGCGCGCTCGCCTATCTGATGTCGCCCGCCTGGCTGATCCTGATCGCCACCTCGATCGCGCAGAGCCTGTCCGACGATGCCGCGACGGTGCACGCCGTCACCTCGACGCAGGTGCTGGTCGTCACGCTGATCCTGTTGTTCGGGCCGAAGGTGTTGAGCATCATCTGGGCGATGGCCGATCGCGATCGGCGGGCGAGCTATGGCGGGGCAAAAGGTATCCTCTCCTCCGTCGTGCTCGACGTGCCGTTGTCGATCCTGACCGCGCCCGCCATCGCGCTGACCCAGACGATCGACCTCATCAACATCGTGCGCGGCAAGCCGTCGGGCTGGAACCCGCAGAGCCGGGTGCGCGACGGGCTGGCGGCGGCGGATACGATGCCGCGCTATCGCTGGCATCTGGGGATCGGCGCGGTGTTGCTGGGCGTGTCGTTCCTGAACCCGATGCTGGGGGCCTGGCTGTCGCCGGTGACTTTGGGGCTGTTGTTGTCGCCCTGGCTGGCGATGGAGACGGCCAAGGTGCCGCCGGGGGAACGGCTGGCGAAGAAGGGGGTGTTCGCGGTGCCTGGGTCGGAGGTGGCGGAGCCGGTTCGGCCTTTGGCCTTGGCGTGATTCCCTTGGGCTTCGACTTCGCTCAGCCTGAACGGCGGTTTGTAAAAGGCCCCATCCCCCACATCCGTTCAGCCTGAGCGAAGTCGAAGGCCACGGAAATCAATCATCCTCATCCTCAAACCCCACCAGCGCCAGGGCCCGCGCTTTCATCTGCCGCGTCTCGCACCAATGCACCAACGCCTCCTCGCGCCCATGCGTCACCCATACTTCACGCGGGGCGATCTCGGTCAGGGTCTGGGTCAGCTCGTCCCAATCGGCATGGTCGGACAGGATCAGCGGCAGCTCGACATTCTTCTGCCGCGCGCGCTGACGCACCCGCATCCAGCCGCTGGCCATCGCCGTGATCGGATCGGGCAGCCGCCGCGACCAGCGATCGTTGAGCGCGCCGGGCGGGCACATCACGATATGGCCCGCCATCTCCGCCTTGGGCGTGTCCGCGACCATGCGCAACTCGCCCAGATCGACGCCCAGTTCCTGATAGAGCGCGCATAGCCGCGCCAGCGCACCGTGGAGATAAATGGGCGCCTCATGCCCGCGCACGCGCAGTTCCGCGATCACCCGCTGCGCCTTGCCCAGCGCATAGGCCCCGACCAGCACGCAGCGGGTCGGATTGGCGTGCAGCCGCGCGATCAGCTTGTCGATCTCGTCGCCGGTCTCAGGGTGGCGAAAGACGGGCAGCGCAAAGGTCGCCTCGGTGACGAACACGTCGCACTTCACCGGCTCGAAGGCGGCGCAGGTCGGGTCGGCGCGGCGTTTATAGTCGCCCGACACCACCACCCGCTCGCCCCTATAATCCAGCACGATCTGGGCCGAACCCAGCACATGACCGGCGGGGACGAAGCTGACGTCCACCTCGCCCAGCCGGATCGTCTCGCCATAGCCGACGCCGACACCGTTCTGCGGGCCGTAGCGCGCTTCCATGATCGCCAGCGTATCGGGCGTCGCCCAGACCGTGCCGTGCCCGCCGCGCGCATGGTCGGCATGGCCATGGGTCACCAGCGCCTTGGCCTCGGGTTCGGACGGATCGACCCACACATCGGCGGGGGCCACGTAAATCCCATGTTTATGGGGCTGTATCCAGTCGCCGAGCTTGACCATAATACCTATATCCTTCGGGATGCCCCCCGGTTCCCTCCCCTCCGCCCTGACCGACTGGTTCGCCGCCAAGGGCTGGTGCCCGCGCACCCATCAGCTGGCAATGCTGGAGGAAGCGCGCGCAGGCCGCCACGCGCTGCTGGTCGCGACGACGGGCGCGGGCAAGACGCTGGCAGGGTTCCTGCCGACCCTGACCGAGCTGATCGAAGCCCCGAGCGAAGGGCTGCACACCCTTTATGTCTCGCCGCTGAAAGCGCTGGCGGTAGATATTCGTCGCAACCTCGTCACGCCGATCGATGAGATGGGCCTCGACATCCGGGTCGAGACGCGGACGGGCGACACCTCGTCGGACAAGAAGGCGCGGCAGCGGGTCAAGCCGCCGCAAATCCTGCTCACCACGCCGGAATCGCTGTCGCTGCTGCTCAGCTACCCGGATGCCGCGACGATGTTCGCCGGGTTGAAGACCATTGTCGTCGACGAGGTCCACGCCTTCGCCACCGGCAAGCGCGGCGACCTATTGTCCCTGTGCATGGCGCGGTTGCAGCGGCTTTCCCCCGATCTGCGCCGCGTCGCGCTGTCGGCGACGGTGGCGGACCCCGATGGCTACCGCGCCTGGCTGGCGCCCGATGGCGATATCGATGCGGTCGGCCTCGTCACGGGCGAGCCGGGCGCGCCGCCGGATATCTCGATCCTGCTGCCCGAGGACCGCGTGCCCTGGGCGGGCCATTCCGGTCGCTATGCCGCCGCCCAAGTGATGCGGGTGATCGAGGCGAACCGGACCACCATCGTCTTCTGCAACACGCGCAGTCTCGCCGAGCTGATCTTCCAGGACTTGTGGAAGGCGAATGACAAGAGCCTGCCGATCGGCGTCCATCACGGCTCGCTCTCGCTGGAAGCCCGCCAGAAGGTGGAAGCCGCGATGGCCGACGGCCAGCTTCGCGCGCTGGTCGCGACCGCCAGCCTCGACCTCGGCGTCGACTGGGGCGATGTCGATTGCGTGATCCAGATGGGCGCACCCAAGGGCT
This sequence comes from Sphingomonas sanguinis, assembly GCF_019297835.1. Lineage (NCBI taxonomy): Bacteria > Pseudomonadati > Pseudomonadota > Alphaproteobacteria > Sphingomonadales > Sphingomonadaceae > Sphingomonas > Sphingomonas sanguinis. Next base: position 3,111,649 of record NZ_CP079203.1, on the reverse strand, counting down.
CGTCGCGGCTGCTGCAACGGATCGGTCGGGCCAATCACCGGCTGGATGAATCGAGCCGTGCGATCCTAGTCCCCGGCAACCGTTTCGAATATCTGGAAGCGCGCGCCGCGCTCGATGCGGTGGAGGCGGGCGAGCTGGACCCCGACATCTTCCGACAGGGCGCGCTCGACGTGCTGGCGCAGCATGTCATGGCCTGCGCCTGTGCCGCGCCGTTCGAGCAGGGCGCGCTGCTCGACGAAATCCGCTCGGCCATGCCCTATTCGGCGTTGGACGACGAGACGTTCGACCGCGTGCTGCGCTTCATCGCGGACGGCGGCTATGCCTTGCGCGCCTATGACAAGTTCAAGCGGCTGGTCCAGCAGCCGGACGGGACATGGCGCGTCACCCATCCGCAATTCGTCGCCCAGCATCGCCTGAACGCCGGGATCATCGTCGAGGCGACGATGCTGAAGGTGCGTTTCCGCAACGGCCGCCAGCTGGGCCGGGTGGAAGAGGGTTTCGCCGCGACGCTGGCACCCGGCGACACTTTCTTCTTCGCCGGTTTGAGCCTGGAGGTGGAATCGATCGACGGCGAGGATTTGATCGTCCGCGCCACTTCGCGCCCCGCCCGCATCCCGACCTATGGCGGCAGCCGGATGCCGCTGTCGACCAGCCTTGCCGACCGGGTGCGCGAATTCCTGGCCGACCGGCGCGAATGGGATCGTTTCCCAGAGGACGTGCATGACTGGCTGGAGATGCAGGACCGTCGCTCCGTCCTCCCCCGCCCCGGCCAGTTGCTGGTCGAGACCTTCCCGCGCGAGGGGCGGCATTACATGGTCGCCTATAGCTTCGAGGGGTGGAATGCGCACCAGTCGCTGGGGATGCTGATCACCCGGCGGATGGAGGCGCAGGGGCTGAAACCGCTGGGCTTCGTCGCCAGCGACTATGCGTTGGCCTGTTACGGGCTGGAGAAGGTGACCGATCCGGCCAGCCTGTTCTCCCCCGACATCCTCGAAAACGAATTCGTCGACTGGGTGCAGCAGTCGCATCTGCTCAAGCGCGCATTCCGCGAGGTCGCGGTGATCGGCGGGCTGGTCGAGCGCCAGCATCCCGGCAAGCGCAAGACCGGGCGGCAGGTGACCTTTTCGACCGACCTGATCTACGACGTGCTGCGCAAATACGAGCCCGGCCATCTGCTGCTCCAGGCGGCGTGGGACGATGCGCGGGCGCGGATGACCGATGTCGGGCGGCTGGCGAACCTGCTCGACCGGGCGGGGGGTACGATGCTGCACGTCGATCTGGAGCGGGTCAGCCCGCTGGCGGTGCCGGTACTGGTGCTGATCGGGCGCGAGAAGGTGTCGACCGGAAGTGCCGATGATGACCTGCTGATCGAGGCGGAGGCGCTGGCGGCGGAGGCGATGGGGGAGTGATGCCCGTGGCCTTCGACTGCGCTCAGGCTGAACGGAGATAGTGGAAGGCTTCCCTACCGTCTTGCCGCTCCCCTCCCGCAGGCGGGAGGGGATGGGGGAGGGCACGGGGTCTCACAGAGACCAACGCCCGTGGCTCTTGCCCCTCCCCAACCCCTCCCCCTGCCGGGAGAGGGGCTTGAAGAAGAAAGAGGCTTAAGAAGACCTCGATCACCCTGATCGCATCAAAAATGTTGCATTGCCCATCCCTACCACGCAAATCTGATATCGTGCTCCGCCAGTATGAACTCGTCGACCGCGTGCTCGACTATGACCCCCAGGCCGATGAGGCGCTGCTCAATCGCGCCTATGTCTTCTCGATGAAGGCGCATGGCAGCCAGAAGCGTGCCTCGGGCGATCCCTATTTCAGCCATCCGATCGAGGTGGCCGGCATCCTGACCGACCTGCATCTGGATGACGAGACGATCGCGACCGCCATCCTGCACGACACGATCGAGGATACGGTCGCCACCTATGACGAGATCGAGCGGCTGTTCGGTCCCAATGTCGCAAGGCTGGTCGACGGCGTCACCAAACTGTCCAAGATCGAGGCGCAGACCGAGAGCGAGCGCGCCGCCGAGAATCTGCGCAAGTTCCTGCTCGCTATGTCGGACGATATCCGCGTCCTGCTGGTGAAGCTGGCCGATCGCCTCCACAACATGCGCACGCTGCATCACATCGCGAAGCCGGAAAAGCGCCGCCGCATCGCGAAGGAGACGATGGACATCTATGCCCCGCTCGCCGAGCGGATCGGCATGTACGAGTTCATGAAGGAGATGCAGATGCTCTCCTTCCAGCAGCTCGAACCCGAAGCCTATGAATCAATCACGCTGCGCCTCGCGCAGATGAAGGAAGGCGGCGGCAACCGGATTTCGAAGATCGCCTCGGGTCTGAAGCTGCTGATGTCACGCGGCGGCGTGGATGCCGAGGTGACGGGGCGCGAAAAGTCCGCCTTCTCGATCTTCCGCAAGATGAACGAGCGGCACATCAATTTCGAGCAGCTCTCCGACGTCATGGCCTTCCGCGCGATCGTGCCGACCGAGGAGGATTGCTACCGCGTGCTGGGCCTGATCCATCGCCGCTGGCCGATGGTGCCGGGGCGGTTCAAGGATTATATCTCGACGCCCAAGCGCAACGGCTATCGCTCGCTCCATACCAGCGTCATCCATGCCGACAATGCGCGCATCGAGATTCAGATTCGCACCCCCGAAATGCATGCCGAGGCCGATTTCGGCCTGGCCGCGCACTGGACCTACAAACAGGCGACCCGCCACGATGCGCAGGTCAGCTGGATTCGCGACCTGGTCGAAATCCTCGATACCTCGGACAGCCCCGAGGAGCTGATCGAGCATACGAAGATGGCGATGTATCAGGATCGCATCTTCGCCTTCACCCCCAAGGGCGAACTGATCCAGCTGCCGAAAGGCGCGACGCCGATCGACTTCGCCTATGCCGTGCACACTGATCTGGGCGACCAGGCGGTGGGCGCCAAGCTGAACGGGCGGGTCGTGCCGCTGTCGACGGTCATCTCGAACGGCGACCAGGTGCAGATATTGCGCTCGGCCGGACAGACACCGCAGGCCAATTGGTTGAACCTGGCGATCACCGGCAAGGCGCTGGCCGCGATCCGCCGCCACCTGCGCCATGCCGAACGCACCGAGCAGGTCAGCCTGGGCAGCAAGCTGTACGAGGATATCGTCCGCCGCCTGCCCGCCCAAATCGGCGCGGATGCGCTGACCCATGCGCTGCAGCGGCTGAAGATGCCCGACGAAGCGCATCTGATGATCGCGATCGCTAGGCGAACCCTGTCCGACGCCGCCGTGATGGAAGCGCTGATGCCGGGCTCAGCGGGCGCGGACGTCGCCGCCCTGCCGCCGCAGTCGAGCGCCATCTCGATCAAGGGACTGACGCCCGGCGTCGCCTATGACCTCGCGCAATGCTGTCACCCGGTGCCGGGCGACCGCATCGTCGGCCTCCGCCGTCCCGATGCGGGGATCGAGGTCCATGCGATCCAGTGCCCGGTACTCGCCGAGCTGGCCGACCGCACCGACGAGGAAACCGACTGGGTCGACGTGTCCTGGGGCGACGACAGCGAGGGCGCGACGGCGCGCATCTCGGTCATGGTCAAGAACGAACCCGGTGCGCTGGGCATCCTGGCGACGATCATCGGCCAGCATAAGGCGAACATCATCAACGTCCGGCTGGATACGCGCGACACGCGTTTCCACACGAACCTGATCGACGTCGAGGTGCACGACCTGCAACATCTGATGCGCCTGATCGCGGCGCTGCGCGCGGCGGATGTCGTGAGTCTGGTGGAGCGGGTTTGAGGGCGGGCTGCGCATTCCTCGCAAAATCTATTCCTCCCCTTGCAGGGGAGGTGGCAGGGCGAAGCCCTGACGGAGGGGTATCCCGCTATCAAGAGGGTGACACCCCTCCACCAGCTTCGCTGGTCCCCCTCCCCTTGCAGGGGAGGAAATTATGAAACCAAGACTGTTGGGGGCAGTTGCATCTGCGACGGGGCAGACACCTCCGCGCCTCTGCGCGAACCAATTCTTTCGTTCCCCGGCGAAGGCCGGGGCCCAGTTGCGGTGAAGAATCGAAGGCGCAAGACCGGTGCCTCCCCCGCATCGTTTCGCGCGCTATCGACGTCGAGGAGACTGGGCCCCGGCCTTCGCCGGGGAACGGAAACCATGAAGCCAAAATGACGCCTCCGTAACAAAAAGCTGGAACCCACGCCCGCCACACGCTTTGAAAAGCGCGAACAGGGAGTCCGTCACCGATGCGTTTCGCCACCGCCGCCGCCATGCTCGCGCTTGTTGCTGCCCCCGTAGCGGCGCAGACCACGCGCTCCATCTCGGCCTCCGACAAGGCGCAAGGGGCGCAGGCCAATCCCGAACTCGTCAAGCAATATGGCGGCCGCTACACCGGCCCGCAGGCCGCGTTCGTCGAGCGGGTTGGCAAGCGCGTCGCGGTCCAGTCGGGCCTATCCAACGCGCAAGGCGACTTCACCGTCACCACGCTCAATTCGCCGGTCGAGAACGCCTTCGCCATCCCCGGCGGCTATATCTATGTCACCCGCCAGCTTCTCGCGCTGATGAATTCGGAGGCCGAGCTGGCCTCGGTGCTGGGCCATGAGGTCGGCCATGTCGCCGCCCGCCATTCGCAGAGCCGCAACACCCGCTCGACCATCGGATCGATCCTGGCGGCGGGTGCGGGGCTGCTGACCGGCAGCAATATCGCGACGCAATTGGTCGGCACCGGCGCGCAGCTCTACACGCTGAAATATGGCCGCGATCAGGAATATCAGGCCGACGGGCTGGGCATCCGCTACATGACCGCCGCCGGGTACGATCCTTATGCCTCGGCCGACATGCTCGCCTCGCTGGCGGCGTCGAGCGACCTCGCCGCACGCACGGCGGGCAAGGACGCCAACGCCATCCCCACCTGGGCTTCGACCCACCCGAACAGCGCCGACCGCGTGCGCCGCGCCGCCGCCCTCGCCAAGCAGACCGGCCGCCCAGAGACCACCCCGCCGCAGGACACCGCCTATCTGCGGATGCTCGATGGCATGCCTTATGGCGACGATCCCAAGGAAGGCATTGTCGACGGCCAGACCTTCCGCCATCCCGGCCTCAAGCTGAAATTCACCGCCCCCAATGGCTATGCCATCGCCAATGGCAGCGACGCGGTGACGATCGTCGGCCAGGGCGGACAGGCCGAGATGCGGCTGGCGCAGGGCAGCGACCTGGGTCAGGCGATCACCCAGCGCTTCGGCCAGCTTGGCACCGGCACCCCCTCGGGCCAGCTTCAGAACGGCACCGCGAACGGCATTCCCTATGCCTGGGTCACGACCCGCGCCGCCGCCAACAACCGCGCGGTGGATGCCACGGTGGTCGCGTACCGCTTCCCCTCGGCGACCTATACCTTCACGCTGGTCACGCCCGCAGGGGCGGGCATCGGGCCGTTCCAGCCGCTGCTCGCCTCGGTCGCGCCGCTCTCCACCGCCGAAGCCAACGGCATTCGCGGCAAGAAAATCAGCATCGTCACCGTCCGTCAGGGCGACACGATCGACAGCCTGTCGGCGCGCATGGCCTTTCCCGATTACAAGCGCGAACGCTTCATCACGCTGAACGGCCTCGCCCCGGAACAAGCGCTGGTACCGGGTCGTTTGGTCAAGCTGGTCGTGAATGGGTGACGGACGGCTTCGACGCCGCTAAACCGGCGGCGTCATGAAGCGCCCTGCCCTGTCCGTCGTCGTCCCCTGCTATAACGAAGCCGCCTGTCTGGACGTGCTCCACGCGCGCATCTCGGGCGCGGCGCGGGCAGCGGTGGGCGAGGATTATGAGATCGTCCTCATCAACGACGGCTCGCGCGACGACAGCTGGCCGGTGATGCAGCGGCTGGCCGCCGCCGATCCGCATCTGGTGGCGATCAACCTGTCGCGCAATCACGGCCACCAGCTGGCGCTGACCGCAGGCCTCGACCTGTGCGCGGGCGAGCAGATCCTGATCATCGACGCCGATCTTCAGGACCCGCCCGAACTGCTGACCGAGATGCGCGCGACCATGGCGGCGCAGGGGGCGGACGTGGTCTATGCGGTGCGCCGCAAGCGTGCCGGGGAAACGCTGTTCAAAAAGGCGACGGCGGCGGTCTTCTACCGGATGCTCGACCGGCTGACCGACACGCCGATCCCGCTCGACACCGGCGATTTCCGACTGATGAGCCGTCGCGCGCTCGACGCGCTGCAATCGCTGCCCGAACAGGCGCGCTTCATTCGCGGCATGGTCGCCTGGGTCGGCTTCCGACAGGTCCCCTTCCCTTATGACCGGGCCGAACGTCATGCAGGCGAGACCCATTATCCGCTGGGCAAGATGATCGCGCTCGCCTTCGACGCCGTTACCGGTTTCTCCACCGCGCCCCTGCGCTGGGCCAGCCATATCGGCCTGGCGCTGACGGCAGCGTCGCTGTTGCTGATCGTCTATATCGCGATCGGCTGGCTGACCGGATCGGCGGTGCAGGGCTGGACCTCGACCATGCTCGTCACCGTCATCCTGGGCGCGGTGCAGATGTTCGTGCTGGGCATGATCGGCGAATATCTGGGGCGACTCTATATCGAGTCGAAGCGCCGCCCGCTCTATCTGGTCGCCGATGTCGCCGGGCCGGTGCAGGGTCACGCCCGGCTGGGCTATAGCGCGCATGAGGGGGCGACGGCGCCGCCGCGCTGACGCCCCCCTCAAGCGAAGTATTCGTTACAGACCGACCGCGCGCAGGGCGGGACGGCCCATGGCTCGCCCGGCCTGACCCGATGGGCCGCCATAGGGGCCGACATCGAACCGCGCAATCTGGGCGTTCAGCTGCTCCGCCTCGGCCGCCAGCTGGCGCGACAGGGCCGTCGCTTCCTCGACCATCGCGGCATTCTGCTGGGTCACGCCGTCCATCTCGCCGATCGCGATGTTGACCTGCTCCAGCGAGGACGCCTGCTGCCGGGCATTGGTGGCCATGCCGGTCATCAGGCCGCTGATCTCGTTGATCCGGCCGCTGATCCGCTGAAGCGACTGCCCGGTTTCGACCACCAGCCTGCTGCCGGTGCCGACCTGTTCGGAGCTGGCGGTGATCCGTGCCTTCACGTCCTTGGCCGCGTCGGCGGAGCGGAGCGCCAGCGCGCGCACTTCGGATGCGACGACCGCGAAGCCCTTGCCCGCATCGCCTGCACGCGCCGCCTCGACGCCCGCGTTGAGCGCGAGGAGATTGGTCTGGAAGGCGATGCCGTCGATCACGCCGATGATTTCGGCGATCTCGTTGGAGGTATGCTCGATCCCGCGCATCGCGGTGATCGTGCGCTCGACGACATCGTCGGACTCCGTGGCTTCCTTGCGCGCCTGCGCGACGAGATCGTTCGCACGGCCCGCATCCTCGGCGGAGCGGCGGACGGTGTTGGTGATCTCACCGATCGCCGCAGCGCTTTCCTCCAGCGAGGCGGCCTGCTGCTCGGTACGGCGCGACAGATCGTCAGCTGCCGAGCGCACCTCGTCCGTGCCGCCGCGAATGATGCCCGACGCCTGCGAAACGCCGCCGATCGTCGTGCACAGCGAATCCATCGCCGCGTTGAAATCGCTCTTCAGCTCCGCGAAGCGCACGGGGAAATCGTCACCGATGCGAACCGCCAGCTGCCCGACGGCCAGCCCCCGCATCCGCTCCAGCAGCACCGAGACGGCCTGCTGCTGCTCCAGCTCCAGCATCTTGGCCGTGTGGATATCGACCAGCGAACCGCTGGCGCGTCGCACCTTGCCGTCGCGACCCTTCACCACGCCGCCGGTCGCCTGGAACCAGCGATAATCGCCGCTCCGCACCCTCAGGCGGTAGGTGACGCAATAGGGGATGCCGGTTTCCAGCGTCTGGCCAAAGGCGCCGAAGGTCGGCGCGACGTCATCGGGATGCAGCAGGTCCGACCAGGACGTCATCAGATCGGGGAAATCGACCTGGGACGTATAGCCGAGCAGCCGCCGAAACTCGGGCGACCAGGTCCAGCGCGATTTGGCATGGGCCGCATCGCCATTGTGGATCAGCGCGTCCCACAGTCCGACGCCCGAATGATTGCAGAGCGTCGCCAGCCATTCTAGCTTGTTTCTGACCGCCAGCATTCACCTATCCTATCTGGTCCACAAAAAGAGGCAGAAGCTTAGGAAGACAGGCTTAAGGAGGTGTTGCGAGCACCCGCGCCTAGGACGCCTGGAGTCAGGATTTACCGCACTGTCATAGACTTAGCAGCGCATTTATTTTTCCGACATGCGCCGCCACAAGGACCGGGGCATAAAAAAGAGGCCCGGATCGCTCCGGGCCTCCTTTCTTTTGGGCCGATCGACATTCGCCATTCCTCCCCCGGCAGGGGAGGAATGGAAGGGCATGCTTGCCCGTGTGGATCAACCTTGGTCCAGCTTGCGCCAGGATCAGTCGCGATCGCCGGTCAGGAAGGCCGGAGCGGCGAATTCGGACGAACCGGCCTGCTCGCCACCTTCACGACGGGGACGGTCGCCGCGGTCGCGACGCGGACCGCCACGGCCTTCGCCGCCGCGATCACCACGATCACCGCCGTCACGGCGCGGACCGCGACCGCCTTCACGGTCGCCGCGCGGGCCACGATCGCCGCGCGGTTCACGCGGTTCGCGGGCCGGACGGTTGTCCTCCAGCTCGGCGCCGGTTTCCTGGTCGACGACGCGCATCGACAGGCGGACCTTGCCGCGCGGATCGATCTCCAGGACCTTGACCTTGACTTCCTGGCCTTCGGTCAGGACGTCCGAGACCTTCTCGACGCGCTCGTTCTTGATCTCCGAGACGTGGACCAGACCGTCCTTGCCGCCCATGAAGTTCACGAACGCACCGAAATCGACCAGGTTGACGACCTTGCCGTTGTAGATCTTGCCGACCTCGGCCTCTTCGACGATGCCCTTGATCCAGTTCATCGCGGCTTCGATCTGCGAACCGTCCGACGAGCTGATCTTGATCACGCCCTCGTCGTCAATGTCGACCTTGGCGCCGGTGGTGGCGACGATCTCGCGGATCACCTTGCCGCCGGTGCCGATCACGTCGCGGATCTTCGACTTGTCGATCGTCATCGTCTCGATGCGCGGGGCATGGGCCGACAGCTCGGTGCGGGTCTCGCCCAGCGCCTTGTTCATCTCGCCCAGGATGTGCGCACGGCCTTCCTTGGCCTGTGCCAGCGCGACCTTCATGATCTCCTCGGTGATACCGGCGATCTTGATGTCCATCTGGAGCGAGGTGATGCCCTCGGAGGTGCCGGCGACCTTGAAGTCCATGTCGCCCAGGTGATCTTCGTCACCCAGGATATCCGACAGGACGGCGAAGTCCTTGCCTTCCAGGATCAGGCCCATGGCGATGCCCGAGACCGGACGCTTCAGCGGAACGCCCGCATCCATCAGCGACAGCGAGCCGCCGCAGACGGTGGCCATCGACGACGAGCCGTTCGACTCGGTGATGTCGCTGGTCACGCGGATGGTGTAGGGGAATTCCTCCTTCGACGGCAGCACCGGGTGCAGCGCACGCCAGGCCAGCTTGCCATGGCCGATCTCGCGACGGCCCGGCGCGCCGAAGCGGCCCACTTCGCCGACCGAATAGGGCGGGAAGTTATAGTGCAGCATGAAGTGCTGGTACGACAGGCCGTTCAGACCGTCGATCATCTGCTCCGCGTCGCGGGTGCCCAGCGTCGTGGTCGCGATCGTCTGGGTCTCGCCGCGCGTGAACAGCGCCGAGCCGTGCGAACGCGGCAGGAAGTGGACCTCGGCCTCGATCGGACGGATCTGGGTGGTCGAGCGACCGTCGATGCGGCGGCCGTCCTTCAGGATCGCGGTACGGACGATCTCGGCTTCCAGCTTCTTGACCAGCTTGGCGGCGACCAGCTGCTCCTGCGGCGTACGGTCGGCCATGGCGGCCTTCGCCTTGGCGCGCGCCTCGCCCAGCGCGGTCTGGCGCGCTTGCTTGTCGGTCAGCTTGTAGGCCGCGGTGATGTCCTTGCCGACCAGCTTCTTCAGCTCGGCCTTGACCGCCTTCTGGTCGTCGCCGACCTTCAGCTCCCACGGATCCTTCGCGGCCTGCTCGGCCAGGTCGATGATCGCGTCGATGATCTGCTGCGATGCCTTGTGCGCGAACATGACGGCGCCCAGCATCACTTCCTCGGACAGTTCCTTGGCTTCCGACTCGACCATCATCACCGCGTCGTGTGTGGCGGCGACGACCAGGTCCAGGTCACCGGCCAGCGCCTCGGCGTCGGTCGGGTTCAGCTGATACTCGCCATCGACATAACCGACGCGCGCCGCGCCGATCGGGCCCATGAACGGCACGCCCGAAATGGTGAGCGCGGCCGACGCGGCGACCAGCGCCAGGATGTCCGGCTCGTTCTCGCCATCGTACGAGAGCACCTGGCAGATGCAGTTGATCTCGTTGTAGAAACCCTCGGGAAACAGCGGGCGGATCGGACGGTCGATCAGGCGGCTGATCAGCGTCTCACGCTCGGTCGCGCCGCGCTCGCGCTTGAAGAAACCGCCGGGGATACGGCCCGCCGACGAGAACTTCTCCTGATAGTGAACGGTGAGCGGGAAGAAGTCCTGCCCTTCCTTCACATTCTTCGCGGCCGTCACGGCGCACAGCACGACCGTCTCGCCCAGCGTCGCGATCACCGCGCCGTCGGCCTGACGGGCCACCTTGCCGGTTTCGAGGGTCAGCGTCTTGCCGCCCCACTCGATGGCCACTTTCTTGGTATTGAACATGGAATATCCTTCACTCCGACGGGCCTATCCCGCCGGGGCCTATGGGTTGAGCCAAGATTGGCTCTGGAGTTCGGCCGAATTGCCGATCCTCCGATCCTACCCGCCGCGTTCGACGGGTTTCATGACATAGGGGCTTTGGGGATGAGCGCCCTTGCGCGCATCCGGTCGGCCCGGTGCTTCATACACCAGCCAACAAAAAAGGGCACCCCCCGATGGGAGTGCCCTTTCTCGTGGCGTATCGCCCGTGGCTTACTTGCGCAGGCCGAGCTTGGCGATCAACGCCAGATAGCGGTCGCCATCCTTGTGACGCAGATAGTCGAGCAGCGAGCGGCGCTTGTTGACCAGCATCAGCAGGCCGCGACGCGAATGGTTGTCCTTCGCGTGGGTCTTGAAGTGCTCGGTCAGGTTCTGAATACGCTGGGTCAGGATCGCGACCTGGACTTCGGGCGAACCCGTGTCACCCTCGGCGCGGGCATGATCCTTGATGATTTCCTGGCGGCGTTCAGCGGTGATCGACATCGTGATCCTTTCTTAATCGAGGTTGAAACCACGAACGACCCGGACCTGTTCGTCCAGCGCCTCCACCAGCGCCACCGGGATATCCCCCAGCATCGCGAAATATTGGCCATCGTCCACGGCAATCCCGGCCAGCACACGCCCCTGGCGGAGCGCCCCTGCCTGGTCGGGGTCGAGAGCAAGAGCCGGGATGTCGTCCAGCCCCGCCCTCAGCGGCAGGAGTATCTGTTCAAGGGTGCGCGCCTGCCCCATTTCGTTCAATTTGTCCAGCGATATCGCCGGGGCCAGGGTGAACGGCCCTGCCTTGGTCCGGCGGAGCATGGTGACATGGCCGACTGTGCCGAGCGCCAGCGCGATGTCGCGCGCGAGGGAGCGGATATACGTGCCCTTCGAGACGTGGGCGGTGAGGGTGATGTCTTGAAGCTCCTCCCCGGCACGGGGAGGGGGACCATCCGAAGGATGGTGGAGGGGGGCTTCCCCAAGGGACTTGCCCAGCGGCTCTCCCCCTCCACCATTCGCTGGCGCGAACGGTCCCCCTCCCCGTGCCGGGGAGGATATGAGCGAATGAATCGTCACCGCGCGACTCGCCAGCACCACCTCTTCCCCGGCACGCGCGAGGTCGTAGGCCCGCTCGCCATCGATCTTGAGCGCCGAATAGGCGGGCGGGACCTGCTCGATCGGCCCGGTGAAGCGCGGCAGCATCGCCTCCAGCGCCTCGCGCGTCGGGCGGACGTCGCTGGTCGCGATGACCTCACCTTCCGCATCCAGCGTCGAGGTCTGCTCGCCGAAACGGATGGTGAAGTCATATACCTTGTCGCTGTCGAGCATCCGCCCGGCGAGTTTGGTCGCCTCGCCCACCGCGATCGGCAGGACACCGGTTGCCAGCGGATCGAGCGTGCCGCCATGTCCGACCTTGATGCCCTTGCCATAGCCGCCCTGGCGCAAGCACCGCTTCACCGCGCTCACCCCTTGCGTCGAGCCGAGCCCCAGCGGCTTGTCGAGTATGATCCATCCATGCATCGAACGGCGTTAGTCGGGGTTGCCCCGTCCCTCAAGCACCGTGCCGCCCGCTAGCGCCTCGCCGAAATGGCGACGGCAGAGCGCGACATAGCGGTCATTGCCGCCGATCTCGGTCTGCGCGCCCTCGGCGATCGCCTTGCCCTGCCCGTCGACGCGCAGGTTCATCGTCGCCTTCGCGCCGCACACGCAGACCGATTTGATCTCGCTGAGCGCATCGGCCAGCGCCAGCAGCCGCGCCGAACCAGGAAACAGCTGTCCCTTGAAGTCGGTGCGCAGGCCATAGCAGAGCACCGGAATGCGATGAAGGTCGGCCAGCCGCGCAAGTTGGTCGACCTGTTCGGGCGTCAGAAACTGCGCCTCGTCGACCAGGATACAGGCCAGCGGCGTGCGGCCATGCTGGTCGAGAGCGCACGCCTTCAGATCGGTCGTCGCCTGGAACGGCGTCGCGGGCTGCGACAGGCCGATGCGCGAGGCGATGGTGCCATAGGCGAAGCGGTCGTCGATCGCGGCGGTGAACAGCATCGTGTTCATCCCCCGCTCGCGATAGTTGAAATCGGCCTGCAGCAGCATGGTCGATTTCCCCGCATTCATGCTGGCATAATAGAAATAGAGCTTGGCCATGGCGGCCCCTTATCGGATGGGGGCCAGCTTTTCGAGCATGAGGTGGATGGGGTGAGAAGCGGTAATTTTGCGATGGTCGCGGTCGCGACGCTGGCGAGCATGGCCTCGGCCAGCGGAACCGGCGCGATCGGCTATACCATCGACCCCGCCCATGCCCGTGTTGAGGCCAAGGTCAGCTTTTTCGGTCTGGGCAGCAAGACCGCGCGTTTTCCCCACACGGAGGGCCATGTCGCCCTGTCCGACCGCGATGCCAAGGCGGTGACGCTGGACGTGCGGATCGATACGCAGACGCTGGAGGCGGGCGATGCGCTCACCCGGTCGCGGTTGCGGGGCGCGGACTTTTTCGATGTCGAGCATTATCCGCACGTGACCTTCCACGCGACCGGCATGATCCGCACCGGGCCGCATAGCGCGACGGTGGCGGGCACGATCTCAGCGCGGGGCGTCACGCGCCCGGCGATGCTCGCGGTCGATTTCTCGCGCGACTTCGCCGCGATGTCGGGCCGCGAGCCGGTGCATATCGCGGCGACGACCCGGATCGACCGACGCGATTTCGGAATGACGGCCTATCCGCTGATCGTCGGGCGACAGGTGACGATCGCCATCGACGCGAATCTGGTACCGGTCGGCGCATAACCCCTACTCCCGTTCAGCCTGAGCGAAGTCGAAGGCCAAGGGTATCCCGTATTTTTGTTTCGCGCAGAGGCGCGGAGGAAGCAGAGGGGATTCCGCTAGACGGCCCCACCCCGGCGGAGGCCGGGGTCCAGTTGCGGTGAATATGGGATGGCGCGAGGCATTTGCCTCCCCCGCCTTGGCACGGCGCGCCATCAACGCTTTGCTACTGGACCCCGGCCTTCGCCGGGGTGGCGGTCCCTATTGGGCTAGGGCTCTTCTCTGCGTCCTCCGCGCCTCTGCGCGAACTTGAATCCCGTGGCCTTCGACTTCGCTCAGGCTGAACGGAGGGTGGGAAGATTTAAAGCAGGAAAGCGATCACGCCTCCCCCGCTTCGCCCTCGTCCAAATCCTGCGACACCTTGGGCGAGCGCAGCAGCGAGTCGATATGGCTCCCCTCGTCGAAGCTCTCGTCCGCCAGGAACTTCAGCTTGGCGGCGTATTTCATCTTCACCCGGTGCGCGACCTCGCGCTGAAGATAGGCGGTGTTGGTGCGCAGCGCCTTGATCACAACCTCCTCGTCCTTGCCGAGCAGCGGCTTCACGAAGACGATCGCGTGGCGCAGGTCGGGCGACATGCGCACTTCGGTCACGCTGACCATATGCTTGGCGAGCGTCTCGTCATGCACGTCCCCGCGCGCGAGGATTTCGGACAGGATATGGCGGACCTGCTCGCCGACGCGCAGCAGGCGGACCGAGGGTTCGGCGGGGTTTTTGGACTGGACCATGTCAGTTCTTCTTCAAACGGAAATCGCGGCCGCCCGACGGGCGACCGCGATCATGTCCGGCAGAGTCGGGCGGCAGGATCGCTCCCACCGCCCCGCCATCATCAGAGCGAACGCTCGCGCAGTTCGACCTCGAAGGTTTCGAGATAGTCGCCCGCCTTGATGTCGGTGAAGTTCTGCGTGAACGTCACACCACATTCCAGACCGGCGCGAACCTCGGCGACATCGTCCTTGAACCGGCGGAGCGAGTTGATCTCGCCCTGGTAGATGATGACGTCGTTGCGCGTGATGCGCGCCTTGAGCGCCTTGCGGATGACACCCTCGGTGACCAGCAGACCGGCGGCCTTGCCGATCTTGCCCGCCGAGAAGACCTCGCGGATTTCGGCGCGGCCGACGACCGTTTCGAATGCCTCGGGACCAAGCTCGCCGGCCATACCCGCCCGGATCTCGTCGATCAGGTCGTAGATGACGTCGTAATATTTCAACGCCACCTTGTTCCGCTCGGCGATCTCGCGCGCCTTGGCGTTGGCACGGACGTTGAAGCCGATGATCGGCGCACCGCTGGCAGCGGCGAGCGTCACGTCCGACTCGGTGATGCCACCGACGCCCGAGTGCAGGATGCGCGCCTTGATCAGATCCGACTGGATCTTGGTGATCGACGCCACGATCGCCTCGACGGTGCCTTGCGTATCCGCCTTCACGACCAGCGGATATTCCTTGGCCTGGTTCGCCTTCAGCGCCGAGAACATCGACTCCAGGCTGGCCGGGGCCGAGGTCGTGCGCTTCTGCAGCACCACGCTCTGGCGGTATTCGGCGACTTCACGGGCACGCGCCTCGTTCTCGACGACCTGGAGCAGGTCGCCCGCCTGGGGCACGCCCGACAGGCCGAGGACCTCGACCGGCATCGCCGGACCCGCTTCCTTCACCTGACGGCCCTTGTCGTCGACCAACGCACGGACCTTGCCGCTTTCCGCGCCGACGACGAACACGTCGCCGACCTTCAGCGTGCCGCGCGTGACGAGCACGGTCGCGACCGGACCACGGCCCTTGTCGAGCTTGGCCTCGACCACGCTGCCCTCGGCAGGGCGATCGGGGTTGGCCGACAGTTCGAGCAGTTCGGCCTGAAGCTGGATCTTCTCGATCAGCGTATCCAGACCGATCTTCTTCAGCGCCGAAACCTCGACGTCCTGGGTCTCACCGCCCATGTCCTCGACCTGTACGTCATGCTCGAGCAGACGCTCGCGGACGCGCTGGGCATTGGCGTCGTGCTTGTCGATCTTGTTGATCGCCACGATCATCGGCTTGCCCGCAGCCTTGGTGTGGTTGATCGCCTCGATCGTCTGCGGCATCAGCCCGTCATCGGCCGCCACCACCAGCACCACGATATCCGTGACGTCGGCGCCGCGGGCACGCATCTGGGTGAAGGCCTCGTGGCCCGGCGTGTCGAGGAAGGTGATCTTCGACTTGTCCTTCAGCGTGACCTGATAAGCGCCGATATGCTGGGTGATGCCACCGGCCTCACCGCGCACCACGTCGGTGCCGCGCAGCGCGTCGAGCAAGCTCGTCTTGCCGTGGTCGACATGGCCCATGATCGTCACGACCGGCGGACGGGGCTTCAGCGATTCCGCCGCATCCTCGGTGGTGTCGAGCGCCAGATCGATGTCGCTGTCGGAGACGCGAACGATGTTGTGGCCGAATTCGGTCACCAGCAGCTCGGCCGTGTCCTGGTCGATGGTTTGCGTCATCGTGACGGGCATGCCCATCTTGAACAGCGCCTTGACCAGATCCGCGCCCTTTTCGGCCATACGGTTGGCCAGTTCCTGGACGGTGATCGCTTCCGGCACCTGCACGTCGCGGACCTGCTTGACCTGCGGCTCGCGCGGGCCGCCAAAGCCACGCTTTTCCTTCTCGCGGGCACGCTTCAGCGCGGCGAGCGAACGGGCGCGCGCACCGTCCTCGTTCAGGGCACGCGTCACGGTCAGCTTGCCGCCGCGACGCTCGTCACCCTTGCGGTCGCGCTGCTGCGGACGGCCCGGAGGCGCATTGCGCGGCGTCGGCTGGCCCGAGGGCAGCGAGCGCGGCGCACCGCCAGACGGAACGGAGGCGGTCGTGTTGCTCGGCGCGCTGGCGGTGGGCGCCGCCGCTGCGGCGGGCGCAGGCGCGGGCTTGGGCGCAGGCTTCGGGATTTCCGGACGCTGCACCGGCGAGAAGCGGCGCGGCGCGGGCATCGAGGGATCGCGACCCAGGATCGGCGGCGTCGCCACGGCGGGCGCCGGGGCCGGAGCAGGCGCAGGCTTGGCCGCGACCGGAGCGGGCGCGGGCGTCGGCGCAGGGGCCGGAGCGGGTGCCTCAGCCGCCTTGGCAGGCTCTTCGACCTTGGGTTCGGGCGCCGGGATCACCGGACGCTCGACCGGGCGGAACATGCGCGGCTGCACCGAAATGGTCGGCGCGGCGGGTGCTTCCGCCTGAGCAGGCGCCTCGGCGACGGGTTCGGGTGCCGGGGTCGGCTCCGGAGCGGGCGCAGGGGCAGCGGCGGCCGCGGCGGCTTCCGCCTCGGCACGGGCGCGTTCTTCGGCGCGGGCACGTTCGTCCTCGGCGCGCTGCTGACGCTCGGCGTCCTCGCGGCGGCGCATTTCTTCCTGCATGGCGAGGCGCTGTTCCTCGGCCTCACGCAGCAGACGGGCCTGACGCTCCTGCGCCGTCTCGTTCGACGGAACGGGGCGCGGCGGGGCGACCGGAGCCGCCGCCGCAGGGGCGGCCGGAGCCGGGGCCGGAGTCGGCGCGGGGGCGGCCGCCTCGGGCGCTCCACCCTGCGGGCCAAGGACGCGACGGCGCTTCGTCTCGACGATCACGGTGTTGGACCGGCCGTGGCTGAAGCTCTGCTTCACCTTGCCGGTCTCGACCGTGCGCTTCAGCCCCAAAGGCTGGCGCATCCCGAGTTTCGGCTTGTCGTTGTCGGTCTCGCTCACTCAAAATCCTCGTGTACGGTCACGGCCGTTCGGTCACCGGTAATGTCGGACGCCGATGCGCCTTGCGAGGCCGTTTCGCAAGGCGTTGCCACAGGGTCGGGTCCGATAAAATGCAGCCAGCGGTCGAGCGCTTCGCTCACCCGCTTTGCCGCGTTACGATCTGTCAGGCCGATGTGTACCACATTTTCGCGGCCCAACGCCATTGACAATATGGGGCGTGTGGCGGGCAGTGCCAACCCCTTGAGATCGGAACCTTCACGGTCCGACCCCACGCGCCACGCCTGTGCCAGCTTGCGGCACCCATCGTCGCCCGCATCGGACGCATGATAGAGCGCATGCAACTGTCCCGAGCGCGCCGCCGTCGCGATCTTGTCCGATCCGGTCAGCAGCATGCCCGAGCGCGACTCGAGCCCCAGCCGATCGAGCGCGTTACGCTCCAGCGCGGCGGTGATCAGGTCGGGCAGGTCGTCGGGGATCGTGAACTCGCCCGTCTTGAACGCGCGCGCCAGTGCCCCCTTCAACTTGCCCTTGGCGATGGCCGTTTCCAGTTCGCCGCGGGTCACGCCGATCCAGCCGCCCCGCCCCGGCGCCTTGGCGCGGACATCGGGCAGCACCCGCCCGTCGGGCGCGAGCGCCAGACGGATCAGGTGCGGGCGTGCGTCATGCTCGCCCGAGAGGATGCAGCGGCGGACCGGCCCGTCGATCGAGTCGCGGGCGGCCTTCGCGGACTCTCTGGGGCTCCGGCCCTTTTTGGCCGGAGCGTTGTTTACGCCAGCGCGCTCATTGTCCCGGTTCCGCATGCGCGTCTCCCGGGGGGTTAGAGGCAGGCGCATCACGGTCGGCGATCAGCTGACCGCCCGCACCATAGTTCTCGGTCGAAACCTCCTCGATCACGATCTGGACGGCGGCCGGGTTCTTGCCCAGCCGCTCCACCAGCGAACGAGTCACGTCGGCGACGATCTCGGCCTTTTGCTGCTTGGAGGCGGTGCCCGCCAGACGGATCGAGACGAACGGCATCAGGCTTCGTCGCCCTCCGCCTGAGTCTCGGCGACAGCGGGTTCTTCCTCATCGGTGAACCAGTGCGCACGCGCGGCCATGATGATCTCGTTGCCCTGCTCATCGCTCAGGCCATATTCGGCCAGGATGCCGCCCTTGGGGGCGGGACGCGGGGCATCGTCGCCACGACGACGCGGCTCGGCGCGCTTCTTCTCGACCAGTTCGTCGGTCGCCAGATCGGCGAGATCGTCGAGCGTCTTGATGCCCGCCTTGCCGAGCGTGACCAGCATCGCCTCGGTCAGATACGGCATCTCGGCCAGCGCGTCCTCGACGCCCAGTGCGCGACGTTCATCACGCGCAGCCTGTTCGCGGCGGTCCAGCGCTTCCTGCGCACGGCTCTGCAGCTCCTGCGCCAGGTCCTCGTCGAAGCCCTCGATCGCAGCCAGCTCGTCGAGCTCGACATAGGCGACTTCTTCCAGCGCGCCGAAGCCTTCAGCGACCAGCAGCTGGGCCAGCGTCTCGTCCACGTCCAGCTCGTTCTGGAACATCTCGGAGTTCGCGACGAACTCCTTCTGACGCTTCTCGGAGGCGTCGGCCTCGGTCAGGATGTCGATCGCCTTGGCGGTCAGCTGGCTGGCCAAGCGGACATTCTGGCCGCGACGACCGATGGCGAGCGACAGCTGATCGTCGGGGACGACGACCTCGATCCGGTCCTCTTCCTCGTCGATCACGACGCGGCTGACATTCGCAGGCTGAAGCGCGTTCACCACGAAGGTCGCGGTGTCGGGCGACCAGGGGATGATGTCGATCTTTTCGCCCTGCATTTCCTGCACGACGGCCTGGACGCGGCTACCCTTCATGCCGACGCAGGCGCCGACCGGGTCGATCGACGAGTCGTGGCTGATCACGCCGATCTTGGCGCGGCTGCCCGGATCGCGCGCGGCGGCCTTGATCTCGATGATGCCGTCATAGATTTCGGGCACTTCCTGCGCGAACAGCTTCTTCATGAAGTCCGGGTGCGCGCGGGACAGGAAGATCTGCGGGCCACGGTTCTCGCGGCGCACGTTCAGGATCAGCGAGCGGATGCGATCGTTCACGCGAACGACTTCGCGCGGGATCTGCTGGTCGCGACGGATCACGCCCTCGGCGCGGCCCAGATCGACGACGATGTGGCCGAACTCGACGCGCTTGACGACGCCGGTGATGATCTCGCCCTGGCGGTCCTTGAACTCGTCATACTGACGGTCGCGCTCGGCGTCGCGGACCTTCTGGAAGATGACCTGCTTGGCCGCCTGCGCCGCGATGCGGCCGAACTCGATCGGGGGCAGCGGGTCGACGATGAAGTCGCCGATCGCGGCACCCTTTTGCAGCTTCTCGGCACCCTTCAGGTCGATCTGCTTGTAATAGTCGTCGACCTGCTCGACCACCTCGACGACGCGCCACAGACGCAGATCGCCCGAGTTCGGATCGAGCTTCGCGCGGATGTCGTTCTCGGCACCGTAGCGGGCGCGGGCGGCGCGCTGGATCGCGTCCTCCATCGCCTCGATGACGATGCCCTTGTCGATCATCTTTTCCGAGGCGACCGCATTCGCGATCGCGATCAGTTCCGCCTTGTTGGCGGAAATGGCGGTAGCCATCAGTGCCGTCCTTCCGTGGTGGCGCCATCCTGTTCGGGCGCGTCCTGATAATAAACCTCTTCCGCGCCATCGAGTGACAGCGGCACCGTCGCGGCGATCAGCCGGTCGGTCATCACGAGCTTGGCGTCCTCGATCGCGGCGAAGGGCAGTTCGTGGCGAACCTCCTCCCCGTCGACGATAAGGACATTGTCGCCCTCGACCCCGGCCAGATCGCCCTTGAACTGCTTGCGGCCGTTCCGCTTCTCGGCCAGCGTGATCCGCGCCTCATGCCCCGCCCAGTCGGCGAAATCCTTCAGCCGGGTCAGCGGGCGGTCGATACCGGGCGAGGAGACCTCCAGCCGGTACGCATGGTCGATCGGGTCGCGGCCTTCGGCCTCCAGCGCGTCCATCACGTCGGAGATGCGGCGCGACAGGTCGGCACAGTCGTCGATGTTCAGCTGACGCGTGTCGGGACGCTCGGCCATCACCTGCAGCGTAGGGTCCGACGTGCCGCCATACATCTTCACGCGCACGAGCTCGAAGCCGAGCGCCTTGGCCTCGGGTTCGATGAGTTGCGTCAGAAGGGCGATATCCGCCATGAAAGCTCCAGATGTGCCGGTGCGCTGCCGCGGAACCCGTCCCGCAGCCTCTTTCACCCGACGATGTAAGAGAATGCCGCAGTCTATACACAGGAACCGCCGACGAAACAAGCATCCATGCCAAGGCGTTGTCGGCCCACAGGGCCGGTCAGGGGCCTTACCGGGAGAGTAGAAGATGAAACTGCCGTTGCTTGCCGCCTTGCCGGTGGCGCTGATCGCCTGTTCGGGGAACGGACCCGGCCCCGACGAGACGGGCAACATGCCCCCGGTGACGGTCACGCCCGGCGGCACCCCCTCGCCCTCCCCGTCCGCCACGGCCACGCCACCCGCGGCCGTCGTGGACGGACAGCCCTTCGGCCGGACGGTCATCGCCGATTTCGACGCGCCCTGGGCAATGACCTTCCTGCCCGACCGGCGGATGCTCGTGACCGAAAAGGACGGGCGGATGCTGCTAATCGGCGCGGACGGGCAGGCACGCCAGACGATCGCGCGGATCGCGGTCGATTCGGCGGGCCAGGGGGGCCTCATGGACGTGGTCCTCGCTCCCGACTTCGCGCAATCGGGTCGCGTCTATTTCAGCTATTCGGCCGCAGCGGACGGCGGCAAGCGGGTCGTGCTGGCGCGCGGGCGGTTGCAGGAATCGAACGGCACCGCGCAGCTGACGGGGATCGAGACGCTCTGGGCCGCCACCCCCGCCGTCACCGGCGACGGCCATTATTCGGGCCGCATCGCCTTCTCGCCCGACGGCCAATATCTGTTCTTCACCGCGGGCGACCGCCAGAAGTTCACGCCGGCGCAGGACCCCAAGGCCACGCTCGGCAAGGTGCTGCGCCTGACCCCGGACGGCAAACCCGCCGCCGGCAATCCGCTGGCCGCGCAAGGCTTCGATCCGGCGGTCTGGTCCTATGGACATCGCAATCTGCTCGGGATCGCGTTCGATGGCGCGGGCAATTTGTGGCAGCAGGAAATGGGTCCCAAGGGCGGCGACGAGCTGAACCTGATCCTGCCGGGCCGCAACTATGGCTGGCCCAATGCGTCCAACGGGTCGCATTATGATGGCCGCGACATTCCCGATCACCGCGCGGGCGACGGGTACGAAGCCCCCAAGGTCTGGTGGAATCCGGTGATCTCGCCGGGCGGGCTGATGATCTATTCCGGCTCGCTCTTCCCGCAATGGCGCGGCGACGCCTTTATCGGCGGCCTGTCGAGCAAGGCGCTGATCCGCGTCGACCTGAACGGCACCGATGCCAGCAAGGGCGACCAATGGGACATGGGCGCGCGCATCCGCGAGGTCGAGCAGGGGCCGGACGGCGCCATCTATGTGCTGGAGGATGGCGGCGACTCCCAAGGGCGGCTCATCAAGTTGACCCCGGCCTGATTCGCCCCTGTCGCCCCGGTATAAGTCCATGGAAATAGGACCAATGTGCCGGGGCGGTATGCTCAGGTCTGACAATAGGTCTTGACCTGACCCAGCCTGCGCGCCGATCCTGCGGCAAAGACGGGCGATCCGGTTTCGCTCCACCATAGGAGACGATACCAGAATGACGCGATCGTCGCAGCCCATGCCGCCGGAGCGGGGGCCTGCCATCGAAGCGCATTCGCGCGACTCGCGTCTGTCGCGTGGGTTATCGGGCACCAATCTGGAGCGGGCGGGCGATTATAACCTGCGCACCGTGCTGCAGGTCATCCGCCTGCACCGCGAGACGACGCGGATCGCCATCGCCAACCAGACCGGGCTGACCCCGCCGACCATCGCCAACATCACCGGGCGGCTGATCGAGATGGGGTTGATCCGCACCGCCGGGCGACTGCATCGCGGGCGGGGGCAACCTGCGCTCAAGATCGAGCTATGCCCAGACGGCGCGTTCGGGATTGGCCTGACCATCGACCGCGACCATCTGGCCATCGCGATCCTCGACCTGTGTGGCACGGTGCGCGCGCGGGCGACGCGCGAGATCGCCTTTGCGACGCCCGACGACGTGCTGGCCTTTATCGGCGACACGCTGGAACCCGCGCTGGCCGAGGGGCAGGTGGACCGTTCGCGCGTGCTGGGCGTCGGGGTGGCGATGCCGGACGGCGTCGACCGCTCGCTGCCCAACCAGACGCGCGGCTATGACGCCTGGAACGGGGTCGATACCGCCGCCCTGCTCGCGCCGCTGCTGCCCTGGCCGATGTACCGCGACAACGACGCCGCCGCCGCCGCTTTGGGCGAGGCGCAGCACGACCATGATTTCGCCTGCCCCAGCTTCTTCTACCTGCTGATCACCGCCGGGCTTGGCGGCGGGCTGGTCATCGACCGGACCTATCATCGCGGCGCGCATCGCCGCTCGGGCGAGATCGGGCTGATCCCCGATCCCACCGCAGGGCGGCCCGGTGCGATCGTGCAGGATACGGTGTCGCTGGCCGGGCTGGAGGTGCGGCTGAAGGCGGCGGGCTACAGGCTCGATTCGCCCGAGACGCTGGGCGACGGCGACGACCCGATGCTGTGCGCGGTCATTGACCAGTGGATCGAGGATTCGATCGCCGCGCTGCTCCAGCCGATCGTCGCGGTGACGACCCTGTTCGACCCTCATGCGATCCTGATCGGCGGACGCCTGCCCGGCTGGCTGCTTGAGCGACTGTCAGCGGGGTTGAGCGAGGCGCTGGCCGGAGTCGAACTGCCCGCCCGCCCCGCTATCCGCCCCGCCCGCAGCGCCCAGGACGCCCCCGCGATCGGCGCGGCGATGCTGCCCTTCATGGACCGGCTGCTGCCGTCCGATTCAATCCTGATCCAGGCGGGGCGCTGAGGCCCCTTATCCCCCACACCCACGCCCCGTTCCGCCTGAGCGAAGTCGAAGGCCAAGGGAATCCGCCCGCCCGATGGGTGCTTGGCGAGGTCTGCGCGTGGCCTTCGACTTCGCTCAGGCGGAACGGAGGGCGGGAAGCTGACATAGGCCAAAAGAAAAGGCCCGCCTCCCATGGGGAAGCGGGCCTGTCAGGCTCTCGGGGACTATTCTATTATCAGCCTGCCATGTCTTCCAGCTCGCGGCCACGCGTCTCATTGACCATGGCACGGACGAAGAAGAACGACACCGCCGCGAAGAAGGCGTAGCCGAAATAGGTCACGCTCAGGCCCGGCGACACGGCGAGTGCCGGGAAGCTGACCGAGATGGCGGCATTGGCGATCCACTGGGCAAAGCCCGAGACGGCCAGGCCGGACCCGCGAATCTGGTTCGGGAACATCTCGCCCAGCATGACCCACATCACCGGGCCCCAGCTGGCGTTGAAGAAGATGACGTACAGGTTCGCCGCGACCAGCGCGATCACGCCGTTATTGCCGGGCAGCGACACCGCGCCATTGGCACCCGTGACGGCGGTCGAGAAGGCATAGGCCACGATCGCCAGCGTCACCGCCATGCCCGCCGAACCGATCAGCAGCAGCGGCTTGCGGCCGATCTTGTCGACGGTCGCGATGGTGAACAGGCAGGCCGCGATCGACAGCACGCCCGACAGGATGTTGGTCTGGAGCGCGTAATCCTCCGAGAAGCCGACCGCTTCCCAGAGCGTCGCGCCATAATAGAAGACGACGTTGATGCCGACCAGCTGCTGGAAGATGGCGAGGCCGATGCCTGCCCACAGGATCGGGCGGATCTTGCCGGTGGTCTTGTCGACCAGGTCGGACAGCTTGGGCTTGTGCTTGTCGCTGGCCAGCGAACCACGGATTTCGGCCACCTTGCGGGTCGCCTCACCCTCGCCGAACAGCTTGGTCAGGACGGTGTGCGCCTCAGCATCGCGGCCCTTGGCGACCAGGAAGCGCGGGCTTTCCGGGATGATCGAGAGGGCGGCGAAATAGACCGCCGCCGGGATCGCCTGAAGCCAGAACATCCAGCGCCAGGCGGGGAAGCCCAGCCAGAATTCGGCGGTCGAGCCACCGGCGTAACGGGCGAGCGCGAAGTTGGCGACGAAGGCACCGGTCAGACCGGTGATGATCATCACCTGCTGCACGCTCGACAAGCGGCCGCGAATCGAGGCCGGGGTCACTTCGGAGATATAGACTGGCGAGATGACGCTGGCCGCGCCGACGCCCAGACCGCCGATGATGCGCGCGAAGATGAAGATCGCCGAGCTGCCGGCGGCCCCCGCCAGCAAGGCGCTGACCAAGAAGAGCCCGGCGGCGAGCATCATGACGTTGCGGCGGCCGATCGCGTCGGCCAGACGCCCTGCGCCGAACGCACCGATCGCCGAGCCGACCAGGATCGCGCCGACATTGACGCCGACGCCCAGGCGACCGAGGTCGAACGCGGCCTCAAGCCCCTTCTGGGTGCCGTTGATGACGCCCGAGTCATAGCCGAACATGAAACCGCCGATGGTCGCGACAACGACGATCGCGGCGATGAAACCATGATTGACGCGTGCGGCGTCCAATCCCCTTGTGTCGGTCACTTCCGGCCCTCTCCTGATCCGTGCGTGGCGTCTTGGCCTATCCGCACGGCAATGTCCTGTCACCGGCGCGATTCACGGCCAGCCATGATGGTAACGCTATCTTAAAACATCGCGCCGTCAAGCGGCTGCGCACACGGTTCGTCCCGCTTCGCGACCCGGAGCAGATCGACACTCTGGCAAATGCCACGGATTCCTCCCCTGTAAGGGGAGGGGGACCATGCGAAGCATGGTGGAGGGGTGTCCCCCGTGGTGAGGAACGTCCGAACTTTCCGGCCGGGACACCCCTCCGTCAGGCCTTCGGCCTGCCACCTCCCCTTCCAGGGGAGGAACAGGCGAAACGTCCATCCGCCCTAGATCCCGCGCGGCCTGCGCCGGGGCGCGGCATCCGACTGGCGCCGGATCAGGCTATAGTCGAGCATGCGATGCGCGGGCGGTTCGGCATTTTTCTGGCGGATGACGGTCGCCATCATCTCCACCGCCGCCCGCGCCATGTCGGCGATCGGCTGGTGAATGGTGGTCAGCTCGGGCCAGATCGTGGTCGACAAGGTGGTGTCGTCGAAGCCGCAGACGGTCAGGTCGCTCGGCACGTCCAGGCCCCGGCGATGCGCCACGGCCACCGTCGCCGCCGCCATGTCGTCGTTAGACGCCAGGATCGCGGTCGGCGGTTCGGCCAGGTCGAGCAGCCGCTCGGCCGCATCCAGACCCGAGCGATAGGTATAGAGGCCCGGCGCGACCAGCTGCTCGTCGAACGGCACGCCCACCGCCTCCAGCGCGGCGCGGAAGCCCTCGTATCGGCGGGCGCTGGCGGTCAGGTTGGGGTTGCCGCAGATGAAGCCGATCCGGCGATGGCCCAAGGTCATGACATGACGGGTCATTTCCTCGGCCGCCGCGCGGTCGTCGATCTGCACCGCCATCGCCGATTCGGGCATCTCTTGCGGTGCGCGGCCCGTCGCCACGACCACGGCGGGCACCCGCGCCTCGCGCAGCAGGGCGAGCACGGCCTCCGCCTCGCACAGCGGCGGCGGCAGGATCACGCCGTCGATCCCGCCCGCGATAAGATGGCGCGCGACCTCGACCTCATGGTCGCCGATCTCGCATTTCTCCACGACCATCTGCACGTCGAGCCGCGACGCTTGGTCCAGTGTGCCGAGCAGGAATTCGCTGAGGAACCCCTGGCTGGGATTGCTGTAGAGCATGCCGATGCGAATCTGCGCCGCGCCCGCCAGACTGCGCGCCGCCGGATTGGGCGCGTAGTTGAGCTGCGCGATCGCCGCCTCCACCTTTTCGCGGGTGGCGGGGCGGACATTGGCCTCGTTGTTGATCACGCGTGAGACGGTCATCAGCGACACACCGGCGGCGCGCGCGACATCGCTGATCGTGGGAGCGCTGCTACCGCGGCGAGAGGACCTGATATTCATAACGTTTACGCTTCCAACTTTCGGGCGCGATACGCAATGCTTCGAGGGGCGAAAGATATCAGATGCGCAAGCTGGCGCTCTTGCGGACCGGGCCGCCCGCCGCTAAAGGCCGCGCCAGCATCAAGAGTCGGGCCTTCGCCCGGCACCAACCTGCCTCCCGGCAAGGTGGTGCCTTTCCGGATGGAGAGGGATGTGGCCGAACCGGCAACAACGGGACGAACCGCCACTTTCCTCATCCGACTCGTCATAGGTACGAAGGATTTGTGATGAGCGCGGTCATTCCTCAACAGTTCGCCAGCGACAATTATGCGGGCATCTGTCCCGAAGCCTGGGCCGCGATGGCCGAGGCCAATCAGGGCTATGTCCCGGCTTACGGCGAGGATCCCTATACCGACCGCGCCGCCGACGCGTTCCGCACCCTGTTCCAGACCAAGTGCGAGGTCTTCTTCGCCTTCAACGGCACGGCGGCCAACTCGCTGGCGCTGGCCGCGCTCTGCCAGAGCTATCACAGCGTCATCTGCTCGGCCTCCGCGCATGTCGAGACCGACGAGTGCGGCGCTCCCGAATTCTTCTCCAACGGATCGAAGCTGCTGGTCGCACAGACCGAGGACGGCAAGCTGACCCCGGAGGCGGTGCGTGCGCTCGCCACCGGGCGGTCGGACATCCACTTCCCCAAGCCGCGCGCGGTGACGATCACCCAGCCGACCGAAACGGGGCAGGTCTATACGCTGGCCGAAATCCATGCCCTGTCTGCGGTATGCCGCGAACTGGGCCTGCGGCTGCACATGGACGGGGCGCGCTTCGCCAATGCCTGTGCGGCGCTGGGCTGCTCGCCCGCCGACATGACGTGGCGCGCAGGCGTCGATGTCCTGTGCTTCGGCGGTACCAAGAACGGCATGGCGGTCGGCGAAGCGATCCTGTTCTTCGACCCCGTGTTGGCGGAGGATTTCGACTATCGCTGCAAACAGGCGGGGCAGTTGGCGTCCAAGATGCGCTACCTCGCCGCGCCGTGGATCGGGATGCTCGACAGTGGCGCGTGGCTGACCAATGCGGCGCACGCCAATGCCTGTGCGCAAGCGTTGGCGGCGCGGGTCGCGGGGCTGCCAGGTATCGAACCGATGTTCCCGGTCGAGGCCAATGCCGTCTTCCTCAGCGCCCCGCCAGCGGTGCTCGACGGCCTGCGCGCGCGCGGCTGGCGTTTCTATACCTTCATCGGCGGCGGCGCGCGGTTCATGTTCGCCTGGGACGCCGATCCCGCGCGGGTCGACCAGCTGGGCGACGACATCGCAGCGGTCGCGGCGGAGGCGTTGCAGGCGGCGTAGCGCGTACGCTCTTCCTCCCCTGTAAGGGGAGGGGGACCATGCGCAGCATGGTGGAGGGGTGTCACCGCCAGCGTGGACACCCCTCCGTCAGGGCTTCGCCCTGCCACCTCCCCTTGCAGGGGAGGAATGATTTTATCCCTTCGCCGCAAGGCGATCGAGCCACGCCTGCGCCTGTTTCGGTTCACCCACCGCCTCCGGCCCCACCGGGCCACGCGAAGTGAGGAATTCGGCGTGGAGCGCGAAGGGCGGCAGGCCGAGCTGCGCCCTGGCCGCATCGATCTCCTCGCCCATCGCGGTCAATTCCGCCACGACCGGCGCCGCTGCCGCACGAGCCGCGCGGTCCTTGCGGTGATCGAACAGCCCCCATTTGCCCGATGCCGTGGTCCGCAGCGCGACGATTAGCGCCTCGCGATACTCGCCTTCCATTTCCTCACGATGCGCGTCGAGCCGCGCCAGTCGATCACCCTTCGCCATGACGGGGCCTTACGACCCGATGGCAGGAGCGGCAATCGCCGCTGTTTCGATCAGCGGGCACGGTTGAGTTCGATCTCCACCCGGCGGTTGCGGGCACGGCCTGCGCTGTCGTCACTGCCGTCGGGCTTGGCGTTGGGGGCAATGGGGCGGGTCTCACCCAGCGCGATTACGCGCATCCGGCTCCGCTCCAGACCTTTGCGCGCCAGATAGTCGCGCACGGTCTCTGCCCGTTTGCGCGACATGATGCGATTGGCCTCGTCATCGCCTTCGCTGTCCGAATGGCCGCGCAAGATGAGGCTACCGCTCTTGGCCGCAGGATCGGCACCGAGCCGGTCGAGCGCCGCCTTCGCCGCGTCGTTCAGGCCCCCGCCGCCCTGTGGAAAGCCGATGGTGGTCAGGCTGGCGCCCTGATCGGCGGCGGTCTCGCCGGGCAGCGCATCGGGCTTGGTGGGTGCTTTCGCGGGAGAGGCTGCGGGCACTGGCATTTCGATCGAGGCGCCATTGGCCCCCGCCTGGCGCGCGACCTCATCGCCTCCGCCGCATCCCGTCAGCATACAGGCCAGCCCGGCCGTCAGTTTCCAGGCCCCCAAAGGCAATCGCATCGTGCTACCCCATCATCCGGCCCGATCCCCCCGGCCGGTCCGCAGGGCGCGGACCATAGGCAGCACGATGTTGCAGCGCAAACGCGCTTTATAGGGGAAGCCCGGTCCGATCCGGGCCAGCGCCTAGGCCGCCTCGCCCTCGGCGGGCACGACGCCGCGCTCCTCGCTCAGGATGCGCCAACCCGCCAGGAACAGCGCGGCGACGACCGGGCCGACGACGATCCCGCTCAGCCCCAGCAGGTCGATGCCGCCGAGTGTCGTCAGCAGCACGATCCAGTCGGGCAGCCCGGTATCGCGCCCGACCAGGATGGGCCGCAGGATATTGTCGGCAAGGCCGATGACCAGCACGCCCGAGGCGACGACCACCGCCCCCTGCCAGATCGCGCCGGTTGCAAGCAGATAGATGGCCACCGGCCCCCAGATGATCGCCGGACCGATGGCAGGCAGCAGCGCCGCGATCGCCATCAACACACCCCACAGCAGCGCGGCGGGCACCCCGACGATCCAGAAGGTGATCGCCCCCAGCGCGCCCTGCACCAGCCCGACGATGACCGAGCCCTTGATCGTCGCGCGCACCACCGCGACGAAGGTATCGACCAGCCGCGCCGCGACGCCGCGCTCCAACGGCAAGGCGCGGACGAATGCCGGTCCCAATCGCTCGCCATCGCGGATCAGGAAAAAGGCGACATAGAGGCCGACACCGAACGCCAGCGCGAAGGCGAAGGCGTTGCGTCCGATCGACAGCGCCTGGGACGCGATCTGGCTGACGCTGCTGCTCAGCGTGCGCGAGATGCGGGATTGCAGCCCCTCGACGCTGTCGATGCCCCAATTGTCCATCGCCTGGCGCAGGCGGGTGGGCAGCGCATCGCGGACCTGCTGAAAATATTGCGCGAAATCGATCTGGCCGCTGCGCACCTTCAGATAGACGCCCGACGCCTGATCGACCACCATGCTGCCGATCAGCAAGGTCGGCACCACCACCGCAAAGGTGATGATCAGCATGGTCAGCCCGGCCGCAAGGTTGCGCCGCCCGCCGGTCCGGACCAGTAGCCACTGGAACAGCGACCGGAACAGGATCGCCGCCAGCCCCGCCCAGAGCAGGGCCGCGAGAAAGCCCGATACCACCGCCAGCATTCCAATGGTGATGAGCGCGAGGAACAGGATGAATCCCCCGCGTTCGATCTTGTGGCGATCGATCGTCATGCTGCTGTTCCCTTTTTCATCGCGGCGTAACCGTCACGGCGACGCAACGGTTCCGTAATCTGGGTTAGGGGGATGACGGGGGTGTCATGGATTTGAGCGTGCGAGCCGCATGCCCCGCTCCGTTCAGCCTAAGCGAAGTCGAAGGCCACGGGAATCGCTCGCCACGAGGATTTGGGAGAGGCCAAAGCGTGGCCTTCGACTTCGCTCAGGCGGAACGGAGGGTATCGCTATTCCTCCACTGCGAGGGGAGGTGGCAGGCCGAAGGCCTGACGGAGGGGTGTCACCCTATCGAGAGCGGGAGACCCCTCCACCATGCTGCGCATGTGTGCGGGCGAGATGGTGCCCCCGGCACCATCTTGACGCGCCGGGGGCACGTCAAAGCCCGCACACCCTCCCCTTGCAGGAGAGGAAGACTATAGCCGGTTACTCCGCCGCGACCGCCTCGACCGAGTCGTCGAGCGGATGCGCGAGCCGCGTCAGCATTTCCTTCGGGCAGACCTGCCAGAAATGCCCGGCCACCCGGTCCCAGTCTTCCAGCAAGCCCTTCGACCATTTGCTGTCGGTCCGCGCCGCATGTTCCTCGACCAAGCCGCGCAACACGCCTTCCCAATGCGCGGAGGCGAGGCGCTGCCACACGATGTTCTCGGGGTTGGCGCGGCGGGGGAAGCGTTCCTCGGGGTCGTAGATGAAGGCCATGCCGCCGGTCATGCCCGCGCCGAAGTTCGCCCCGACCTCACCCAGCACGACCGCCGTGCCGCCGGTCATATATTCGCAGCCGTTCGCGCCGCAGCCTTCGACCACCACGGTCGCGCCCGAGTTGCGCACCGCAAACCGCTCGCCCGCCTGGCCGGCGGCAAAGAGCTTGCCGCTCGTCGCGCCGTAGAGGACGGTGTTGCCAATGATCGTGTTCTTCTGGCTGGCCAGCGGCGAGCTGACCGCCGGACGGACGATGATGGTGCCGCCCGACAGGCCCTTGCCGACATAGTCGTTGGCGTCGCCGAACACCTCCAGCGTCACGCCCTTGCACAAGAACGCGCCCAGCGACTGGCCCGCGCTGCCCCGCAGACGCACGGTGACGTGCCCGTCGGCCAGCTTGCTCATCCCGAACTTGCGGGTGATCTCCGACGACAGGCGTGTGCCGACCGCGCGGTGCGTGTTGCGCACCGAATAAGTCAGCTGCATCTTCTCGCCGCGCGAGAAGACGGCGCTCGCATCCTTGATGATCTGCGCATCCAGGCTGTCTGGCACTTCGTTGCGGAAGGTCGACAGACTGAACCGCCGCTCGGCATCGGTCGCATCGACCTTGGCCAGCACCGGATTGAGGTCGAGATCGTCGAGATGCTCGGCACCCCGGCTGACCTGGCGCAGCAGCTCGGTCCGCCCGATCACCTCGTCCAGCGAGCGCACGCCCAGGCGCGCCAGGATGTCGCGGACTTCCTCGGCGATGAAGGTCATCAGGTTGATGACCTTTTCCGGGGTGCCGGTGAACTTGGCGCGAAGCCGCTCGTCCTGCACGCAGACACCCACCGGGCAGGTGTTGCTATGGCACTGGCGCACCATGATGCAGCCCATCGCGACGAGGCTCAGCGTGCCGATGCCGAACTCCTCGGCGCCCAGGATCGCCGCGATCACGATGTCGCGCCCGGTCTTCAGGCCGCCGTCCGCACGCAGGCGGATACGCCCGCGCAGGCCGTTCAGGGTCAGCGTCTGGTTGACCTCCGACAGGCCCATTTCCCAGGGCGTACCGGCATATTTGATCGAGGTCTGGGGCGAGGCGCCCGTGCCGCCGACATGGCCGGACACCAGGATGACGTCGGCATGCGCCTTGGCCACGCCCGCCGCGACCGTGCCGATGCCCGCCGAGGACACCAGCTTAACGCAGACGCGCGCGCGCGGGTTGATCTGCTTGCAGTCATAGATGAGCTGCGCGAGATCCTCGATCGAGTAGATGTCGTGGTGCGGCGGCGGCGAGATGAGGGTCACACCCGGCGTCGCGTGGCGCAGCTTGGCGATGAACTCGGTCACCTTGAAGCCGGGCAACTGCCCGCCCTCGCCGGGCTTGGCGCCCTGTGCCACCTTGATCTCGATCTCGTCGCAGGCGTTCAGATATTCCGCCGTCACGCCGAAACGGCCGGACGCGATCTGCTTGATCGTCGAGTTGGCGTTGTCGCCATTGTCATAGGGCTGATAGCGCAGCTTGTCCTCGCCGCCCTCACCCGACACGGCCTTGGCGCCGATCCGGTTCATCGCGATCGCCAGCGTTTCGTGCGCTTCCGGCGAGAGGGCCCCCAGCGACATGCCCGGCGTCACGAAACGCTTGCGGATCTCGGTGATCGCCTCGACCTGATCGACGGGCACGCCCTCGTTCGGGAAATTGAACTGGAGCAGGTCGCGCAAATAGACCGGCGGCAGATCGCCGACGCCGCGCGCGAATTGCAGATAGGTCGAATAGCTGTCGGTCGCGACCGCCGTCTGCAACAGGTGCATCAGCTGCGCCGAATAGGCATGGGTCTCGCCGCCGTCGCGCTGGCGGTAGAAGCCACCGATCGGCAGCGTCGCGACATGCTGGTCCCAGGCCGCTTCGTGACGGACCATCGCCGAATAGTGCAGCGAGTTGTAACCCTCGCCCGAAATCTTGGCGGGCATGCCGGGGAACAGGTCGTTGACCAGCGCGCGGGACAGGCCGACCGCCTCGAAGTTGTAGCCACCACGATAGCTGGAGATCACCGCGATCCCCATCTTGGCCATGATCTTGAGCAGACCATCCTCGATCGCGGTGCGATGGTTTGCCAGGCACTGATCGATGGTCATGTCGCCGAACAGCCCGCGGCCGTGCCGGTCGACGATCGCGGCTTCGGCCAGATAGGCGTTCACCGTGGTCGCGCCGACACCGATCAGAACCGCATAATAATGGGTGTCGAGACACTCGGCCGAACGGACGTTGATCGACGCATAGGAGCGCAGGCCCCGGCGGACGAGATGCGTATGCACCGCCGCCGCCGCCAGCACGCCCGCGATCGCGACGCGATCCTCGGAGACATGCTCGTCGGTCAAGAACAGCTCGGACCGGCCCTCGCGCACCGCCTGTTCGGCCTGGTTGCGGATGCGCTGGATCGCGGCACGCAGGCGATCGGGACCGCCATCCGCCTCGAAGGTGCAGTCGATCTCGGCGGCCGAGCGGCCGAAATGCGCCTTCAGCCGGTGCCAGTCGGCGCCGGTCAGCACCGGCGAGTTGAGCACCAGAACCCGCTCACGCCGATCTTCGGTGTCGAGGATGTTGGCGAGATTGCCGAACCGCGTCTTGAGCGACATCACATAGCGCTCACGCAGGGAATCGATCGGCGGGTTCGTCACCTGGCTGAAATTCTGGCGGAAGAACTGGCTGATCAGGCGCGGCTTGTCGGAGATGACCGCCAGCGGCGTGTCGTCGCCCATCGAACCGATGGCTTCCTTGCCACCCTCGGCCATGGGCGACAGGATCAGCTCCATATCCTCCATGGTCTGGCCTGCCGCGACCTGACGGCGCAGCATTTCGGCGCGCGGCATCCGCACCAGCGCGTCCTCTTCGGTGGGCGCGGGCAGCTGGTCCATGGTCAGGAACTCGCCGATCATCGCGGCATAGTCCTGCTCGCCCGAAATCTGGTCCTTGATCGCGCGGTCGTCGTAGAGCTTGCCCTCGGCGAGGTCGACGGCGATCATCTGCCCCGGCCCCAGGCGCCCCTTGGCGGTGATGGTGGCCTCGGGCACCACGACCATGCCGCTTTCCGAACCCACGATCAGCAGGCCATCGGCGGTCAGTGTGTAGCGAAGCGGGCGCAGCGCGTTGCGGTCCATGCCCGCCACCGCCCAGCGGCCATCGGTCATCGCAAGGGCGGCGGGGCCGTCCCACGGCTCCATCACCGAGGCGAGATACTGGTACATCTCGGCATGCGCCTTGGGCGTGTCGAGGTCCTTCTGCCACGCCTCGGGCACCAGCATCAGCTTGGCGGTCGGCGCGTCGCGGCCCGACCGGCAGATCGCCTCGAACACCGCGTCGAGCGCGGCGGTATCGGACGCGCCCGCCGGGATCACCGGCTTGATGTCCTCCGAATTGTCGCCGAACGCGATCGACGCCATGCGAATCTCGTGGCTGAGCATCCAGTTCTTGTTGCCACGGATCGTGTTGATCTCGCCGTTATGCGCCAGGCAGCGGAAGGGCTGCGCCAGCCACCATTGCGGGAAGGTGTTGGTCGAATAACGCTGGTGGAAGATCGCGACGCGGCTCTCGAACCGGTGATCCTGCAGGTCGGGATAGAAGACCGACAGGCTCTCGGCGAGGAACAGCCCCTTGTAGATGATCGAGCGGCAGGACAGCGAACAGATATAGAAGCCGCTGATCTGCGCCGCGATCACGCGCTTTTCGATTCGACGGCGGATCAGATACAGGTTCTTCTCGAACTCGGCGGCATCGACCTCATCGGGCATCGGCCCGGCGATCATGATCTGCTCGATCTCGGGGCGCGTCGCCTGCGCCTTCATGCCGATGACCGAGACGTCGACCGGCACCTGGCGCCAGCCATAGATGGTGTAACCCGCCTCGATGATGACGCTCTCGACGATGGTGCGGCAGGTTTCCTGCGCGCCCAGATCGGTGCGCGGCATGAAGATCATGCCGACCGCGAGACGGTTGGGCAGCACCTTGTGCCCCGATGCCGCGATGGCATCGTCGAAGAAACGGTGCGGCAGGTCGACGTGCAGACCCGCGCCGTCGCCGGTCTTGCCGTCGGCATCCACCGCGCCGCGATGCCACACCGCCTTCAGCGCGTCGATCGCCGACTGGACGACCCGACGCGAGGGCTGGCCATCGGTGGCCGCGACCATGCCGACGCCGCACGCATCGCCCTCGAACTCGGGACGGTACATGCCATGCTCGGCGAGATATTGGCGCTGGTCGGTCATCACTTCTTGTCCTGCTGGGTCGCGGCGGGAGCCTGGGTCTTGGCCAGGGCTTCGATGCGGGCGCGAATCTTAGGGAAGGCGGCCATGCCCGCATCGCGGCCCATCCCCTTGCCGAATTCGGCGAGGCGCTGCTGCAACTGCGGCTGCAAGGCGAGCCAATGCTGCCCGGCCGAGGTGTCGTAAAAGGCGCCGATCGCCTTCAGATCGGCTTCGGAAAAGTTGCGGCGATATTCCTCGGCCGCCGCCTCGCGAATGTCGGGATAGCGGGCGCGCATGGCGGCCAGCATTTCCTCGCCGGCGATGGCGCGGACCTTGGCCCGTCCCTCTTCGGTCGCCACGACCTGCTTGATCCCGCTCGGCGCATCCGGAGCCGTCTGCATCGCGCTGAGCAGATTGCCCGTCACCAACGGCATCAGACTCGTGAACTGGAAATCCAGCATCCGGTCGATGTTCATCTTGCCGACCAGAAGACGGGCGGTTTCGATCCGTCCGCCCGCATCGGGTGTCGGCTCGGTCGGCCCGGTCTGCGCCACGGCCGGAGCCGCCAGGAGCAGCGCCAGCGGCGTCAGATAGCGGATCATGCGGCTTGCCTTTCGCGTGCGCCGGTCTTCGCCCGCGCCTTCAGCCACTGGTGCATCGCCTTGGCCACATCGCGCCCGTCGCGGATCGCCCACACCACCAGCGAGGCCCCGCGCACAATGTCCCCCGCCGCGAACACGCCGTCCAGGCTGGTCATCAGCGTGCGGCCATCGACCAGCACCGTACCCCAGCGGCTGACGCCCAGTTCGGCGGTGCCGAACAGGCTGGGCAGGTCTTCCGCGTCGAAGCCCAGCGCCTTGATGACCATGTCCGCCTCCAGCAGATGGTCGGCACCCGGCTCGGCCTCCGGCGCGCGGCGACCGCTGGCGTCGGGCGCGCCGAGACGCATCTTGGCGGCGCGCACGCCCGTCACCGTCTCGCCCCCCTCGAAGCCCAGCGGCGCGGAGAGCCAGACGAACTCGGCGCCTTCCTCTTCGGCATTGGCGACTTCGCGCTGCGAGCCCGGCATGTTGGCGCGGTCGCGGCGATAGAGGCACTTCACCGACTTGGCGCCCTGGCGGATCGCGGTGCGGACGCAGTCCATCGCGGTGTCGCCGCCGCCGATCACGACGACATTCTTGCCCGCCGCATTGAGCGAGCCGTTCTCGAACGCCTCGACCGTATCGCCGAAGCTCTTGCGGTTGGACGCGGTCAGATAGTCGAGCGCGGCGATCACGCCGTTCGCGCCCGCGCCATCCACATCGACATTGCGCGCCTTGTAGACGCCGGTGGCGATCAGCACCGCGTCATGGCGACGGCGCAGATCCTCGAGCGTCGCGTCCTGACCGACCGAGAAACCCTCATGGAAGACGATGCCGCCCGCCTTCAGCCGCTCGACCCGGCGCATGACGACGGGCTTTTCCAGCTTGAAGCCGGGGATGCCATAGGTCAGCAAGCCCCCCGCCCGGTCGTGCCGGTCATAGACATGGACCTCGTAACCCGACACGCGCAGATATTCCGCCGCCGTCAGGCCCGCAGGCCCCGCACCGATCACCGCGACCGACTGGCCCCGCGCGGGTCCGGGGACCAGCGGCTCGACCCAGCCCTCTTCCCAGGCGGTGTCGGTGATGAACTTTTCCACCGAACCGATCGTGACCGCGCCGTGCCCCGAAAACTCGATGACGCAATTGCCCTCGCACAGCCGGTCCTGCGGGCAGATGCGGCCGCAAATCTCGGGCATGGTCGAGGTGGCGTTGGACAGCTCATAGGCTTCGCGCAACCGCCCCTCGGCGGTCAGACGCAGCCAGTCAGGTATATGATTGTGAAGCGGGCAGTGGACCGAGCAATAGGGCACGCCGCATTGCGAGCAGCGCCCGGCCTGGTCCTCCGCCGCCGGGGGCGCATAACGCTCGGCGATCTCGCGGAAATCCTCCGCGCGGGTCTCTGCGGCCCGCTTGGCCGGATAGGCCTGATCGCGGCCTACAAACTTCAGCATAGAATCGTTCGCCATATGCGCCTCCGAAGATGCGGATATTGCGCGAACGACCCTATGTCACCTCGAAATCGACAAATAGGTCAGCATTACTGACTAACTAAAATAGGATTTGGAGCACTCAAACCCATTATTGCGACCGATACGCAATAAACAAGGTCCGATCCGGTATCAATGCATGGTCAGCAGCGCCAGCGCGATGCTGCCCGCGACGATTCGATACCAGGCAAAGGGGCCGAATCCGTGACGGCCGACGATGCCGACGAACCAGCGCACGACCAGCAGCGCCACGATGAAGGCGACGATGAAGCCCACCGCGATCTCGATCGGCCCGACGCTGTTCCCAGCGCGCATCGCATCCAGATGCCCCGCCGTCTCGACGACGCTGGCGCCCAGCATGGTGGGGATGGCGAGGAAGAAACTGAACTCGGCCGCCGTGCGCCGCTCGACACCCAGGGTCAGCGCGCCCAGGATCGTGGCGCCCGACCGGCTGACCCCGGGGATCATCGCCAGGCACTGGAGGAAGCCGACGCCCAGCGCCGTCTTGGCCGGGACCGCCGCGATGCCGCGCGTCGTGCCGGGCTTCACCACCCGCTCGATCACTAGGATCGCGATACCGCCGACGATCAGCGCAACCGCGACCACCTTGGGCTGGAGCAGCAGCGCCTCGATATGCTTCTTGGCCAGCACGCCGATGACGGCGGCGGGGATAAAGGCGATCAGCAGGTTGCGCACGAAGCGGACCGAACCGGGATCGCGCTTGGCCAGCCCGACCATGACCGTCCAAAAGGTCCGCCAGTACAGGACCACCACCGCCAGGATCGCACCCAGCTGGATGACGATGTTGAACATCTGCCACCGCGCATCGTCATAGCCGAGCAGCGCGCCTGCCAGGATCAGATGGCCGGTGGAGGACACCGGCAGGAATTCGGTGACACCCTCGACAATTCCGAGGATGATGGCGGCTATCAGATCGTTCACGCGGATCCCCCACAAGCAAAGGCAGCCCCGCCGCCATAGGGCGACGGGGCTGTCAGCGAAATGATAAAGACTGTCAGGTTGGGACGGTTTAAGGATTGTTTGAAAACGTGCCGCTGGCACGTTTTGCGGTGCCGGCCCGCTCCCTCACCCGGCCACCCATCAAGTGTACTCTGTGGGGGGCCGGGTGAGGGAGCGAGCCGGCACCGCTTGGAAACTCGCTTTTCCGCGAGTTTCCAAACGGCCTCTCAAGCCGCCAGCGTCTCCGCACGGCGCCCGAAGCGACCGGCTTTGCGGAAACGGATCAGATATTCGGGCGCGACGGTCGCCAGCGGCGCGGCCTCGATGCCCAGCGCGGCCAGACCCGGCGT
Source organism: Sphingomonas sanguinis (assembly GCF_019297835.1). Lineage (NCBI taxonomy): Bacteria > Pseudomonadati > Pseudomonadota > Alphaproteobacteria > Sphingomonadales > Sphingomonadaceae > Sphingomonas > Sphingomonas sanguinis. The sequence goes on along the minus strand of NZ_CP079203.1, from coordinate 3,073,449 downwards.
ACCGGCGGCGACGACATTGTCCTGTTGCAGCATCAGCCACTGATCCCAGCTGATCGGCGCGCCCGGCAACCGCGCCAGCAGCGCGCCCGCGAAGTCCGGCACTTCGACGAAGTTCGGCTTGCGACCCAGCGCCTGCGCGATCCAGCGGAGCAGCTCGCCCATCGACAGCACGTCCGGCCCGCCCAGCTCATAGGTCTTGCCCCCATGCGATTCGGGATCGCGCAGCGCGTTGGCGACCGCTTCGCCGACATCACCCGCGAAGACCGGCTGGAACTTCACGCCCGCGCGCAGGACCGGGACGATCGGCGCGGCCATCATGCCCGCGAAGCGGTTCACGAACTGGTCTTCGCGCCCGAATACGATCGAGGGGCGCAGGATGGTGGCGTTCGGGAAGGCCTCGCGTACCGCCGCCTCGCCCTGCCCCTTGGACCGGGCATAGGCCGCCGCGCCGTTTGCATCCGCGCCGATCGCCGACACATGGACCAGCGCCTCCGCACCGGCGTTGCGGGCGGCTTCCGCCACGGCCCGCGCGCCATCGACATGGATGCGTTGCATGTTGCCGCCCATCACGCCGACCAGATTGACGACCGCATCCGCGCCCTCGACCGCACGCGCGACCGTTTCGGGGCGGGCAATATCGACGGCGACGAACTGAGTCTGGCCCAGCCCGCCCTGGGTGCGCAGGAAATAGGCCTGGCGCGGATCGCGCTGCGCCACCCGGACGCGCGTACCGTCCCGCATCAGTTCGCGTGCGACATAGCGGCCCAGAAAGCCCCCGCCGCCGATCAGCGTCACCAGCTTGTTCGTCATGACCGTCCTTATTCGCCAGATTTTTTGTGCCTCGCCCCTTTGCCTCGCAAAAAAGCCGTTGACAAGGATTCGAACCCTACCCTAAAGGCGCGGGCCTACCCCGTGCCCAGATGGCGGAATTGGTAGACGCACCAGCTTCAGGTGCTGGCGATCGCAAGGTCGTGGAGGTTCGAGTCCTCTTCTGGGCACCACCCCCCTCTCATGCAGAGGGATCGCAGAAAACCGTGACTATCAGCCGCTCAGGCGGTACATCACGGGGTACATGCGAGCATGGGTATTTCAGTAGAATATCAGCACGTACAGGCCGACAAACGTACCGGCCGCTTGAGCTATCGGCGGGTCTATCCGCCTGAGCTTCGCCCCTTCATTCCAGGCAGTCCGACCGAGCTGAAACGCTCGCTTGCGGGGACTGATTTGAGCAATCCCGCGACGGTCGCACGTTACAGCGAAGCCGCTCGCCTATGGTTTGATACGGTCGCGAAGGCCGAGAAGCTTGCGACGCAGAAGTACGACAAGCCCACCCCCGCTCAGATTGCGCACCTTGCTCACGTCTTTGAGGTGGACTGGCATCTATACGAAGAAGCCAGCCTGACAACGGGCGGCGGCGAATATGCTGATCAGCTCTTGGCAGGCTGGGAAGAGCTTCTATCGGACTTCATCCGCCCCTCCCAGGCCCACCAAGTCCCGCTTCACGTCAGCGAGGCTATCCTTGCGATGGGAGGGGACAGTGAGGCCCGCTGGGACAGTCAGCACCGCCCCCGGCTCAGCTTGCCACGCTTCCAGCATCAATCCTTGAATGCCCGCCGCCAGTTTGGGCTTGGAGATGCGGAGAGGCCCGAGAAGCGCCCCTAGGTCATCAACCCTAGGAGAGGCCTGATCACCCAGCTCGGCACTTTCGTCCCAGATGCGAAGTGCACGGGGATGCCGTTGATAGAAGGGCTCTGACAGACCAGCCATGGGTGTTGAGCCCCGCCCAGGCTTAAGGCGCTGTTGCGTGACAAACATAATCGGGGCGGCATCGTGGAGTTCGGGTGGCGCCCCTAGCTCGTTACGAGCCTTATCGCTCGTGAGGACCGCAAAGTCATTCTGGTCGAGGCCTGCGTTGCCGAAATACGTCTCGATCTCGTCCAGCCGCGAGACGCACACGAGGACGCCACCGGCCGGTGTCCACGCCGCTGCAGCCGCATGTCCCCTCAAGGCCCGGGAGATATCCAGCAATCCGCTCCCATCGTTCATCCGTCAGCGTGCGTCTGCTCAAGGCTCGGCTACTTCGCCAGCCTTGAATCAAAATTCACCTCGAATGGGAATTCTTCAAATGCAGACGTGCCCTAGTCGATCGAAGCGGTCGGTAGCGTCGAAACGACCGTCATTCTGTCAGAGTGGGCCAGCTCGGCATGCTGCCGCGATCGTCAATTGGCTGCACAAGACGTCGATCCAGGCGACGGTTTTTCACTTCACAAATAGGAAGGTGCCGATGGTCTCGAACCTTCGTCCTTTCCCCGGGGAGTGCTCGCCGAATCGGTTCGGCAACGCCGATTGACCTTACCCTCGATAATACGCTAACGCGAGTCGTTATCATTTTAGGGGGAATAATGAAGGTCCGTTCCGTCGCGCTCGTCGCGTGCATCGCATCCGCGACGCAAGCTGCCCATGCCCAGCCTCTGTCCAAGGCGGAGGAGGATCAGGACATCGTGGTCACGGCGAGGCCCTATCCGATCGAAACGTCGAGCGGATCGAAGTCCGACCTGCCCATCCTGCTGACCCCGCAGGCAATCAATACGATCACCGCCGAGGAAATCGCGGTGCGCGGCGTTCAGAGCCTGACACAGGCCATCCAGAACACACCGGGTGTCGTCGGCCAATATGGCGACACCGACGTGCGCCACGACTGGATCATCGTTCGCGGCTTCAATCCGGTGCGATACCTCGACGGCATGAGGTTGCCATTCGGCGCACGCGGCTATGCACAGATCCGCGTCGAGCCTTATGGCCTGGAGCGGATCGAGGTGCTGAAGGGCCCCGCTTCCTCACTTTACGGCCAGAGCGCGCCGGGCGGCCTTATCAACATGGTCAGCAAACGTCCGACGGACCAGCCGCTGCACGAAGTCTTGCTGCAGGCCGGATCGTTCGACCGCTTCCAGGGCGGGATCGATTTCGGCGGGCCGATCGGAGACACCGCCTTGTCCTATCGCCTGACCGGCCTTGTCCGGACGAGCGATACCCCGACCGACTATCTCAACGAAAAGCGGGTCTTCATCGCCCCCGCATTGCGCTTCGCGCCGGATGACCGCACGTCGATTACCCTGTTGGGGCAATATCAGAAGATCGTGTCCGACGGCGGGGGCGCGCCGCCCGCACTGCCGGTGGTCGGGACGCTGCGGGCCAATCCGGTGGGGCAGATCAGCCGCAGCCTCTTCATCGGCGATCCCAGCTATGATCACTTCCGGAACGAACAATTCACGGCCGGGATCGAGCTGCGCCGTGATTTGAGCGAGGCGCTGCGGTTCGAGCAGAATATCCGCTATGCCGATGTCACGACCGACACCCAGCGCGTGCAGGGCATCGCGCTGGCGGCGGATAACCGGACCCTCAGCCGCTATGCCTGGGCCTTTCCGGAACGCAGCCATGTCTGGACGACCGACACGCGACTGCACCTGCGTGGACGCACGGGCGAGGTAACGCATGACGTGCTGATCGGTCTTGATTACCAGTATGAGCGCGCCCGCTATGACGAAAGCGCGCTGCGGCTGGTGCCCTCGATCGACGTGTTCGCGCCGGTCTACACCCGCGGGACGGTGCGGCCACCGATCGCAACGACGATCCAGCAGAACCGCGACCAAACGGGCATTTACGGGCAGTATAACGGCAGCCTGGGCCGACTGTCGTTGCTGGCGAGCGGTCGCTATGACTGGGCTGACAGCACGACCAACAGCTTGACGGTCGCGAGCAACCGGCAGACCCAGGCCCGCCAGAGCGACCGCCAGTTCACGGGGCGGGTCGGCCTGACCTATCAGTTGCTGAACGACCTGGCCGCCTACGCCAGCTACGGCACCTCGTTCCAGCCGACCGCCGGCACGGATCGGCTGGGGCAAGCCTTCGCCCCGTCGCTCGGCAAGCAATGGGAAGGCGGCGTCAAATACCAGTTCCGCCATCTGCCGGGCCTCGTCACGCTTGCCGCGTTCGATCTTCGCCAGACGAACGTGACGACCCCCGATCCGGTCGACATCCGCTTCAACACCCAGACCGGCGAAGCACGGGTGCGTGGCGTGGAGGCGGAGGCCAAGTTCACACCCGTTCGTGGGCTCAACCTCATCGCCTCCTATGCCTATAGCGAATCCAAGGTGCTGCGGGCCAACCGCAACGCCGCCGGCGCGTCGATCCAGGGCAATGCGCTGGCATTCGTTCCCGACCATCAAGCATCGGCGCGCGCGGACTATAGCTTCCCATCGGGCGTATTGAAGGGCGTAGGGATCGGCGCCGGCGTGACCTATTTCGGTTCGCTATACGGCGATGCCGCCAACCTCTATCGCATCCCCGCCGCGACCATTGCCGATGCGGCGCTGCGGTTCGACCTGGCTTCGGTGTCGCCGGCGCTGAAGGGCGCCAACCTGGCGCTGAACGTCAGCAATGTCTTCGACCGGCGCTATCTCAAGACCTGCATCTCCGCCACCGGCTGCTACTTCGGCGCGCCGCGAACCGCATTGCTCAGCCTGCGCTACGCCCTGTGATTTGAACAATCTGGCGTTCTGGCACGGCCATCGCGGGGCACATCCGTGATGGCCGCCTGCTTCATTACGCACCTTGGCTCACATCCGCATCCTGCCGCGACAACCTTCGCCGGAAAACACCGATGGGTACATCGCCACCCTCCGCTCAATTCCGGTTCTCTTTCTTCGCGACAGGATATTGCTGGTTCGCAGCCTTCTGGCCCTGCTGATCTTCGCCACGTTCAGCACCTTCTGGACAGCGCTGGTCCTGCCGCTCAGCACACCGCCCTTTTCCTATTCCCATAGCCAGATCGGCTTGTTCGGCCTGGTCGGCATGGCGGGGGCGCTGGCCGCGAACGGTGCGGGTCGGCTTGCCGATCGCGGCTTCGGTCCATGGACCAGCGGGGTTTCGCTCGCGCTGTTGCTGGCCTCATGGGGATTGATCGCACTCTTGCCGGTGTCGCCGCCCTTGCTGCTGGCAGGCGTCGTGGTGCTCGACCTTGCCGTACAGGCCGTTCATGTCACCAATCAGAGCATCATATTCGAACGCCATCCCGAAGCCGGCAACCGTCTCCTCGGCGGCTATATGGTGTTCTATTCCATCGGGAGCGCCTTGGGAGCCAGCACCTCAACGATGGCATATGCCCAGGCGGGATGGTCCGGCGTGTCCATGCTCGGCGCAGCATTCAGCGCAGCCGCCTTGTTATTTTGGGGAGCCACGCTTCACCTGCCGTTGCACCGGAGAGAGGCGCTATGCGGAAAAGATCAATAGCGCATTCTCATTTCGATCGACTTCAGCATTCGCCTCGCCGAACTATCCCGCGCGGTATGCGACGCCGGAGCAGCCCGAAGACCTCTTCCGGCACAATGGCCACAGCTTCAACTTCCTGCGCGCCAAGTCGGGCTGGCCCTTTCGCCGCGACGGCGTCGACATGGCGCGGAGATCGGACGTTCGCGGTGGTGGACGAACCAGCCGACGGCCGGCTGATGCGATTGCTCGAAGCGTTCAATCCGCAGGATCGCGAGCCGTCGCAATCGGGAAGGCCTATACCTCTGTCAATGACGGGGACGTACCCGTCCAGACGATCCGGAACGTCGTGAACTGACCACCGGATCGCCTCTGTCGGGGACGGGAGATCATCATCGTGCCGACGGCGTTACGACCGTCTGTCGGCAGAAGGCAGACCAGGATCGATCCCGGTCATCTCCATAGAGACATCCCACAGGCGCGTCGCTAGCTGCGGGTTCCTTGCGTCATTGGAGACGCTGCTCTCCCCGGATGGACCGCGCAACCCCGCGACGCCGGTCGGTCCATAATAGCCTCCGGGCTTCACCGGCCCCGTCGCCGCGTGCAGCGCACCCCAGGCGCCCATGGCGGGCGTGGCAAACAGCACACCGATCAGGGACATCACGGTGTTGCCCCACCAACTGTTCCGGGCAAGACCCGATCCGACCAGACCCGGATGACACGCCACCGCCGTCACCGGCGCGCTCGCCGCCCGCAGTCGCCGGTCCAGTTCGAAGACGAAGAGCAGGTTGGCGAGCTTGCTGGCGGCATAGCGCGGCAGCCACTTGTAGCTCTTCTGCGCGTCGAGGTCGTCCCACGCGATCCTTGCCCTCTTGTGCTGCCCGCTGCTGGTGACGACGATGCGCGATCCAGGCGTCTCCATGAGCTTCGGCATTATGAGCGCCGTGAACGCGAAGCAGCCGAGGTGGTTGACGCCGAACGTCTGCTCGAACCCCTGCACCGTGCGCCTGAGCTTCGGGTCTTGCACACCGGCATTATTGATCAGCACGTCGACCCGCGGTTCGCGGGTGGCCAGTTCCGCCGCCCGTCGCACGCTCCCAAGATCGCCTAGGTCGAGCGGCAGGAAGGCGAGGTCGGCGTCTGGGAGCTTGCGGCGGATGTGGCGCATCGCATCGGCGGCCTTCGCCTCGTCGCGGCAGGCGAGCAGCACGCGGGCATTCCGCTGTGCCAGCACGCTCGCCACCTCGAAGCCGATGCCAGTGTTCGCGCCGGTGACGATGAAGCATCTACCGGTCTGGTCGGGCACGTCGGTCGCCGTGAATCCCTTATGCTGCACGGATAACCTTCCTGTATCGCTATGATCCCGGTCGCCGGATCGTGGTCAGGCGGTCGCCGGGGAGGCGGCAGCCTGACGGATGGCCGACGCGATTTCGTCCTCGCTGCGCCCGCCGGTGATGGCGATGCGCCCGCCGAAGACGAAATGCGGCACCGATCGGACCCCGGCGGCCGCCGACCGCGCCGCCTCCTGCTCGACCCGCCGGTGCTGCTCGGGGTCGAGCGCGATCGCGCGGGCCTCCTCGCGCGCGAACTCGTGGCGGGCCGCGATATCGGCGAGGACCTCGGCGTCCGAAATGTTCTGCCCCTCGAGGAAGTACGCATCGGTGATCGCGACGGCGAGGGCGTGCTGCGTATCCCGCCCGGCGGTCGCCAGGATCAGCCCATGCGCCGCCTGCGTCCGGTACGTCCGGGGCTGGCGACCGAGATCGAGGTCGAAGCCGGAGGCGCGCGCTTCCGCCTGCGGCCGGGCGAACGCGGCTGCGGGATCGGTTACGCCGTAGCGCGAGCGGAGCAGATCGGCGATGTACAGACCCTCCGCCGGTGCGTCGGGCAGCAGCAGCACCGGATGCTGGCGGATGGCGACCGCCAGGTCGGGGAAGCGCTCCGCCAACACCTTGTCGAGACGGTGGTGCCCGATGATGCACCAGGGGCAGGTGATCTCGGTATACAGGTCGATGTTCAGCATGATGCTGCCCTTCCGATGGTCGGTCATCACAGGCGATCGGCAATCGCGGGCGCCTTGCGCACCAGGTCCTTCGCGGTCGCCTGATCGATCAGGAACCGGGCGAGATTGCCGCGCGACAATTTCGTGGCCAGCTTCGTCCGGCCGTACCAGCCGACCTCCACCCCGCCGGTGGCAGACCCGTCCTTGAGATTGGGAATGCGCACCAGCGTCCAGTCGAGCCGCGACCGGCTCACGAGGTCGGCAGTCGCCTGGATGTCGTCGAACGCATTGCGCACGATCAGGCGGAACAGCAGCGTGAAGGCGCGCGACTTCCAGTCGAAGCCGTCCTTGGGGTCACGATAGGCGGCCGTCGAGATCTGGATCAACCGACGAACGTGCAGTTCCTCCATGACGGAGATGATCGTGCCGACACCCTGCATGATCGGCCGCTTCTCGCGCGACGTCAGGCTGTTGGGGCCGAGCGCGCTGATCACCGCGTCGGCACCGGCGATGCACGTCTTGATCGCATCACGGTCCTTCAGGTCGCCGATGACGATGTCGATCCGGCCGGCATAGCCCGCGAGCTTTGCGGCATCGCGCGTGTAGACGGACAGCGTATGGCCGCGACCCAGCGCCTCTTCGATGATGTGGCGTCCGGTCGGGCCGGTACCGCCGAAGACGGCGATCTTCATCATATCGTCCTTCCCGCGTCACGGTTCGTGGATTGCCGGGAAGCGGCTGCTTCCGGAGCGAAGCGAAGCGGGCTCGATAGAATGAGACACATGCTATTCATGGTGGCACCGATGGAGCGAGTAGTAACCAATTGTTACCGACGCTATTAAAGTGACCGATCCGCTCCTCGCAAGAAGGCACTCTCGTGACACCAGGTGACATCGATTTTCCCGCCCCCGACGAAGCCAACGACTGCCGGATGGTTCGCGAGATCCTCGATCTCGTCGGCGACAAATGGAGCCTCTACATCATCGCGTCGCTCAAGGACGGACCGGTGCGCTTCAACGAGTTGCGGCGTCGGATCGACGGCATCTCGCAGCGCATGCTGACGATCACGCTGCGTGGACTGGAGCGCGACGGCCTGGTGAGCCGCACCATGTTTCCGACGATCCCGCCACGCGTCGATTACGCACTGACCGACGTCGGACGCTCGCTGCTCGAGCCGGTCATGGCGCTCACCCTGTGGGCGAATGCCCAGCAGCGAAATATACAGGACGCCCGCGCCCGATATGATGCGGGGCAGGGTTGCTGATACGCTATGACGGCAGAAGGCCCGCCTCGCGATAGGCAATGACGAGGCTGTCGAACAGGCTGATATCGTCGCGGCTTCCGGCCATTAATTGCGCGCCGGCGACCGCCGCGACGAGGACGGCTCGGCCTGATGCGACATCCTCCAGCAGATATTCAGCGACGGGGCGCGTTCGCCATGTCCCTTGGTGATCGTCGTTGTCGCTCCGGGAATGTCGATATCCATGGATCGGCCGACAATGCCCATGATGCCGACGATGCAGCCGCCCAGTTCCTTTGGCGCGTCCATGACGATGACGGCGCCCGAGCCGTCATACGTCGCTTGCGAGCGCAACTGTCCTTCCTATGATACGACGGTGTTCCCCTCGCATCAGAGTCGTTGATGTCGTCGAGCTGCATGCCGGTGCCGCACCGACGGTGCCTAGCCGCCAGCAGGCAATGCCAGCCCTTCGCGCTCGAAGGCCCGCTGCACGGCGGGGCGCAGTCCCATCCGCCGGGCATGCGCGGTCCAGTGCGGACAATCGTTCGCCATATCGAAGCCGAGGTAGGCCCCGCGCCCCCAGGTCCAGAAGACCAGCAGATAGGCATCCGCGACGCTATAATGCTCGCCGATCGCCCACGGTCCGTCGCCGAGCCGGGCATCAACCGCCTGCCATAGGTCGCGGCAGGTCTGGAGGCCCTTGGCACGCACGTCCTCCAGCGCCGCGTCGCTGGCGGCATAGCGTTCCGCGCGCCGAACATGGGCATAGGCGACATGGACGGTGGAAGCGATCCACGCCAGCCACTCCGCCACCCGCGCCTGATCGCGCAATTGGTCCGGCCACAGTCCTGCATGCGGAAACGAGCGCGCGATGAACTGGAGGATTGCCGGGTTCTCCGTCAGCACCCAGTCATCGACGGCCAGCGCAGGCACGCGCCCTTTGGGATTGATGCGGAGGAACTCTGCCGACCGTTGTTCGCCCGACGCCATGTCGACGCGGACCGGCTCGAAGGATGCGCCTGTCTCCTCCAGCGCGATATGCGGCGCAAGCGAGCAGGCACCGTCGCTGTAGAAGAGCCGGATCGAAGACATGGCGATTCTCCTCATCTTTGAAGGCTATCCTCGCCACGATCTGCGAGGGAGAAGGACTTATAATGTGGATCCGCCGCACCTCATACTTCCCGCGCCGAAATTGTTTGCGATTGAGGTTCGGCGGAATGCCGACGCTTGACGTGCCGTGCAGCTGCGGATTGGTCGCGGTTCCCATTCCCGTCCTGTCGGCAATGTGTTCCATCGACAGGCGTCGTTTTCGCGCCATCGCTAGCCGCGGCGCGGTCAGCCGCGCCAACGGGCTCTCCCCCGTCTCTTCCCGGAAGCGCCGCGCCAGTGTCCGCTCGCTCATGGCGGCTATCCTCTCGCTGGCGCGGATGGGACGGCCGAACGAGGCGGAAACCGGTGTCGACCTGAACGCCCTGGTCGACGCGGGCGTCGACGGTCAGGGGGCGGTCTGGCCGCAACGATCACCCTGCCAAGACAATCCACCCCGGCATCGGGAGGTGGCAGGCCGAAGCCTGACGGAGGGGGGCTTCCGCAATGGATGTCCTCGGTGGCGCCCCCCTCCACCACCGCTTCGCGGCGGTCCCCCTCTCCGTATTGGGGAGGATCACGCCTCCCGCGCTACTCGCAGCATCGTCAGCGCCGCCAGCCCCATCACTCCCGCCGCGATCGCCATCGCCCAGACCAGATTGTCGGCAAAGAAATGCCGGACCACCGCCCCCATGACCGATGACACGATCAGCTGCGGCAGGACGATGAAGATGTTGAACAACCCCATATAAATCCCGAGCTTTTCGGCCGGAAGCGCCGCCGACAGGATCGCATAGGGCATGGTCAGGATCGAGGCCCAGGCGATACCGACCAGCACCATCGCGCCGAGCAACAGCCAAGCGTCCCGGATCACGAGGAACGACGCGAACCCCGCCGCTCCGCAGAGCAATCCCAGGACATGCGTGTTCCGCCGCCCGATCGCCCGCGCCAGTGGCGGCAGCGCAAAGGCCCAGAGCGCGGCCACCCCGCTATAGACCGCGAATAGCACACCGACCCAATTGGCGCCTTCGTTGAACGCCGCGCTCGCCGGGTCGCTCGCATGGAAGACGCGCTCGGCGACGATCGGCGTCGTGTAGATCCACATGATGAACAGCGCGGACCAAGTGAAGAACTGAACAAGCGCCAGCTGCTTCATCGTTACGGGCATCACCGCCAGATCGGCCAGGATCTGGCTCAGCGCATTGCGACCCCGCCCGCCCCGCACCAGCGCCGCGCTGACGATCTTCGCCAGGCCGAAGGTGATCAGCCCGCCGCCCAGCAGATAGACCGGCTTGTCGAGGCCCAGCCATCCCACGGCGGCGACGATCACTACTCCGGCCGTGATCCAGAGCGGTGCGGTGCCGATCCGTTCGCTGGGCGCGGCATCGCTATACGTCGCCTGCCCCTCATCGCTCTCGGCAAAGGCGGCGAGTTGCTCGGGTGCATATTCGCGGGTGGTCAGGACGGTCCACAAGACCGCGACGAAGAGAGCCGCGGCTCCGATGTAAAAGCCATAACGCACCGAGGGCGGCACTCCGCCCGGTGCAGCGACATTGGCGACATGGAAGACATCGGTCAGCACCATCGGCGCGAGCGACCCCAGCACCGCCCCTGCGCCGATGAACCCGGTCTGGAACGCATAGCCCGCCGTTCGCTGACGGCTGGGGAGCATATCGCCGACGAACGCGCGGAACGGCTCCATCGACACGTTCAGCGAGGCATCGAGCAGCCAGAGCAGCATGGCCGCCGCGGCCAGCCCGCCCGCATTGGGCATCCCCACCAGCGCCAGCGTCGCCAGCACCGCGCCTGCCAGGAAATATGGCCGCCGCCGCCCGAACCGTCCCCAGGTCCGGTCGCTATAATGGCCGATCACCGGCTGGACGAGCAGCCCCGTCAGCGGCGCGGCGATCCACAAGAACGCCAGGTCCTTCTCGGCCGTCCCCAGCGACTGGAAGATGCGGCTGACATTGGCGTTTTGCAGGGCAAAGCCGATCTGGATGCCGAAAAAGCCGAACGAGGTGTTCCACAACCCCCAAAAGCCTTGGCGCGGCTTCTCCATATTCTCTCCCAATATGCTATTTTCTTATGCCTATGATCTGATGCTCGATCCGCGCACGACCAGCGTGGCGGGCAGCAAGGTCGGCGTTCGCGGCCTGCCTGCAATCTCGGCGAGCAGGGCTCTCACCAGCAATCGCCCGGCGGCGGCGGCATCTTGGATTACGGTGCTAAGCGGCGGATGGGCGAAGCTTGCTGCCGGAATATCGTCGAACCCGACCAGCGAGATATCGGCAGGCACGCGAAGCCCCGCCTCGGTCACGACCCGCAACGCGGCCAGTGCGATCAGGTCGCTCGCCGCCATGATCGCGTCGAAGGACCGCCCCCGCGCCAGCAAGGCGCGCGCCGCCTGTTCGCCCGCTTCTTCGCTGGAAATCGCACCGACCTGAAGCGCCGGATCGCAGTCCAGACCCGCCTCGGCCAGCGCGTCACAATAGCCGCGATAGCGGTCGTGAAATTCGGGATAATGGTCGGTCGCATCGCCCAGAAAGGCGATCCGCGTGCGGCCTTGCGCGACCAGATGCCGCGTCGCGGCCAGCGCGCCTGCATGATTGTCGCACCCGATGGTCAGCCCTGGCTGCCCCGGCGTCACCGATCCCCAGCGCACGAAATGCGTGCCGCGCGCGACCAGCGTCTCCAATTGTTCGCGGTAATCGGCATAGTCGCCATAGCCGAGCAGGATCAGCCCATCGGCCCGGTGGCTGTCCTCATAATCGGCCTGCCAGTTGCTGGTCGGGTTCTGGAACGAGACGAGCAGGTCATACCCGACCTCGGCACAACTCTCCATGATCGAGCCCAACATACCGAGAAAGAACGGATTGATCAGCGTCCGCCCCGGCGAGGGATCGCGGAAGAGGAGCAGTGCCAGCGTCCGGGTCTGCCCACTGCGCAAGTTCGAGGCGGCACGGTCGACCGTATAGTTCAGGGTCTTCGCGATCGCCTCGATCCGGGCACGCGTGGCCGCGCTGACCGAAGGGCTGCCGCGCAGCGCACGGCTGACCGTCGGCTGCGATACGCCCGCCATTTGCGCGATGTCGAACGATGTGGGCTTTCGCGGACCGGCCAAATCGATGCTTCCTCCTCTCCCCTTCGCTTACCGGCTTTGCTGAGCCGGGTTAAGCAGAAGCGCTGTCGTAATAATGCAACAGGCCGATCCGGCCGCATTGAATACGTATGCGCCATTATTCCTTTTAGGCCCGCACCCTTTCACAGGAGGGACAACAACCATACCCGTTCATCGAAAGAAAACGGGATTTCCTGGAGGGGATTTCATGACGGTTCGCCCTGTGGCGCCGGCCGATGCCGCGCGCTCATTCCTGAAGCTCGGGGTCAGCACGCTGGCCATGATCGTCGCCGCACCGGTCTTCGCGCAAAGCGTCGCGGTCGTACCCGCGCCGACCACGCCCGACACCGCCGCCCAGCAGGCGCAGGCGGAGTCCGAGCCCGGCGATATCGTCGTCACCGGCTTCCGCGCCGCGCTGGAAAACGCCGTCGCCGAAAAGAAGAACCGTGATCTGGTCGTCGAGTCCGTCTCGGCCGAGGATATCGGCAAGCTGCCCGACGCGTCGATCGCCGAGTCCATCGCCCGCCTGCCCGGCGTCACGTCGCAGCGGGTCAACGGGCGCTCCAACGCCATCTCGATCCGCGGCTTCGCGCCCGACTTCTCGACCACGCTGCTGAACGGCCGCGAGCAGACGTCGACCGGCGACAACCGCGCCGTCGAATATGACCAGTATCCGGCCGAAGTCGTCAACCAGGTCCTGATCTACAAGACCGCCAATGCCGGGCTGATCGGCCAGGGCCTGTCGGGCACGGTCGACCTGAAGACCATCCGCCCGCTGGACTATGGCAAGCGCGTGATCTCGGTCGGCGCACGCGGCACCTATGCCGATATCGGCAAGCTGAATGCGGGGTCGAAGGACTTCGGCTACCGCGCCAGCGCGACCTATGTCGACCAGTTCGCCGACGACACGATCGGCGTCGCGCTGTCGGCCAGCTACCTGAACGAACCGTACCAGATTCAGGAAGGCAATGCCTGGGGCTATGCGCAGACGACGGTCGGCGGCCAGCCGGTCGACGTCATCGGCGGCTCGAAATCCTATGTCACCTCGACCACGCTGAAGCGGCTGGGCCTGTCGGGCACGGTACAGTGGCGGATGAGCGACACCTTCACCAGCACGCTGGACGGCTTTTATTCCGACTTCAACGACGACCAGATCAAGCGCGGGATCGAGCTGCCGCTGCAATGGGGTTCGGGCACCTCGCTGACCAATGCGGTGGTCAATAACGGCCTCGTCACCTCGGGCACCTTCAACCGGGTCGAGGGTGTGGTCCGCAACGACTCGTTCCAGCGCAAGGCCAAGCTCTATTCGTTCGGCTATAACGGCAAGTATAAGGGCGATGACGGCTGGAGCGCGTTCATCGACCTCAGCTATTCGCGCACCGACCGCGACGAGGTGACGCTGGAGACCTATAGCGGCACCGGCTACGGTCAGGGCAATGGCGCGACCGACACGATCGGCTTCACCACGGGCCGCACCGGCACCGTCTTCAAGCCGACGCTGAACTATTCCGACCCCAACCTCATCCAGCTGACCGATCCGCTGGGTTGGGGCGGCTCGACCCGGCAGGCGGGCTATTTCAACGACCGCAAGATCACCGATCAGATCAAGCAGTACAGGGTCGAGATCGAGCGCGAAATCGAGACGCCGATCGTCCACGCGATACGCTTTGGCCTGAACTATACCGATCATGCCAAGTCACTGGCGCCGAACGAGTCCTTCGTGACGTTGCCGGGTGGTGCGACCATCGCGCCCTTGCCCCAGCAATATCGCCAGACGCCGACCGACCTGACCTATTTGGGTCTGGGCCCGATGCTCAGCTATGATCCGCGCGCGCTGCTCGCGGGCGGGGTCTATACGCTGACGCCCAACACCAGCCCCGACGTACCTGCCAAGGCCTATACCACCACCGAGCATCTGATGACCGCCTATCTCCAGGCGGACCTGAAGGCGCAACTGGGCGCGGCCGAGCTGACCGGCAATATCGGCGTGCAGGCGGTCGGCACCGAGCAGAAGTCGCGCGGGCTGGTCTACAACGGCACCGGCTATACCAACATCGTTCAAGGCGACGATTATTGGGACATCCTGCCCAGCGCCAATCTCTCGCTGCGCTTGCCCAGCGACTGGGTCTTCCGCGTGGCGGCGGCGCGCCAGATGATGCGCCCGCGCTTCGACGATATGCGGGTGGCGCTGTCCTATGGCTTCGACGCGGCGCAGGGGATCATCTCGGGCAATGGCGGCAACCCGTATCTCCGCCCGATCCGGTCGAACTCCTATGACGTGACGGTCGAGAAATATTTCGGCACGCGCGGCTATCTGGCGGCACAGGGCTTCTACAAAGACCTCAAGAGCTTCGTGTACAATCTAGAGCAGCCTTACGACTATACGGGCCTGCCGCTGCCCGCCTCGCTGCCCGCGGGCATCCCGACACAAGGGCGCATCACCCGCCCAATTAACGGCACCGGCGGCAAGATCTACGGCGTCGAGCTGGCGGGCACGCTGCCGCTGGGTCAGCTGGTCGGCTTCCTCGACGGCTTCGGCCTGACCGGCGGCGGGTCCTACACCAAGACCGAGATCACCCCGACGCCGGGCGGCGAGCCCGAGGACATCCCCGGCTATTCGCGCTGGGTGGCGAACGGCACCGCCTTCTTCGAGAAGTGGGGCCTGAATATCCGTGGCTCGGTCCGCTACCGCTCGACCTTCGTCGGTGAGCTGTCGGGCTTCGGTGCCAACCGTGTCCGGCGCCGTGCAATCGACGAGACGATCGTCGACGGCCAGATCGGCTATGACTTCCAGGAAGGCACGTTCAAGGGCCTGTCGATCTTCGTGCAGGGCCAGAACCTGACCGACACTCCGTTCGTGACCACCAATGCCGGTCGCCGTGACGAGGTGATCGACTATCAGAGCTATGGCCGCCGGTTCCTGGCCGGGTTTACCTATCGCTTCTGATGACCCTATTTCCCGCGCCGATCGAACGGTCGGCGCGGGTTTCGTGAGACGCCGCATGGACGCCGCCCCTTCCGCAGACCATATCGCTCAACGGGTCGTGATCGTCGGCGGCGGCACGGCCGGTTGGATGGCGGCAGCGGCCCTCGCCCGGTTCGCACCCGCCTCCACCCGCATTACCCTGATCGAATCCGATGCGATCGGAACGGTCGGCGTGGGTGAGGCGACCATTCCCGGTATTCGCCTGTTCAACCAGATGCTGGGGCTGGACGAGGCCGAGTTCCTCCGTGCGACCAACGGCAGCTTCAAGCTGGGTATCCGGTTCGAGGGCTGGTCGGGCGAAGGCAGCGGCTATCTTCATGCCTTTGGCAGCATCGGGCGCGGCCTGGGCCTCGTCCCCTTCCATCATTACTGGCTGCGCGGCGGCGGGGCGGCGAACCCGGCCTCGCTCTGGGGCCATATGCCGGGAGCGCAAGCCGCCATGGCGGGCCGCTTCGCCCCCGATCCCGGCCGTCCCGACCTGCCGAGCGGCCTGGCCTGGGCCTATCATTTCGATGCCAGCCTCTACGCCGCGCTGCTCCGCCGCCACGCCGAAGCGGCAGGCGTGGTACGGGTGCAGGGGCGCATCGCCTCGGTCGCGCGTGATGCGGGCGGACGGATCGACCATGTCGTGCTCGACGACGGTCAGGCCCATGCGGGCGACCTGTTCATCGACTGCACGGGTTTCCGTGCGCTGCTGATCGGCGAGACGCTGGCCGAGCCGTTCGACGACTGGTCCGAGCTTCTCCCCTGCGACCGCGCGCTGGCGGTGGCGGGCGAGCGGACCTGCCCCCTGCCCCCCTATACCCGCGCGATCGCACATGGCGCAGGCTGGCGGTGGCGCATTCCGCTTCAGCACCGCACCGGCAATGGCCTGGTCTATGACAGCCGCCATCTCTCGGACGACGAAGCCGCCCATCGCCTGCTATCCGCGCTGAACGACGAGGCGATGGGCGAGCCGCGCCGCTTGCGCTTCACCACCGGACGGCGGCGGCGCGCCTGGGTCGGGAACTGTGTCGCGCTCGGGCTGGCGGCGGGATTTCTGGAGCCGCTGGAGTCGACCAGCATCCATCTGATCCAGTCGGGCATCGCGCGGCTGCTCGACTATTGGCCGGGGACGATTCCGCCAGCGGTCGAGATGGATGCCTATAATCGCGAGACGGCGGCCGAGTGGCTGGCGATCCGCGATTTCCTGATCCTGCACTACCATGCCAATGCCCGCCCCGAGCCCTTCTGGACCGAGCGGCGGGCGGTGCCCCTGCCCGAGAGCCTGGCCGCCCGGATCGCGTTGTTCCGCGCAAATGGTCGTTTCCGTCGGGAGGGCGAGGAACTCTTCGCCGAACCCGCCTGGGTACAGGTGATGATCGGCCAGGGCATCATCCCGGCCGGACATCATGCGCTCGCCGATGCGCTGTCGGCGGACGATCTCGACGATTTTCTCAGCCTCACCCGGCGTCACGCCGCGCAGGTGGCCGCCCGGCTGCCGACGCACGACGCCTTCCTCGCCGCGCATTGCGCCGCCCCTGCCCCAAAGGTTTTTGCATGAAGACGCTGCTGCTCGCGCTCCTCGCGACCGCCACGCCGCTCGCCGCCCAGGATTACCGTCAGCGCTTGCCGCAGGACGAGGTGATCTATTTCGTCCTGCCCGACCGGTTCGAGAATGGCGACACCGCCAATGATCGCGGCGGGCTGAAGGGCGGCCCGCTGATTACCGGCTTCGATCCGACGCACAAGGGCTTCTATCACGGCGGCGATCTGAAGGGGCTGACCAGGCGGCTCGACTATATCCAGGGTCTGGGCGCGACCGCGATCTGGCTGGGGCCGATCTTCAAGAACAAGGCCGTGCAGGGCGCCAAGGGCCAGGAGAGCGCGGGTTATCACGGCTATTGGATCACCGACTTCACCACGGTCGACCCGCATCTGGGCAGCGAGGCGGACCTGCGCGCCTTCATCGCGGCGGCGCATGGCCGGGGGATGAAGGTCTATATGGACATCATCGTCAATCATACGGCGGACGTGATCCAGTATCGCGAATGCGCCGAAGGCTCACCCTGCCCGTATCGCGACCGTGCGCCCTACCCCTATCAGCGGCGTGGCGGCGTGAAGGGCGCGGCGATCAATCCGGGTTTTCTGGGCGACGATGTGCAGACGACGGCGAACTTCGCGAGGCTGACCGACCCGAACTACGCCTACACCCCCTATGTGCCCGCAGCCGAGAAGAACGCCAAGACCCCCGCCTGGCTCAACGATCCCATCTATTACCACAATCGCGGCAATACGAGCTTCGAGGATGAAAGCTCGACCACCGGCGACTTTTCGGGACTGGACGATCTCTACACCGAAAATCCGCGCGTCATTGCGGGCATGATCGACATTTACGGCAGCTGGATCGACCGGTTCGGCATCGACGGCTTTCGCATCGACACCGCCAAGCATGTGAACCCGGAGTTCTGGCGCAGTTTCGTCCCCGCCATGCTGGACCGCGCCAAGGCGAAGGGCATTCCGAACTTCCACATCTTCGGCGAGGTGACGGCGGGGATGGAGCCGGGTGCGCTGGCCCGCTGGACCAAGATCGCCGATTATCCGGCGGTTCTCGACTTCGCCTTCATGAACGCGGTGATCCAGACGGTCGCCGAGAACAAGCCGACCCGCGTCCTGTCCAACCTGTTCGAGGGCGATGTGCTGTACGCCAAGGGCGAGGCGACGGCGGACATATTGCCGACCTTTCTCGGCAATCACGACCATGGCCGCTTCGCACGCGACGTGCGGGCAGCCAACCCCAGCGCCTCGGACGAGGAAATCCTGAAGCGGGTCGAACTCGGCCATGCGATGCTGCTGACGCTGCGCGGCGTGCCGACCATCTATTCGGGCGACGAACAGGGCTTCGCGGGCGACGGCAACGACCAGGACGCGCGTGAGGACATGTTCGCCAGCAAGGTCGCCAGCTACAACGACAACAGGCTGGTCGGCACGTCCAAGACGACCGCGACCGACAGCTTCGCGCCCAGCCACCCGCTCTATCGCGAGATCGCGACCCTCGCCCGGCTGCGCACCGCCAATCCGGCGCTGACACGGGGGCGGCAGGTGATCCGCGCGCGCGGCGATGCGCCGGGCCTGTTCGCGGTGTCGCGCTTCGATCCCGCCACGGGGCGCGAATATGTGATCGCCTTCAACACCTCGGCCAAGCCTCTTGCTCAGGCTGTGCAGGTTGAAACGGCATCGCAACGTTTCGCCACCATGGCCGGCACCTGTGCCTCGACCGCCGCCGCGCCGGGGAGCCTGATGTTGGAATTGCCCGCTTTCGGCTATGCCGTCTGCGCGGCGGAGAGCCGTTGATGACCGAGACTGTCCATAAGCCCGCGCGCCCCTGGTGGAAGGGCGCGGTGATCTATCAGATCTACCCGCGCAGCTTCGCCGACAGCAATGGCGACGGCATCGGCGACCTGCCCGGCATCACGGCGCGCCTCGACCATGTCGCCAGCCTGGGCGTGGATGCGATCTGGCTGTCGCCCTTCTTCACCTCGCCGATGAAGGACTTCGGTTATGACGTGGCGGATTATCGCGATGTCGATCCGATCTTTGGAACGCTCGCTGATTTCGACGCGCTGGTGGCGCGGGCGCACGAACTGGGGCTGAAGGTCGTCATCGATCAGGTGTACAGCCACACCTCCGACGAGCATCCCTGGTTCACCGAAAGCCGGTCCAGCCGCACCAATGCCCGCGCCGACTGGTATGTCTGGGCCGATGCCAAGCCCGACGGCTCGCCGCCGTCCAACTGGCAGTCGGTGTTCGGCGGCCCCGCCTGGACCTGGGACGCACGACGCGGGCAATATTATCTCCACAATTTCCTCAAGGAGCAGCCGCAGCTTCACGTCCACCACCCGGAGGTGCAGGCCGAATTGCTGGCGACGGCGCGCTTCTGGCTGGACCGGGGGGTGGACGGCTTCCGGCTCGATGCGATCAACTTCATGATGCACGAGCCGACCATGCGCGATAACCCGCCCGCGCCGGACACGGGCAAGACGCGCACCCGGCCGTTCGACTTCCAGGTCAAGCTCTACAATCAAAGTCACGCCGATATCGTGCCCTTCCTGGAGCGGATTCGGACGACACTGGACAAATATGGCGACCGTTTCACCGTGGCGGAGGTCGGCGGCGACGAGGCGGATCGCGAGATGAAGCTGTTCACCGCTGGCGACCACCGGCTGAATACGGCCTATGGCTTCGACTTCCTCTATGCCGACCGGCTGACCCCGCGCATCGTCGCCGAAGCGGTGGCGAAATGGCCCGCCGAGCCGGGCATGGGCTGGCCGAGCTGGGCATTCGAGAATCATGACGCGCCGCGCGCCGTGTCGCGCTGGACGACGCCCGAACACCGCGATGCCTTTGCGCGGATGAAGATGCTGCTGCTGCTCGCGCTTCGCGGCAATGCCTTTCTCTATCAGGGGGAGGAACTGGGACTGACCCAGGTCGATGTCCCCTTCGAGCGGCTGGTCGATCCCGAAGCCATCGCCAACTGGCCGCTGACGCTGTCGCGCGACGGGGTGCGCACGCCGATGCCGTGGAGCAGCAATGCCATCAACGGCGGCTTTTCGGATGCCGAGCCCTGGCTGCCGGTCGGGCCGGATCACGCCGCGCTCGCGGTCAACCGTCAGGATGGCGACCCGGACTCGCTGCTGAACCTCACCCGTCGCCTCGTCCGCCTTCGGGCCGAGACGCCCGCACTGGCGGTCGGCGGCCTGACGCTGCTCCATGCCGACGACCAGCTGCTCGCCTTCGAACGGCGCGAGGGCGACCAGCGCCTGCTCTGCCTGTTCAATCTGGGCGACATGCCCGTGACCCTGCCCCCTGCCCTGCCGCGCGGGGGACGACCGCTGATCCACATCAATAGCGCCACCGATGAACGCCTGGGCGCGTTCGGGGCGGCGATCCGGGAGATGACTGCATGAAGACGACCCTCGCCATCGGCCTCGGCCTGATCGCCAGTGCGGCACAGGCCCAGAACGGTCCCGCCGATCCGGCGGTCAACGAGACGTTCAAATTCGCCAAGCCCGCCGGACAGCCCGACGCGATCGAGACCTCGCCGAACGGCCAGATCACGGTGCAAGTATCGACGGACAATGACGGCCGGGCGGTCTATATGATTGCCCGCAACGGCAAGGCGATCGTCGCGCCCTCGCGGCTGGGCATGATGTTCACCGACGCGCCCAAGATCGAACGCGGTATGAAGATCGAGGCGGTCACCCATGCCCAGTCCGACACCAGCTGGACCCAGCCCTGGGGCGAATGGCGCACCATCCGCGACAATCACCGCGAGATGCGTGTCCGCCTGATGGAGTCGAGCGCGCTCCATCGCCGCTATGACGTGGTGTTCCGGGTGCAGGACGACGGTGTCGGCTTCCGCTACGAATTTCCCGAGCAGCAGGCTTTGCCCAAGGCCAACATCGCCGAGGAGCTGACCGAGTTCAACATAGCGCAGAACGGGACTGCGTGGTGGAAGCCCGCCTTCCTGTGGAACCGTGAGGAATATCTCTACAACCGCACGCCGATCACGGCGGTGGGCACAGCCGCGACGCCGATCACGATGAAGCTGGACGACGGCACCCATATCGCCATCCATGAGGCGGCTTTGGTCGACTATGCCAGCATGGCCGTCATGAAGACCGAGGGGAACAGCTTCAAGGCGGTCCTCACCCCCGGCTCGGGCGCGCCCAAGGTGGTGAAGACGGGTGCCTGGACGACGCCGTGGCGCACCTTCCTGATCGCGCCGGATGCGGGCGGGCTCTATATGAGTCATCTGATGCTCAACCTGAACGAGCCCAACAAGCTGGGCGACGTATCCTGGGTCAAGCCCGGCAAGTTCGTCGGCGTCTGGTGGAAAATGATCAAGGGCGAATGGAGCTGGGCGCGCGGGCCTCGCCATGGCGCCACCACCGCGAACGTGAAGACCTATATCGACTTCGCGTCGAAATACGGCATCCCCGGCGTCCTGGTCGAGGGGTGGAATATCGGCTGGGACGGCGACTGGGCGGGCAATGGCTCGGCGATGCAGTTCGCGACCCCGGCGGAGGATTTCGACGCGGACTATCTCGCCAAATACGCCAAGGCCAAGGGCGTCTCGCTGATCGGCCATCACGAGACGGGCGGCGCGGTCAGCCATTATGCAAGCCAGTTCGACCCGGCCTTCAAATTCGCAGCCGATCATGGCGAGCATGTGGTCAAGACCGGCTATGTCGCCGATGCCGGGCAGATCGAGCGGGTGAACGCGGACGGCTCGGTAAGCCGCGAGTGGCATGAAGGCCAGTGGATGGTGAACCACCATCTGCGCGTGCTGGAGGCCGCCGCCAGGTACAAGGTATCGATCGACTCCCACGAGCCGGTCAAGGACACCGGCCTGCGCCGTACCTATCCCAACTGGATGGCGCGCGAGGGCTCGCGGGGAATGGAATATAACGCCTGGCCGGGCAAGAACCCGCCAGAGCATGAGGTCAATCTGGCCTTCACCCGGATGCTGGAAGGGCCAATGGACTTCACGCCGGGCGTGCTCAGCCTGACGGGCAGCGACAACAGTCCGATCCAGTCGACCATTGCCAAGCAGCTGGCGCTGTATGTCGTGCTCTACTCGCCGGTACAGATGGCGGCCGACACGCCGGAGAATTATGCGAAATACCCGCAGGCGTTCCGCTTCATCGCGGATGTGCCGGTGGACTGGGAGGACAGCCGCGTCCTGAACGGCGAGGTGGGCGATTACGTAACCTTCGCCCGGCGGGACCGGAAAAGCCGGGACTGGTATATCGGCTCGATCACCGACGAGAATGCACGGGAGCTGACCATAACGCTCGACTTCCTCGATCCGGGCAAGCGTTACGAGGCGCAGGTGTACAAGGACGGTCCCGGCGCGACCTATGCGACCGATGCCCGCCATTCGATCGCGTTCGAGACCAAGCGGGTGAAGAAGGGCGACACGCTGACGCTGTCGCTTGCGCCCGGTGGTGGCCAGGCCATCCGCTTGAAGGCGCTGTAACACCTCCATTCCTACCCATCGCAGTTGGGATGGGGGACCGCGCCCGCAGGGCGTGGTGGAGGGGTGTGGCCGATCCCTAGAGCGAATTCGGATCAGTCTGCATCGTACCGGCAGCGGCGAAGTGGTTGGCGCACTCGGCATGCGTGAACGTGTCGATGGCGGCACCGATAGCGTGGTACAGGTCGTCGCGGGTGCGGGCGGCGGCTTTGCGCAGGAGCGCCTTGAGCTTGGTAGGCGTTTTCGATCGGGTTGAAGTCAGGCGAGTAAGGCGGAAGGAAAAGCAGCCGCCCCCCCTGCCTCGATCGCCATACGTGCCACGACGCTCTTGTGGGCGGGCAGGTTGTCGAGGATCACGACGTCGCCGGGCTTCGGCGTCGGGGCGCCCCAAGCTGCGAACCACGCCCCCGTCATGGGTCCGTCAATGGCGAGCGGCGCGGTCATGCCTGAGAGCCGCAAGCCTCCCCGAATTGCCATCTGTCAGCCCCATGATCTTCTACCGATCCTGCGCGCTCACTCTGCCTGTTCCGAAATCAAATGGTTTGAGAATGGCTGATCGTATCCGGGCGTTTTATTCGATGACTTCGTAGGGCCACTGCCAAGGGGATTGGAGGAATGTTGTCCCGCCTTTCCGGTCCGACTCCTCCATCCCATCGGGGCGGGCGATGTTCGCGATGCCGAGCGTTGTCGCCGAGTTCGAGCGCAGCATCCTTCGCGACCGCATCATGGCGGGGCCCGCACGCTCCTCGACAAAGGCACCACCATCAACGCCACAGCGAAGTCGCTGAAGATTGGCATCGCCACAGTCCACAGGATCAAGATGGCCCAAGCTGCTTGATCCGCCAGCGTCGCGCCCACGGTGAACATCATCCGTACGGTTGAGGAAGACGATATGACCAGCACGTTCGCCGCTTGGTTGAGGCGGACGGTTCCGCTGCCCATCGGCTGACCCACGATCCAGCGCGCGACCATGGGTCTCACCATCCGGGTCATGCACGCTGTATTCAAATGGCAACCGGTCGTCATCGAGCCCCGACCAATGCTCCCGCCCACGATGATCCTGAACGATGAGTCGAAACCGTCATTGCCAGCCTTCCGACGCGCTGAACGAAGGATCGGGAAGCGTTGCTAAAGGCTATCGTGGACGGTGACGCGCTGCCGCCCGAGACGCATCGTGTAAGCGGCACCATTCCTTCCCCAGGCTTCCGAGCCTCGGAACTGGCGGAAAACCAAGACTTTCTACCAACGTCACCGTGCGACAGCGCGATGGCGAAGTCTTGGACTCTCCCGCCGCCATGGGGCGCCGAGGCGCGTCCGCTCGTCCCCTTACAAAGCCGACGGGCCCAGCTTTTTTGTCAGGCTGCGATCATCCCGTCATGCACTGGGCTCGTTTGTGCATGTGCGAAAGCCGGATCGGCCTCGACCGCTTCGCCGACGATCAGCATGGCGGGATCATGGGCGCTGATCGCCTCGACCAGAAAGGCCAGCGAGGACAGCCGCCCCCGGATGATTCGCTCATTGGGCAGCGAGGCGTTGACCACGACCAGCACCGGCGTGTCCGGGCTGCGCCCGGCGGCGACCAGTTGCTGGGCCACGGTCGCGGCGGCCGCGCGGCCCATATAGATGGCGAGCGTCGAATCGGTCGCGGCCAGCGCTGACCAGTCGAGGTCGAGCGTCGCGCCCGCCTGCGCATGCGCCGTGACCAGGGTCAGGCGACGCGCCACGCCGCGCAGGGTCAGGCTGGTCCCCGCCGAGGCGACCGCCGCGCTGGCGGCGGTGATGCCGGGGCAGATGCGTACCGGCACGCCCGCCGCGCGGCAGGCGGTCACTTCCTCCGCCGTACGCCCGAAGATCGCCGGGTCGCCGCCCTTCAACCGTACGACGCGCTTTCCCTCCAGCGCCGCCGCGACGATCAGCGCGTCGATCGTCCGCTGATCCTTGGAATGACGGCCCGAGCGTTTGCCGACGCTGATCTGCTCGGCGCGGGGGTCGATCAGGTCGAGGATGCCGGGGCCAACCAGCGCGTCGTAGAAGACGGCATCCGCCGCCGCGATCAGCCGCTCGGCCTTGCGGGTCAGCAGATCGGGGTCGCCCGGCCCTGCGCCGACCAGCCAGACCGAACCGGCGGGAAAATCGTCATGCGGCATGGTTGGTCTCCTCGGCGAGCAGGCGGGCGAGCGCGGGGCGGCACGATCCGCAATTGGTGCCCGCGCCCAAGGCGGTCCCGATCGCGGCGACATCGGCCAGCCGCTGGTCGCGGATCGCCGCGACGATGGTGCGCATCCCGATATCGAAACAGGCGCAGACGATCGCGCCGCGATCCGCCTGCACCCCCGGCGCACGTCCGGCGAGCAGGGTCGGTGCGGCCTCCGCCTCGGCCAACTGGCCGATCAGCCAGTCGCGGCTGGGCAATTCGCCGCTTTCGGTCACGAACAGCGCGGCGACCAGCCGACCGCCCGACAGGATCGCGATTCGCCTGGTGCCCCGCGCCGCGTCGATCGCCTCGATCCGCTCGCCGCCGGGCAGGCACGCTTCCAGCTTCACCGGATCGCCATCGCCCGCCAACTCCCACAGGCTGCCCGCCGGAACCGCGACGCGCGTCGCCCACAGGCATTTGGGCGTGTGCACCGGCTCGCCCGCGACGATCAGGAAACCGCGCCAGCGCGTCGCGACCGCCGCCAGCCGCGCCGGGGTTTGCTTGAAGCCCGGCTGGCCCGACACCGGATCGACCAGCGGACGCGGCAACAGGCCGGTGCGTCCGCCGCTGGAGGTGCGGTCGGTCCAGTGGATCGGCGTGAAGATCTCGCCCCGCCGCTGCGCAGGCGTCACGCGCACGCGGTAGAGGCTGTCGCCCTGCGGCGTCGCCACCTGCGCCAGTCCGCCATCGGTGACGCCCAGCCCAGCGGCATCGTCGGGATGCACCTCGACCAAAGGCTCCTCGCGGTGGCGGGCGAGCTTGGGCGCCAGGCCGGTGCGGGTCATGCTGTGCCACTGGTCGCGATAGCGTCCGGTGTTGAGCGTCAGCGGCCAGGCGGCGAGCGGGCCGGAAATCGCCTTTTGCACGACCGTCACCAGCCGCGCGCGACCATCGGCGGTCGGGAAACGGCCCTCGGCAAAGGGGGTGCAGCCCCAGCGGAACGGCGTCATTGCGTCATAATCGGCATTGCCCGCACTCGACAGGCCGGGCAGCGCGAAAAGGCGCGCGCCGTCATTCTCATAGGCCGACAGACGGCAATGCTCGCGCCAGATTTCGGCGGGGCGGTCATAGGCGAAGGCGGTCTTCCACCCCATGCGGCGGCCGACTTCCTTGACGATCCACCAGTCGGGCTTCGCCTCGCCGGGCAGCGGGAACAGCGCGCGCTGGCGGCTGATCGTGCGGTCCGAATTGGTGACGGTCCCGTCCTTCTCGCCCCAGGCGGCGGCGGGCAGGCGGACATGGGCAAAGGCCGAGGTGTCGGTGTCGGCGATCACGTCGCTGACCACGACGAAGGGACAGGCGGCCAGCGCCTCGCGCACGCGGCCCGCATCGGGCATCGACACGGCGGGATTGGTCGCCATCACCCATAGCGCCTTGATCCGCCCCTCACCCAAGGCGCGGAACAGGTCGACGGCCTTTAGGCCGGGCTTTTCGGCAATGGTCGGCGCGGCCCAGAAGCGCTGGACGCGGGCGCGGTTGTCGGGTGCGAAGTCCATATGCGCGGCCAGCGTGGAGGCCAGCCCGCCCACCTCGCGCCCGCCCATGGCATTGGGCTGGCCGGTGATCGAAAAGGGCTGCGCGCCGGGCTTGCCGATGCGGCCCGTCGCAAGATGGACGTTCAGGATCGCATTGACCTGATCGGTGCCGCTCAGCGACTGATTTACCCCCTGGCTGAACAGGGTGACGGTGCGCGGCGTGGCGGCGAACAGTTCGTAGAAGCGGCGCAGGTCGGCCGGGGGCAGATCGCAGGTCTTCGCCACCGACCAGAGATCGCTCCCCTCGCCCACCCGCTCCCAGAAATCGGCCGGGACCGACAGGTGATCGGCGAGAAATGCGGTGTCGAGCGCCCCCGCCTCGCGGCACCAGGCGAGCAGGCCGTTCATCAACGCCACGTCGCTGCCGGGGCGCAGCGGCAGATGAAGGTCGGCTTCCTCCGCCGTCTCGGTGCGGCGGGGGTCGATCACCACCAGCTTGGCGCCCGCATCGCACCGGGCGCGGATACGCTGATAGACGATGGGGTGGCACCAGGCGGTGTTGCTGCCGACCAGCACGATCAGGTCGGCGGCGTCGATGTCCTCGTAAGACGCGGGCACCACGTCCTCGCCGAACGCGCGAGTGTGGCCCGCCACCGCGCTCGACATGCAGAGCCGCGAATTGGTGTCGATATTGGCCGAGCCGATGAAACCCTTCATCAGCTTGTTGGCAACATAATAGTCCTCGGTCAGCAGCTGGCCGGAGACGTAGAAGGCCACGCTGTCGGGACCATGCTGCGCGATGGTGTCGCGAAAGCGCCTGGCGACGAGGTCGAGTGACTTGTCCCAGGACGCGCGACGCTTGCCTATCATGGGCGTGAGCAGGCGACCCTCGAGGCCGACCGTCTCGCCCAGATGCGTGCCCTTGGAACAGAGCTTGCCGCGATTGGCGGGGTGGTCGGGGTCGCCCTCGATCCGGACGGTGCGCTCGCCGGTGACGGTCGCACGGATGCCGCAGCCGACGCCGCAATAGGCGCAGGTGGTACGGATCATAGATCCTCCCCGGTACGGGGAGGGGGACCAGCGAAGCTGGTGGAGGGGGGCTTCCGCAGGCGGGTCGCTCGCGGCGATCCCCCTCCACCACGGCCTTCGGCCGCGGTCCCCCTCCCCGTGCCGGGGAGGATCATCACGCCGCTGCCTTGAGGGTGCTGGCGCGGCAGATCAGGACGCGGCCGCCGCTGATCTTCACCGGCACGACGGGCGTACAGCCCTTGTCCTCGCCCAGCGCCTCGCCGGTCGACAGGCTGATCCGCCAATTGTGCAGCGGGCACGCCACCGCGCCGCCATGGACGATCCCCTGGCTCAGCCGCCCATGTTTGTGCGGGCAGCGATCGAGCAGCGCGAAGACCTTGTTCTCGCCGGTGCGGAAGACGGCGATGTCGTGGCCGCCCTCAACCTGCACCGTACGGCTGCCGCGCACCGGAATTTCGTTGACCCAGCCGATATCGAGCCATTCGCCCGCCAAGAAACCAGAGGTCATGCCATCTCTCCAACCGGTTGGAAGCGCGCCATCGGCGCATGGATTTCGCGTTCCTCGCCCGCGACGCGCGCGGCCCAGGGATCATCCTGCGAGAAGCTCTGCGAATAGAAGAAGCGGCGGGCGAGTTCGGCGCGCGCCTCTTCGTCGGGCAGGAGCCGCGACTGGATATAGGCCAGGCCCACCCGCTCGATCCATGGCGCGGTCCGCTCCAGATAGCGCGCCTCTTCGCGATAGAGCTGGACGAAGGCGGCGCACATCTCCATCGCCTCGGCTTCGGTCGCGACCTTGCAGAGCAGGTCGGTGGCGCGGACCTTGATCCCGCCATTGCCGCCGACATGGAGTTCGTAGCCGCTATCGACGCACACCACGCCGAAGTCCTTGATCGTCGCCTCGGCACAATTGCGCGGGCAGCCCGACACCGCGATCTTGAACTTGTGCGGCATCCACGAGCCCCAGGTCGCCCGCTCCAGCTTGACGCCCAGCCCGGTCGAATCCTGCGTGCCGAAGCGGCACCATTCGGAGCCGACACAGGTCTTCACCGTCCGCAGCGACTTGCCATAGGCATGGCCGCTGACCATCCCGGCCGCGTTCAGATCGGCCCAGACGGCGGGCAGATCCTCCTTCTTGATGCCGAAGATGTCGAGACGCTGGCCGCCCGTCACCTTGACCATCGGCGCGTTGAACTTCTCGACCACATCGGCGATCGCGCGCAGTTCCTTCGGCGAGGTGATCCCGCCCCACATGCGCGGCACCACCGAATAGGTGCCGTCCTTCTGAATGTTGGCGTGCATGCGTTCGTTGACGAAGCGGCTCTGCTGGTCGTCGACATATTCGCCGGGCAGGGCGCACAGCAGATAGTAATTGAGCGCCGGGCGACAGGAAGAGCAGCCATCGGGTGTCGACCAGTGCAGCTTCTGCATCACCTCCGGGATGGAGCGCATGTCCTGCGCGACGATCTCGCGGCGGACATCGTCATGGCCGAAGCTGGTGCATTTGCACATCGTCTTCGGCCCCGCCTCGACCTCGTCGCCCAGCGTGAGCGCCAGCAACGTCTCGACCAGCCCGGTGCACGAGCCGCAGCTTGCCGATGCCTTGCAGGTGGCGCGGACCGCATCCAGGCTGTGCGCGCCCTTCGCGATGCACGACACGACCTGCCCCTTGGTGACGCCGTTGCAGCCGCAAATCTCCGCCGTGTCGGAGAGCGCCGCAACGGCCGCCTTAGGGTCCGCCTGCCCCCCTCCCGAGGCGAAGGCCTGGCCGAAGATCAGCGCGTCACGAATGTCGCCGACGCTCTCGCCCTTCTTCAGCAGGTCGAAATACCAATTGCCGTCGGCGGTGTCGCCGTACAGCACCGCACCGACGATGCGGTCGTCCTTGACCACGACCCGCTTGTAGATGCCGCGGGCCGCATCGCGCAGCACGATGTCCTCCGCGCCGTCGCCGCCGCCGAAATCGCCCGCAGAGAAGACGTCTAGCCCGGCGACCTTCAGCTTGGTTGCGGTCGCGGTGGGGCGATAGCCGGACGGGCTGCCGGTCAGCGCATCGGCAAGGCTGCGGCACATGTCCCAGAGCGGCGCGACCAGGCCGTATACCTGTCCGTCATGCTCGACGCACTCGCCGACCGCCAGGATGCGCGGGTCGGAGGTGACCATATGGTCGTCCACCTTGATCCCGCGCCCGACTTCCAGCCCGGCGGCGCGGGCTAGCGCAACCGAGGGGCGGATGCCGACCGCCATCACCACCAGATCGGCGGCGATCTCGCGCCCGTCCTTCAGGCGGATGGCTTCCACCTTGCCGTCGCCGACGATTTCGGCGGTGTCGGCGCCGCACAACACGGTCTGGCCGCGCGCCTCCAGCGCCTGTTTCAGCAGCCAGCCCGCCGCCTCGTCCAGCTGCCGTTCCATCAGCGTCGGCATCAGGTGGAGGACGGTGACTTTCATCCCGCGCAGGGACAGGCCATGCGCCGCCTCCAGCCCGAGCAGGCCGCCGCCGATCACCACCGCGCTGCCGCCCAGCTCGGCGGCGGCGAGCATGTGCTCGACATCCTTCATGTCGCGAAAGCTG
Source organism: Sphingomonas sanguinis (assembly GCF_019297835.1). Taxonomy (NCBI): domain Bacteria; kingdom Pseudomonadati; phylum Pseudomonadota; class Alphaproteobacteria; order Sphingomonadales; family Sphingomonadaceae; genus Sphingomonas; species Sphingomonas sanguinis. The sequence continues at coordinate 3,043,461 of NZ_CP079203.1, read as the reverse complement.
ATGACGCCGGGCAGGTCGTGACCGGGCACCGGGATGATGAACGGGTCGGAACCGGTCGCGATCAGCAGCCGGTCATAGTCCAGTACCATGCCGCTCTGGGCGGTGACCGTCCGCGCCTCGCGGTCGATCGCGGTGACAGGATCGCCGCTGACCAGGGTGATGCCGTTGTCAGCATACCAGTCGAGGCCGTTGATGACGATCTCGTCGAACGTCTTTTCGCCTGCCAGCACCGGCGACAGCATGATCCGGTTGTAGTTCACCAGCGGTTCGGCACCGAAGATGGTGATGCGGTAACGGGCGGGATCGCGGGCCAGCAATTCCTCGACCGCGCGGCATCCGGCCATGCCGTTGCCGATCACGATAAGGTGCTCGCGGGCATCCACCTTCGCAGGGGTGACAACTTCGTGTTTCATCGGTTCGATCCGTCGAAGAGGAAAAGCATCAGATCCGCACGCCCTCGGCCGCGCCCCAGCTGCGGCGCCAGCGGCTCTTGACCAGCATCAGACCCGCCAGCGCGACCAAGGCTAGCGCGGCGAAGATCAGGAACCCGCCCGAAAAGCTGCCCGTCCACTGCTTGGCGAAACCGAGCGACGAGGCGAGGTAGAAACCGCCGATCCCGCCCGCCATGCCGACCAGGCCGGTCATCACGCCGATCTCGGCGGCGAAACGCTGCGGCACCAGCTGGAACACCGAGCCGTTGCCGACGCCCAGCGCCAGCATGGACAGGACGAACAACGCCAGCGAGGCGGCGAACCCGTCGACCATCGCTACGCCGGTCAGCGTGACGGCGGCGGCGGCGAACACGCCGAGCAGGGCCTTCACGCCGCCGATCGCATCGGCCAGCGCCCCGCCCATCGGTCGCACCAGCGAGCCCGCAAAGACGCACGCCGCCGTGGCATAACCCGCCTGCACCGGGGTCAGGCCGAAGCGATCGGTGAAATAGATGGGCAGGCTGGCAGCCAGACCCACGAACCCGCCAAAGGTGACGGCGTAGAAGCCCATCAGCCACCAGGCATCGGCCTGCTTCAGGGGCGCCAGATACTCGACCAGACGGCGTGGCGGCGGGGCGCCCGGCGCGTCCTTGGCCATGACCATATAGGCGAAGAAGACGAGGGTCAGCGGCAGGCAGGCTAGGCCGAGAACGGCGTTCCAGCCGAACAGCTTGGCCAGGGCGGGGGCGAACAGGGCGGCGAGCACCGTGCCCGAATTGCCCATTCCCGCCAGGCCCATCGCCTTGCCCTGATGCTCGGGCGGATACCAGCGGCTGGCGAGTGGCAGCGCGATGGCGAAGCTCGCTCCCGCAAAGCCCAGGATGACGCCCAGCGCCAGCGTCCCGCCAAAGCTGTTCACCCCCAGCACCCAGGCGGAAAAGAGGCCGCCGATGACGATCAACTGGCTGATCGCCCCCGCCCGCTTCGGCCCGATCCGGTCGACCAGCAACCCGTTGACGACACGCAGCACCGCGCCCGCCAGCGTCGGCACCGCGACCATCACGCCCTTTTGCGCAGGGGTCAGCCCCAGTGTGGCCGAAATCTGCGGGGCGAGGGGCCCCAGCAGCACCCAGACCATGAAGGCCAGATCGAAATACAGGAACGCCGCGATCAGCGTCGGCGTATGCCCGCTCGACCAGAAACCGCCATCATCGGACTTTGTCTTTTCGGAGTTTTCCCAAAATGCCGTCGCCATCGTGCCGTCCCCCGGTTCAGTGGCCCAAACAGAAAAAGCCGCCAGGACGTGGACCCATGGGTCACATCCTGGCGGCTTCGTTGCCTCCAAGCGAAACGCGAGCATCCGCCCGCTTCCGCCAGCGCGCTACCCCGTCGTTGGAGCGGCCTGCGCTGCTATCTCGTATCCGACGCCATTGTCGGACGGCTCGAAAAATGCCTGATTCGCGGACGACACGCAAGAGGCTTTCGCGGCTGCAGCAAAACCAAGTCCGTTCCTCCCCTGCAAGGGGAGGTGGCGCGCGAAGCGGGTCGGAGGGGTGTCCCGCTATCGAGAGGGTTACACCCCTCCGTCAGGCCTGACGGCCTGCCACCTCCCCTTGCAGGGGAGGAATTTCAGGGAAGTGCCGCCAGATACCCCGGAATATCATCCGGATCGAACGCCCGCCCGTCGAAGAACGGATCGCTCCCGAGCATCAGCCGCCCTTGCGTAGAGCCCGCTCCGATCGGCTCGACCAGTGCGCCCTCCAGCTTGGAGCTCGCCCCCGGCAACGGCGCGCCCGATCCCGCCAGCGCGGCGCGGTACAGGTCGGGGCGGAACACGCCTTGCGCGGTCGCGGCGTCGGCGCCGGAGAAGGGCATCCCCTCCCACCGCACCATCTGCGCGTAGAGCCACGCGGCCTGGCTGCGCCACGGGAAGTTCGCGGCCTCGCGATACTGGAACATGAAGTCGGGATAATGGACCGGCTCGCCGCCCGGCACCACGCGGATGCGGTCGGTAATCGCGCGCAGGATCGCCCCCATTGGCGCGTCGAGATAATGGGGGCGCGACAAGATTTCGGCGCTTTGCTCGACCGTCTCGGGATCGATGAAATGCGCCGCCGCCGCGTGGAGCGCACGGATCAGCCGCAGCACCGCGTCGCGGCGCTCTTCGGCCTGGTCGCCGCGCATCGCCAGCACCTTTTCGACACCGCGCCGCCAGATCTGCGCGGTGGCCAGCGCGATCCGCCCCACCCCGCGATCGACCGCGATCGAGTTCCACGGCTCGCCGACGCAGATACCGTCCACCTCGCCCGCCGCCAGCGCATCGGCGGCGAAGGGCGGGCTCGTCACGACGATATCGACATCCGTATCCGGCCGGATGCCGACCCCGGCCAGCCAGTAGCGCAGCATGTAATTGTGGCTGGAATGACGATGCACCACGCCGAAGCGCAACCGCTGTCGTGCCGCCACTGCGCGCAGGGCCGCCCCCACCGCGATCGGATCGCCCAGCCCTTCGCCCAGCCCGCAGGCCTCGCCCAGCGCGGTCGAGAAGGTGATCGCATTGCCGTTCAGACCCAAGACGAAGGGCACCGCCATCGGCACCGCCGGGCGATCGCGGCCCAGCGCGGTCGCGATGGCGAGCGGTGCAACCATATGCGCGGCGTCCGTATGCCCATAGAGCAGCCGATCCCGCACCGCCGCCCAGGTGACGTCGCGGACCATTTCGATGCCCACGCCCTGCTCCTCGGCAAAGCCCAGCTCATGCGCCAATATGGGCAAAGCGGCGTCGACCAGCGGCACGAAGCCGATGCGGAACCGGTCGAGACTCACGGCAACTCTCCCATCAAGGCGTCGCTAGTCACAATCGCCTCGGCCACCTCAGCGATGCGCCGGTTGGATTGCATCGCATGGCCGCGCAGCAGCGCATAGGCGGCGGGCTCGTCGATGCCGCGACGGCGCATCAGGATCGCCTTGGCCCGGTCGATCGTCTGGCGGTCGGCCAGCGCGGTCTTGGCCTCGGCCAGTTCGGCCTGGAGTCGTGAAAAGGCCTGGAAACGGCGAATCGCGACATCGAGCACCGGCTTGATCCGCTGCTTGGCCAGGCCATCGACGACATAGGCCGACACCCCCGCATCGACCGCCGCCAGCGCGCTTTCGGCGTCCGACTGGTCGACGAACATCGCGATCGGCCGGTCGAGCGCGCGCGACATGGCGAAGAAATCCTCCAGCAGGTCGCGGCCGGGATTTTCCAGATTGATCAGCACCACCTCGGGCGCGCACGCCTCGATCTGGCGGACGATCGGCCCGGCGGGGTCGATCAGCACCTGATCGTCCAGTCCGGCCTCGCGCAGTCCCTCGGCGATGATCGCCGCGCGCGTCGTGCTGGTGTCGATGATCGCGATCCTCACGGGCGGATGGACTAGCGGCAAAGGCGCACATCATCCAGCCCGGACGATGAAGAGCGACATGACGTTTTTTTCAGGATCGCCGGGCCGAAGTGTTGCCTTGCAGCATCGCCGCCCTATGAGACGTTGCAACATACCACATTACCGGATCACCCATGGCCGTCACCGACCACTCACTTCGCCGTTCCCGCCTGGCCGCGCTGGCCCTTGCCATGACCACCTGCGTCATGCCGCTATGCGCCAATGCACAGGAAAGCGAAGGGCAGGAGAAGGCCGAGGATCGCTCGGACATCGTGGTCCTGGGCACCCGTCACTCGGTCGACCGCACCCTGTCCTCCGACCCCGCGACCGCGCGCATGTCGCAGTCCAGCCGCTCGCTGGAGCAGGACGTGTTGCAGGCGGCGGGCACCTATCGCCTGAACGACGCGCTGGAGCTGGTCAGCGGGTTCAGCCAGCAGAACAATCGGGGCGGCGTGCTCGATAATTTCGCGATTCGCGGCTTTCTCGGCACGCCCGACGGCGGCGCGGAATTCTATGTCGACGGCTTCATCGCCAATCGTGGCATGGTGCCGCCGCGCGACCCCGCCACGGTCGAGCGGATCGAGGTGCTGAAAGGTCCGGCGGGTGCGATTTTCGGCGATGTCGATCCGGGCGGACGGGTGAACATCGTATCGAAGATGCCGCGCTTCACCCCCTATGCCCGGCTGACCGCCACCTATGGCTCGTTCGACACCCGCCGGGTCGAGGCGGACGCCACGGGGCCGCTCTCCGACACCTTCGCCGCGCGGATCGTCGTCGCGGCCGAGGACAGCGATGGCTGGCGCGACACGGTGTCGCTCAAGCGGCGGGTGGTCTCGCCCTCGCTCACCTGGGCGCCCAGCGATTCGCTGCGCCTGACCTATCTGGCCGAATTCATGCAGTTCGACACGCCCTTCGATCGCGGTATCCCGGCGGTCGGCGACGATGCCAATGCCCTGCCCCGCTCGAATTATTACGGCGAGCCGTCCAACGGCCTCACCCGCTTCCGCAACGAGCGGCACCAGCTGACCGGTCTGGCCCAGCTGGGCGACGGATGGACGCTGAACGGCGGCATCGTCTGGCGGACGGGTTCGCTCAAGGGCTTTTCGGCGGACCAGTCGCGCATCGTCGGCACCCAGGTCTGGCGTCAGCGCCGCTCGCGCGACTTCGTGATCGACGATCTCGCCGCGCGGCTGGAGCTGGCGGGAACGATCGGGCGGCACCAATTGAGCCTTGGCCTCAAGGGCTATCGCATGACCTATGGCGAGCGGTGGATGCGGCGCAATCCGTCGGCGGCTTTCCCTTATGCGGTCGATCTCTACGATCCGGCATCGACCTATGGCGGGAACGCCGCGTCGCTTCTGCCCTTCACCAACAATGACGAGAATCGCTGGGCGGGCACGCTGTACGTCCAGGACATGTGGGCGGTGACCGACCGGCTGACCCTGGTCGGTGGCGCGCGGGTCGATCCCTATCGGCAGAAGATCGTCAACAACCGCACCGGCGGCGTCGGGCAGATCGTCGACCAGCCGGTCAAGTTTCGCGCAGGCGCGCGCTATGCGGTGGACGACCACATCTCCGTCCATGCCAATTGGGGCGAATCCTTCCTGCTCAATTCCGGCACCGGCCGCACCGGCGAGGGTTTCCAGCCCGAGGAAGCGCGCGGTTACGAAGTCGGCATCGCGGGGCGCTGGGCCGGGCTGGACCTGGGCATGACCTGGTTCGACATCGCCAAGAGCAACATCCTGACCACCGATCCGGTCGATCCCGGCTTCAACGCGCCGGTCGGCCGGATGAACAGCCGGGGGATCGAGGCCGACGCCTCGCTCCGCCTCGCCCGCCGGTGGCAGGTGATCGCCAATTACGCCTGGGTCCATGCCCGCAACGACGACAAGAGCTTCGCCACCCCGGCGGTACTCGGCGTGCCCGCCCATTCGGGGACGGTGCTGGTCGTCCACCAGCTGCCCGTTGCCGGGCACGACTGGCAGCTGAGTGGCGGTATTGCCTATGTCGGCGACCGGGCAGGCTCGCTCGACGCGACGCCGCTGGTCCTGCCCTCCTATGTGAAGGCCAAGGCAGCCGTCGAGGTGCCCGTCGCCGACCGACTGCGCTTCCGGCTGGAGGCCGACAACTTGTTCGACGCGCGCTATGCGGCGAGTTCGTACAGCCGTTTGTGGATCTATCCCGGCGCGCCGAGGACGGTGCGCGCGTCGTTGCGGGTGGAGATCTGACATCCCATTCCTCCCCTGCAAGGGGAGGGGGACCATGCGCAGCATGGTGGAGGGGTGTCACCCCTATCGAGAGCGTGACACCCCTACGTCAGGGCTTCGCCCTGCCACCTCCCCTTGCAGGGGAGGAATGGGCGTTGTCCCGAATGAACCAACACGCGGCCCCTGCGAAGCCACCCCGCAACGCCATGTTTCGGGAATGCCGCGATGAACCACACTCACCTGCCACGACCACCGCTTGTCCTAGGCGCGGCGGGTGTGTTGCCGCCTCTGGCCTGTGTCGGGCTGGCGCTGGTTGATCCGACGCTCATCCTGCCCGCGACGATCGGCGGAGGACTTTATGCCGCGCTGATTCTGTCCTTCCTGGGCGGAATGTGGTGGATGGAGGCACTGCTTCGCCGTGACGAGCGGGGCTGGCCCTATCTGCTCGCCGTGCTGCCCAGCCTGATCGGATGGGCGCTGCTGGTGCCGCCGCTGCTGGCGGGTGGGTCGATCCGGATCGCGCTGATCCTGCTGGGGCTGGTCGTCATGGTCTCGCCGCTCGCCGACATCCGGGTCGGCACGGCGATGCGCAGCCTGACCGGCTGGGCGCCGCTGCGCTGGGCCTTGTCGCTGGGCTTGGGGGGCCTGACCCTGATCCTGGGGCTGATCGCACCCCGCTGAGCGGTCAGGCGGGCGCGTCGCGGGGGGCGGGATCGGGCGTGTGGACGCCATCCTGTTCCCGCGCCTGGGCCTTTCGCCGCTTCAGATTTTCCCGGAGCGCCGCCGCCAGCCGCTCCGCGCGTTCGTCTTTTGCCATGGCATTTCGCATAATCCGCACAACGGGCGCTTGACAATGGCCGCCCGATCGTCTCTAGGCGCGCTTCCCGCGGTGAACGCGAGTGCTGCCGTAGCTCAGTGGTAGAGCGCATCCTTGGTAAGGCTGAGGTCGTGAGTTCAATCCTCACCGGCAGCACCATTTTTCATGACGTTGCCCCTTAAGGGCTGCGTTATCGCCCCTTAGGCGCATAAGCACCTCTTCCCACCTCGGGCGTATCGAACTCTACCGGAAATCAAGAAGGTCGACGGCAGGCAGTACCTCGCTGCGCCGCCAGCCGAGCTCGTCGGCTCGAAGAACACCTTTGCGCTCAAGGATAGCTTCCAAGCGCGACCCATGTACCCCGGTGCGCGCCTGTAGCTCCGCCAACGTAACCCGAGTGCGTGCTTTGTGGAGGAGCTTCTTCCATTCGATGCTCCACGCACCGTTGAGTGGCCCGACTGCCGCGTCGGCGATGAGATGCGCATGCTTCAGCGGCAGGTTGAGGACCTCGGTGGCATCCCGCTGGGAACAGGAGCCTTCGAAAACGGAGCCGGTTGACGATGCAAGATCAATCGATCGCAGATCAAGCGCGTAGGTCCGGTCGACCACTATGTCGGAGATTTTGCGGCCGTGCATGCTGAAGGGCACGATTCCATCGACCAGATCCCTGACCATCCGGCCCCATGGTTTCGGCCCCCCGCCGATCGCACGAGCTGCCCGCTGAAGCGTGATCGCATCAGCGATCGCCTTCTTCGGCACGGCCGCGCGCTGCAACGCTCTCTCGAGATCGACCAACTGCGCCGCATCAATCTGATGTTCGCCGTATCGATCCACGAGATAGGGATGGGATTCGAAGACGATCAGCCCCTCGTCGGCGAGTAGCCGCATCGCGTAAGCGGGCAGGCCGAGAAGCGTGGCGGCACGGTCAGGACCGAGCCTGGCGCGGAGAAAGTCCTTCACCGTTTCGATCTCACCGCGGTCCAGCATCGGCATGATCCGGTTGGCGCGTACCGCTACCCGAGTCCGCAGGCGACCGGCCCGCCGCGCCATCGCCAGATCGTACTCGAGGTGTCCCGTCAATCGCATGGCCTGCCGCATATCGATGGTGTGCTTCGCACCGTCCGAGATCGGCTTCAGGGCCTCCTTGATCGCCGCAGTCACGGGTGCCGGGGTGATCCCGCCGTCCATCCCAGCGACATAGTGACCTATGCCCGGGTAGCGGACGTTCGGCCTCGAGCAACCATGCTCATGCACGGCGACCTCCAGTGCGGGGACGAACGACGAAGGCCAGTCCAGAACGATTCGAACTGCTTCGGCGAGCGAAGCGGTGTACTTCGGCAATTGCTCGAAGTCGGGCTTCGTGCCTCGAATCGGACGATGCCCGCTGCGGGTCAGCGGCATCAACGCGAGCGCGAGTTCGAAGACCATCCCGCCGTCCCAATCCTTCAACTCGGAAGGCAGACGCTTTCTTGCTTCCGAGCGCCGTTCCGGGTGCGGGTCGAGCAGCCCAACGATGAACGATAGATCGTCACGGAGTTCGGCGGGCACCGATGCGCAGTGGAGCGTGCCTAGATCCGTGTTGCAGATGTCGCAGCGGTCGAGTCTTTCGGCGTACCGCCAACCCTGGATCGCACCGCACGGACAGCTGTCGAGGAGGTACTCCCAGCTCTCCGTACAGCACGGAACGGTCTTGAGCGACCATAGCGCCCGCGCATGCGCGCTCCGGCCGACCGACGTCGGTGCGAAGCGGCGATGACGGAAGAGGATCTCGTCCGCCCGCACCGCCACTCCGAAGTGGTCGACGAAGCCCTTCCTACCGGATGCTGCATGCCTCCTCATCGCCACCTCCTCCACCGGCACCCGCAAGATCGTGGCGAGCCGATCACCGTCGATCATCGGGGACAGCGCGACGGTGGGATTCTGGGCATGCGGCGCACCGACCTGGCCCAGCAGCACGTGAGAGGACGGGAGCAGATTGCGGGCCGCCGCCCGAGTGACGAGACTCATGAGGGATTCGCCGATGATCGGGGAGACCTTCCAGAGCAGCGGACCGGACATGCCTTATCGGCCTGCGCGGATCTTGAGCGGATTGTGCTCGATGGTGCCGTCCTGGAGGCACCACGCATCCACGGCGTCAGACAGACGCTCGTAAGAGATGTGCTTCTCCCCTGCCATCAGCACTGGTTCCAGGGCGGCGAGGATGATGTTGTGCAGTTCGCCGATCAGACCGTTGCTCGCCTCGCAGAGATCCTTCGCCAGCGTCGGCTCCCCTAACCCGGACCGGGTCGACAGAATACCGTCCTGCACCATCCTCGCATCGAGACGTCGCAGGAACTCCGTCCAGATCTCGAGATCGGCGGCAACCCGATGGTCGTAGGGCGCGAGGACGACCTGCGGCGCGCTACGCATCTTCAACTCACGGTTGTTCGTGAAGAGCGACTGTGCATCGGTCGTACCCATGAGTACGATCGGCACCCAGCCGAGCGTCAGGATGTTCTTGATGGTGTTCGCGGCGTCCGTGGCGAGATGCTTCTGCCTGAAGTGGTTGAGTTCATCGATGATGAGCAGTTCGACACCGAACTCCTTGAGGCCCTGACGCACTCGCCTCAGCAGCAGTTCGGCCTCGCCCCTGGTCGAATAGTTGTCGCCGAGTGCACCCAGGATAGAGCTGGCCAGGCTCTTGGGGGTGCCCGTCGTTGACAGGGTGACGTGGAGAACCGGCTTCATCTCCGGATCACGATCGGGCTGGCCCGCCACATGGGCGGCGAGCAGTCTGGCGCAGGTGCTCTTGCCCGCACCGGACGGCTGGAGGTAGCGGTACGCCCGGCGCTGCTGCCCTTCCGGTTGCCTAAGACCCATCATGCGCAACGTGTCCATCTGCCTTACGCCGGTGATCTGCGGTGGCGTCGGCAGAATGATGCTCTCGAACGCGGCGAGCCCGCTGCCTACCACGTCGGCGAGCATCGATGGGAGCATCGCCTTGGTCGGGGCGTTCAGCGGAGCCGCGTCATCGGTCGGTTCCGCGATGGTCCTCGGCGGAACCGCCTTCGCGCAGGCGTGCCGCGGCGGCAGCTTGGTCCGGCTGCGTTCGTTCCCGATCGACACGGGACTGTTCCTGCTGCTCGTCATCGCTTGGTCCTTTCCAGGTGGGTCACTGGTAGCCTCCGTCGCTCCAGCCGGAATCGAGACGACGACCGACGTACGCGTCGTCATCCGTGGCCCGATGCTCCTGAACCGACGGCGCCTCCTCGCGCGAGGCGTCGCGGGGATCGTGCCGGTCGTGCTTGTGCCTGTTGCGGCCCGAACTGCGCGGAGCGATGCGGTTGGCATCGCGACGCGATGCGACCCTCGTGTCGTGGGAGAGCTTGTTCTCCATGCCGCTGGGGCTCGATGCGATCCGCAGCACCTCAGCGGAATTACCCAGATAGTTCCGCCCCTCCTCGGACTCGATGAGGCGAGCAGCGGCGCGGCGATCGGCCATCGCGGCTTCGGGCAGCACGCGGGCGTAGGTTTTGGTGAACTCCTCGCGGACCTTAAGCATGTCGAACTCGTCCTCGAACGCGAGCGCCCTCTTCTTCGCGAAATCCTTCAAACGGTCATGCAGCCACAGCGGGAGCGCATCGGCGTAGCGGCGGCGGGTGCACGGGATGGGGACGTATTCGCGAAGATGTTCGTCGAACAACCAGGCCTTGCTCAGGTCGTTCGGATCCCATTTGATCTTGACGTCGGCGAAGGTCTGCTTCTTCGTGCGTGACGACTGACCCCTCGCAAGTGCCAGATGGTGGAGAATGTCCTCGTTCGAGTAGGGATGGGCGTCGTCGGTGCCGTTGGAGCCGTAGCGCAGACCCTCGATCACCGCACCGTCACCGCGGAAGCTGGCGTAGGACACGTTGCCGATCGCTCTACGGAAGTGATCGATGTCGTGCACCCAATCGAGCCCGTGCTCCTCCCGCTGTTCGCGCCAGACGTCCAACGGCGGGCGATCACCGAGTTCGGTGTGGTTCTTGGTGTGGTACCTGGCGACCGCCTCGGCGAAGAGGATTCGGAAGTGCTCGAGCGTGGCGACGGCGTGCTTCGACGGATCGTATCCGAATTCGCGCATGAGCGGGATGTCCCAGGTGCCGGCGGGAAGCATCTCGCGAACGATGTTCTGCAGCGTTCCGAGACAACTCTCGACATGCGGCTTATGGGTGGGTTGCTTCGCCCCCGCCCAGCGGACGCCGAACCCTATGTCTCCGCCCGCGTCCTGCGCGGCGCGCGCGACCTGATGCTTGGCGTTGTCCACCAGGAAGTAGCCGACCACCCTGCCGCAGATCTCGGCCAGTTCCGGAATGTTGCGGAAGCTTTCGGGTACCTCCTTGGGCAGACCGGTGCTCAGCAGTGTCCGCATGTATGTCGCATGGCTCGGAACGTCGTACGAGATGTCCCAGCCGACGATCGCGCGGGTATACACGTCCAGCGCTATCGTCACCGTGGGGACGCCCACCGGCACCCGTCTCACGGGATCGATGATGAAGACCATCGGGAAGGGCGTGTCGTCCAGCTGGACGATTTCCAAGTATCGCGTCGGCTCCTGCGCGACGCCGCCGCCGCCGAAACGCTGCCGCCGTGCCTGCGTGCCGTAGGCGACGGCGAAGCCGGCAGCGCTCTTGGCCCGTTCCACCTCGATCGTGAAGATGCGCCGGGTGCACATCCTGACCTCGGCCTCGGGCTTCTCGAGACCGCGTTCGAAGTCGAAGATCTCCAGGTTCTCGCCGCGCTGATAGCGCAGGACGTCGTCGGCCGCCTTTCTGAAGTACGTGCTGATGGACTGCTTGGGCTTCGAATGGAACGTCAGGGCATGGTGCTTGATGATGGCCAGAACGACGGGATCGATCCGGCGACGCCTCGGCACGATGTTGCTCATCGAGGCGAAGTCGGCCGGACGACGGTCGTTCGGCCGACCACGGGTCCTGACCCATGTGCGGAAGGTAGTGGCGCTGGGCACGCGACCGAAGCGTTCGACGAGGTCGGCGAGGTCGAAGTGCTTCCTCCACCACTCCGCGATGCCTCGCTCGCTCAGCGCGCACTGCCCCACCCGATCCCAGACGGACAGGGCCTCCTCCCGCAACATGTACCACCTGTCACGGACCTGGTCCGGATCGGTCTTCTGTTTGGCTTCGACGAGTTCCTGCCGCGTCGGCTCGGCCTTGCGCGCCCGTCGACGGACGAGATCGTTCAGGGGATCCGCGCGCAGGATCAGAGCCTCGGCGGCCATGAGACGGAGAACCATGTCGACGGTGGGCCAGACCGGCATGCCGGTCTCCGGATCCGGCACCTCCAGGATCCATCCGTCGCCCGACATGAAGACGGCCCGACCGTTCGGAGCGATTCCCGTGAAGACGCAGGGGCGCCCCCTATACCAGAAATGGCTGCCCTTCAGCCCGCGGAGACTGTCCAGCACCGGGTCAGAACCAGATGCGCGGGGTGAAGCTGGGACGCGGCAGCAGTTCGACAGGCGATCCGTCGTGAAGACGACGATCGAGGTCGAAGCGTACGCGACCTTCGCAGATGAAGGCGTGCGCGAGGGCGGTTCCCTCCTGACGTACGTCGGACAGCGCGGTCCGCAGGCGTCCGAAGGTCGAATGCGTCGTCTCGCGGGCCAAAAGATCGAAGGCCGCGCGGTGGTCGTCGCCCACCCGTTTGGTCTTGTGGGCCATTATGGTGCCGAGGTTGATCTGGCGTTCACCGCCGCCCAAAACATCGGCCTCGTAGATGACGCGGAAGCGCCAACCCAGACTCTCGACCACCTTCCGGACGGCGGTCATCCTGGCGCGCTCGCCGACGTCGCCCAGGTAGGACATGTCGGGCTTGCATTCGATCGCCTCGATGACGTCGGCTTGGCCCACGCGGACCTGCCTGAGATGGTCGCAGATCCACTCCCTCATGGTGTTACCCACCATCACCCGCATCCGCATGGCCTGCGTCCGGAAGGCGAGGACGTCGTAACGGACTTCGCTCTCCCGAATGAGGAGGTACTCGACGGCACCTTCGTAAGGGTTGGACAGGCCGGTCTTGATCGATGCCTCCTCGCCGACGAAATGGCTATGATCGGCTCCGATCACGGTCCTGATGGGCCCCCCGTCGTCGGCCACGTAGATCCTGGCCGCCGGGACTGATGCCGCCGCTGCGTCGGTACCGGCTACGACCAACCGCAGTCGCCGTTCGGTCCCGGCCGCCGGCATCGGCGCGAGACGATCGCGGTCGCTCGCGGAGGCAGATGCGTCGGCCTCGAACGCGGACGCGTCGGCGTCCCGTGTCGACCCGTGCCGATCCGATCGCCTCGATCTCACCGGACGTGCCGCATCCACGATCATCCGACGTTCTCCGGCAGTACGGGCCGTGCGCGGTCCTGCCGGACGGCGAACTCCAGGGCTGCGAGCGTCATCAGCCGGCGTTCGAGCAGCAGCGGCCCATTCCGATCCCAGGCGATCTCCTGAAGGATGAGGACGTCGGGGTGTGGGCGCGCGTCACCCGCGACGTAGAGGCGTCCCGCCAGTTCGAACGGTTCAGCCGCCAGCAGGCGAAGCATGATCGCCGCGATGCTCGAAGAAGACACATCGGCCGGGAGGCCGTGCACCTCGGACTGATCTCCGTCGGCGGGATCGATACCGTCGTCATCGACGTGCCGATCGTGAATGATGCTCGGTTCGACCTCGATGGTCGTCCCGTTGTCGTAGCTGTCCAACACTCGCGTTATCCTAATCCAGGGCTTGAGGTGGCGCGACCGCTCGATTGCCGTCCGCCGGCACGGGTCGCGCTGATCGACGTCCGATCCCTCAGGGCCGGACGCCGGACGCGCCTCGTCAGACGTCGTTCGTGATGACGTAGAACGGGTCGGCTCCCTCGACCGGAACGGCCGTGATCTTCCCGTCGGCGAGCAGCAGGGTGGTGCCTTCGTCGGGCAGGGTGAACGAGCACCCATCCACCGTGCGGAGAGCCTCGTGACGGAGTTGCGACCGACGCCGGTCGATTCTCGTCCACCTCTGGTGCCGGCCGCGCACCGGCCTCCGGGCTCGGCCACTTGCCCCGTTGACAGACATGTCCCTCATAACCACGTTCTCCACAGACAAAACGACACCGTTGCCGAAAGTCTGTAACGAACAATCGCACGACGAAATCGGATGTTCCACACTTATCCCGATGGTATTAGCGGTTTTAAAGGATAATGTTGCGTTTCGGCCACATGTCGGGTAGACGCTGCGTCATGCTGCCGGAGACACCAACCCTTTCCCAAGTGCATGCCGTGGTGCTCGAACTCATGCCGAGGCCAGAGGGGGCGACCAGTCAGGAAGCGGCTGCATGGCAGGACGACGTGCGACGTGAGATGGCGCTGTATTCGGCGCTCGCGCCCGAGCTTCGTTCCGCCGTCGACAAGCGGCTCCGGGAGATCTCGCGCCTGCCTCCCGCCACGGAACGACGGACGCAGCACGTCGTGGATGCGGCGAAGGAACTCGGTCTCGGTCAGAGCGCGATGTACGGCCTGCTGAAGCGCGTGTCCGATTCGGGACCGATCAGCGGTCTGGTTCCGGGCCGCCGGACCAGGATCAAACCCTCGGCTGCGCGCGACGGGTTCGGTTCACCCATCGACGAATGGATCGCGACCGTGATGTCTGAACAGCCGGACATCTCTATCGCCGACGTATCGCGATGGATCACGACCGGGATAAAGGACCTGAGCGCACGCGGCATGGAGGCACCGAAGGCTCCGGCGATGAGCGCGCTGCGTGAGCGCGTCCACGTTCTGCGGAATCAACGCCCGAAGATGGTTGATCCTCTCCGTGCGGGAGGTGAGCTTGTCATAGACCAGTGTCCGCTGAATCTATCGATCAGATTTGACCACCAGCGGCGCGGTGCGACGGGTCTGTTCATCGTGGATCGCAGCACCACGATCGTTCTGGGCGTCGGCATCTTCGTGGAGAAGCGAGCGGACGTCGGTCTGACGATGGCTGTCCGAGACCTGCACGGCAGGCTGCGGTCGTTGAGGAACAAGGGGTTGATACTTCCGACCCAACCGACGACCGTGTTTTGGGTAGTGCCCCCGATCCTCACCTCCCATCTCGTCGAAGTACGGAAGGCTGCCGCGTCGATAGGGCCGATCAGCTTGGTGTGCAGTCTTGGTCGCAGCGGTGCCGAACTCACGAAGCTGATCGGAGAGCGACTGGGTCCCTATCGTCTGATCCCCCGCGCGGTCCTCGACGACTATCCCATGGAGAGCGGAGAGCGGATGCGGTTCGTCGACCTCGACGCTGAGGACGTTCAGATCGCCTTGGACGGACTCCTCTTCGAAGTCGACAAGCGCAACGACCGATTGCTCGGCGACCAGACGATGCGCAGCGATTCGGAGGCCGAGGACGATCCCCGGGTCACGGACTACGCGGAAGTCATCGAACGGCTCTTCGGACGGATTTCGTACCAGACCCCGATCAGCTATCCTTCAGGATCGCGGTTGGGTCGGATAGGACGACCGACGGGCTGACGCATGCCGATCGATCAAGTGGTCTACGACGCATCGCGCAGTCCCGAGGTCGACATGGCTCGCTCCGACTGCCGCATCCCCTCGCCGCTCGACCAGTTCGATGCGCCCGAGGCGGGACCCTACGGCCGCCCGGACGATCGCGCCCGACCGTCTTCTGTCGTTGAGTAACGGCGTGAAGCCCCAATCGCGTGCGATCGCAGCGATGTCGATGCCGTGGGCGCACCTCTCCGCTTCGGCGATCGACAGGGTTCCGATCGAAGCCCCACCCAACGCGAACATGTCCCGCACGTCCGAAGCGCTAGGATTCCCCGCCGTGAGTGCATGGGTGCTCAACACTCCGTCGCGCATGTCCACGATGCAGGAGAGAACGGCCCGGCAAGGCATACCGTCGCCCCCCGGGACCACGAGTTCCAGAGCCGTCCGGTCGAAGGCGAAGTCGTTGGTCAGCCGTACCCTCTCGCCGATCGCCGTACCGGCGCCGTTCCTGCCGTAACGCGTCCGTACGATCTGGCTCGTGGCCAGCGGCACGCCTCGGGCACGGCAGAGTTCGCGCGAGCGTTCGAGCACCATCGAGAGCGACGCGCCCGCGCCCAATTCGTCCATCGCATCGGAAACGGCGTCCAACGTGCCCTCGTGGACGTTCCATGCTCCCACGCGATCCGATCTGCCTTCCGACTTCACGTCCGCGACCGAGTAGGTCCGGGTCAATCGGTAGAAGAGGGATCGTCCGATCCCGGCAGCAGCGGCGTGTCGATCGACCGACTCGACGGATCGATCCCCTTCCTCGAGATACCGACGGATCGCTGCGATCCTGGTGATCGCACGCGACCAGGTGGCAGGTGGCGCATCCGCCAGCATTCTGCAGAGTCTCTCGTCCATTTTTCGTCTCCAACGCGATTGCGTCGGCAGAGCCGGACGAATTTCAGTCTAGCTCGCCCTCGGAAGGGGCCGCTTCGATCAGCGAACGGCTCTCCGTAGGAACTTCCTCATGTCACCCGCAGAGGATGATCGACCGCCGGTTGCGTGAGGGATCGTCATCGAGACGAACGCGCGATCGACTCCCGGGGGTGACAGGTCGTCCCTATTGCCCGTGCGCGAACCGGCACGCACCCTGGAACAAGGATCCGGCGTACCGCTCTTCGGCGGGCAGACGATCTGCCTTGCCTTCCTTCGGGATCACGACGTTCGGAACGCGAGTCCCTGGACGGTCAAGGCGACCTCCGAAAGCCTCGTCGGATCGATCCGGTAGTTGACGTCACGCCCATGCTTCTCGCTTCGAACCAGTCCGGCGGCCACGAGCGGTTGCAGATGGTAGCTGATCAGCGTCCGCTGCACGCCCTGCTCCTCGGCCAAGGCGGTGGGACCCCGCCCCTGCGAACCTGCGCGCACGAGTTGCCGGAAGAGGGCGAGTCGCGTCGGATGGCCAAGCGCGGCAAGAGCCATGGACAGGAGCTGATCTTCCATGAGCCAGATATATTTGGCGCATAGGAATTCGACAACGAGGACGATAAAATAAAATGCGACAGTTTTTATTGACGTATCGTTAACCTTTCCTATTTTCAGACCACGGGCAACCGACGCCCGCGCTCTCAGGAGGTCATGACGATGGAAATGCAGCAGATCGACGCCGTGGACGCCTCGGCCACCTTCCCGGAGACGATGGAAGGTTCGTCGGAGGGCTGGAACCTCGACCCGCTCGAGGCGGACGCTCCCACCGATCAACTGGTCGTCACCACCCGCCGCCGACTGCTGCGCCTCTCCATCGCCGCGACGGACGTCGGCGTCCGGTTCGCTCGCGAGGGCATCGAGCATGATCCGGCCGCATGGATGCTCGCGCCCCGGGCGGTCTTCGACGATCGGACGCCGATCGAAGCGTGCCAGGAACTGCGGGGCTTCAACCGGAACGTACTGCTTCACGGTCTCGGTCTCGGGCTGGACGCGGACCCCCGCGGTCTGGATGATCTGCTGTCCGATGAATTCGTGGACGTCGACGCCGCCGGGGTCGAGACGAGGGACGACGTCATTCCCTTCCCGATGTCGCGGGATCCCCAGTTGCTCACGTGCTGGGTCGACGCGGATCGGGACGGCTCGCGCGTGTTCGGTTTCTGCGCGCTCGTGACCCGTCGACCGGCGGAACTCGTGGAGCGGGTGGTCGCCAGGTTCGGTGCCGACGCGGCGGCCGCCGCGACCTATCGCGTGGGCTTCGACGAAACCACCGCGCTCGCCACGGCGATGATCAGTCCGGCCATGGCGGACACGCTGCTGCTCGTGGCCGAACGCCCCGACTCGCCCCTCGGGGACGGCCTCGACGTGGTCGTAGAACAGCGTTTCCACGCGTGACTGCTGCCCGAGCCGACCTCATCGGCGTGCCGATCGAGGCCGACGTCGTCGCGCGTGCGCTCGATCGTCATGACGACTACCGCGTGCTGCGCCGCATCAGGCGCATGGACCGTCGTTCCTCCCGGATCGGTGTCGGGCGATCGCTGATCGGCATCGCGGTCGACGTCGAGACGACGGGTCTGGACCATGCGCGCCATGATGTGATCGAACTCGCCGTACAACGGTTCCGCCTCGATGAGATGTTCCGGATCGTGGAGACGGGACGTCCGCGCAGCTGGCTCGAACAACCATCCGAGCCAATTCCTCCCGGCATCACCAGAGTGACGGGTCTCACCGACGTCGACGTGGCGGGGCGGGCTATCGCGGACGGCGAGGCGGGCTGCATGATCATGACGGCCGATTTCGTCGTCAGTCACAACGCGGCCTTCGACCGCCCCTTCGTCGAGAAGCGGTTGCCGCTTGTTGCGGGGAAGCCGTGGGCATGCTCGTTGGCCGACATCGACTGGCGGGGCATTGGTTTCGGCGATCGGACGTTGTCGGCGTTGCTTACGCGGATGGGCTGGTTCTACGACGCTCATAGGGCCGAGGTGGACGTCGCCGCGCTGCTGCACCTTCTCGCGCATCCGCTCGACGAAGGCGGCGGTACGGTCGCCAAACTGATGGTGGAGCGTGCTCGGAAGCCGACATGGATCGTCGATGCCGTCGAGGCGCCCTTCTCGGCAAGGGAGGTCTTGAGGGAACGCGGCTATCGCTGGGATCCGGCGCGTCGCGTCTGGTCGGTGCAGGTCGCGGACGAGATCAAGAACGCGGAGATCGAATGGGCGAGCCTTATGCTGTACGGCGGACGGCGGACGCCGAACACACGAAGGATCACGTGGGAGCAACGCTACGCAGCTACCGTATGACCGCTCTACCGTACGACGGAGATGACGCGGGGAGCAGCTCCTGATCCCCAATCGAGGCGATCCAGGTTCGATGATTGATGTATCGATCCGGCGTTCATCTTACACGGATCCGTAGCCTGATTGCCTGAAACGATCGATGTCGTGCGCCATCCTTTCTCGGAACGATGCCGGTGTCGATCCTTAACCTTCGCAGTTCGTCAATCTATCTCCGCCAACAAGGCGGGATCGACACGGAGACGACCGATGATCTGCCCGATCTGCAACGAGCCTGCTTCACGATTGGTGCCCCACCACGACCACATGCGTGACGAGGTCGAGAGCCGGCTGAGGGAATTGGTCGAACGGCGCGACCCTCATCAGTGGGGACCGGAAGTGGATCGCTTCCGACGGTCCGGTCTGATGTCCAGACAGCGCTTTCCCGGTGAGGTGGACATGTGCGACCCCTGCAATACGCTCGAGAACGCATGGAAGCGCGGCAGCAATCGGGGCGGCGGCTTTCTGCCGCGCACGTTCTCCTTGACGCCGGACGAGATCCGACTCGCCCGCGCATCGAAGGCGAGCAGCGGGATGGAGGCAACTGCGACATACGTCCGCTCGATCTGGATGGCGGAGAGGCGGCGGCACAAGCGTCTGCGACGCTTGGCGAGGGCTTTCGCGGAGAGGTACTTCGCGGGTATCAACCGTACCTGACGGCGGGCTGGAGCGTCGGCGATCGCTGATCTGTTCCTCTACGCGTGGGAGATCCCTTGCGATGGGCATGGACGTGTTGACCTGATGCGTCGGGAGTCGACAGCCTTCCCACCAGCTCGCCGGATGCGGTCGGAGGGTCGGTCGCGAAATCGTTCAGCCCCCGGACGCAGGACCCAGACGTCTACCGTCCTGGTCTTCGGCTGTGCGCCGCCGACGGTAGCGATCCGCGACACCTGAGCGGGAGCCTGGCTCATGCAGCGGGCCGCATGGGTGGACGACTTGCTGCTCGACGACGCCTGAAGACTTCGGCACTTCGTTTCGAAGACGCGATAGATGCCGGATGCAAGCGTACAGCGCGGGCTCGTGAAGGCCTACGACGTCCTAGAGGACGATGCGCACCCCGATCCCCCTCTCCTACCGCCGCCGATCGAAGATCGGCTGACCGGCGGCGCCCGGGGACGTGTCCGCTCCGGGTGGTGGCGACGTCGGCGGACCGGTCGTCATGCCGCTCGGGAACCCGCATGGTCGGCGATGTCGGGACGAGCAAGGGCACTTCGGGCCGGATCGATCCTGACGAAGCCCGTTCGCCTCGGCTCCCGACCATAGGGACGTGCAGGGGTGACATGCATGTCACCCTAGGGTGACGTACGTGTCACCCCTAACAGAACAATCCATCGGAACGGATGTCGTCAGCCGCGCATCCGATCGCATGACGTGTCCGTAAGCGCGCCAGCGCTTCATCGCGGACGTCCGTCCTGCCGGATCCGTTGGACGGGACCGGACGGAGCTTCGGCACCTTGCCGGCCTTCCAAGCGATCGCACACATGGCGATCGCGTAGGGGCACGAGGCCGTGACCGGCGGGCTCGATTACGAATGACGGCGATCCGCGCCGAACATGCCGTCCGCGCGCTTCACGGATTGATCGCGCCGAAGTTTTCCTATTAGAACGATGCCGTTCGCCAGCAGGCGGACCGAGGCGTGAGAACCTCGCAGATGGTAGCCGATCGCCCGGACGAAAGACACTTTCGGCCGGGGAGCGGGCGTGCATGTCCAGGGCCCTTCGGGGCCTAAAGACGCTCGCGCCTGTTCTATCTGCAGGTTCTCAATCCCCGGCTCACGGGCCGGCACCGCCTCGTCAACTGGGGCGGTGCCGCCGGCTGCGAAGCCGAGCGGCGCCGACGCGAACGGGAACTCGTGCGTGGGTCGATACGGGGGATGCCGCGAGGGGCGGCTGACGATCATCGGAAATTCCGCGGCGACGGCCTCGACCGCACCGCCTGCCGCGCCCGGCGGCGATGCAGGCTTCGGGTCCGCCAGTGCTGTCGGCACGCGCACCGGTGTGCCCGAACGCGCACCACCGCAGCACCGGTTCGCCGACAGGACCCCGCCGACGCCGTCGACGGCTTCTGCTTCGTCTCGCTCCCCCTGCCCAGGTCCCGAGCACCATCCCCCATCCAGCAAACCTCATCGAAGGAACCACGCCTTGAAGCCCACCGACACCCTACTGATCGTCGCCGTCCTGACGATTGCGGTACCCGCAGCCGCGGCCCCTGCGCCCGCGGGCATGAGCCCCCTGAGAATGGACGTAGCGGGCGTCCGACTTGCCATGCCCATCGAGCAGGTCCGGACCGCACTCGCGGCGGCATCCTACGCCTGCACGCCCTTCGGCAACGAGGCGGACTTCGCCGCGCGGGTCGCTGCCGAGGTCAAGGATCGAACCGGCGCGAAGGGTAGCGTTCCCTACACCAGCGGCACGATGCAGCTCGATTGCAGAGGGCCGAACGGGGAAGGTCTGACGATCCGCTTCGCTCAGGTGCGGTCGGGCTCCATCGTCGATAACTATTCGCTGCGCATCGACGGGAGGACGGTGGATCTGCCCGAGTTACGCAGGCAGCTGGCCCGCAGATACGGACGTCCCATGGTGGGCACCGAACTGAGGGGGTCGTGGTGCGACGCCGGCTACCGCTGCGGCGAGAGCATGGTCTTCAGCGAGGGGCCGACCGTCATCATCGACACGACGAACGCCGTCACGATCAACGCCACCCGCGGCATCCGCGCCGAGAAGGCGGACGATGCCGCCGTCATGGCGGCGGCCGACCGGCAGGTGCCCAGGAAGACGCGCGCCGCCTTCTGAAGGAGACGTAGATGCCCTATATCATCGGCATGATCCTCGGCGACGCGCTCGCGAGGATCGGCCTTTTCCGTGCCGCCGGTGCCGCCATCGTGCTCGCGGCGGTGGGCTTCCTCACCCATCGCCTGGTGGAGGCCAACCTCGGCCCCGAGCATGCCGTGACGGCGGCGGCCACCGCTCCGATCCTGCTGTTCGGCTGGGCGGTGTGGAACCCCGCCGCCTCCCGCTTCCGACTATGGATCGTCGATGGGGTCTATCTCGCCGCACGCCTCGCCATGTGGTGGTTCGCGCTCGGCTTCGCCGCCGGTCTGGCCGGTGCCGGCTTCGAGGTCGCGCTCTGGCTCACGCAGGAATGGCCGCAGGCCGTGACCGCGGTGGTGTTCTGGGCGGTCCAGCGGGTGCTGGCGGTGCAGACCGCGAGATCGCACCGGATCATGGGCGATCGCAGCGTGGTGCAGGTGTAGGATGGTGCGCATGGGCATCCTGTCCGCGCTCGTCGCGTACCTCGTCACTGCCCCAGGGACGTACGCGCCGGTGGAGCGGCGCGGACCACTCGAGGCAACCACCATCCGCGACTGGCGCCGCGCCCGGATGGATGGAACCGGCTGCTACTGGTCG
The DNA here is from genome assembly GCF_019297835.1 of Sphingomonas sanguinis. Lineage (NCBI taxonomy): Bacteria > Pseudomonadati > Pseudomonadota > Alphaproteobacteria > Sphingomonadales > Sphingomonadaceae > Sphingomonas > Sphingomonas sanguinis. Next base: position 3,021,381 of record NZ_CP079203.1, on the reverse strand, counting down.
GCCCGTCGGGACGGCCCGGTCCTGTTCGCCGCCAACGGACGAATCGGTATCACGAGGGTTGCTGGTCGCGTCATCATCCTCGAGCCGGTACCGGGCGCACGCGATCTGTTCCCCTTCACCCACGACGAGTGGCAGGCCCCCGGATTGCGGATCCGGGTTCTGGACACCGCCGTCGTCCGAGCCTCCGGATACGAGACGGTCACCACCGACGCTACGTTGAGGGTGCGGTCGCGGGGTCGGACGTTCGAACTGAAAGGGTCGATGATCTGCGGCTCATGATCGGGACGGAAGCCCGGCGAGCGTGTCGGGCGGTCTTCGTGCGCGAAGCGGGATGCGATGCGTTCCGGGACGCCTGGAATCCTTACTGCGTCCAGGACGGAACCGGCGATCCTGCCGACGACGATCCCGTCGGCCATGCGCACCGCTCGATGCGCCCGCACTCGGGCGATCGATGCGCCGGCGATCCATGCCTTCATCCGCCGCCCGCAGTCGCACTTTGGTAAGTTGACGGTCCTATACCTCTGCGACGGTCGCTTGCAGGAAGGTACGGACGTTGCAGGGTTTTCAGGAAGCCGGTGGCAGGAACGGCGTCGTCGGCATCTGGATTCTGATAGTCGGTGCAGTACTGTTCATGTCCTGTCTGATCTATCTCTCGACCGATCTTCGCGACGGAGGCGGCTCCGAGCAGAAGCCCGCCACCCAGTGCGAACAGACCGAACCAGCGCTGGACGCGCGTTCCCAGGACGAGAAGAAGGATGCCGCCGACCGAAATGATCAGAGCGACTACGAACGACTGAAGGCCGATGCAGAACATCGTCTAGACGTCCTTTCGTACAGACAGGCGGAAGCCGGCACAGTGGTCGCCTCGCAGGGGGTCGAGGTCTCCCGCTACGCGGCCCGCGTCAGCCTTCTCGGCGTCATCGTCTCCGGCGTAGGCACCCTGCTCTCGGCGGTCGCCGCCGCGGTCGCTGCTCTGGCCTTCTCCGAGAGCCGTCGCGCGAGCGCCGTCGCGATCGCGAGCTTCTCGGACGGACGGAACGCGCAGCGTGCGCTCCTGTCCTGTCGCATCGACTCCGCGCCGACCGGCGACCACCTGGTGATTCGGAACGTAGGCGCGACCCCGGCGAAGCTGACGAGGATGCGGCCGGGCTCGATCCCCACCTCCGCCAACCTGCCCGTCGTCTCGACCGACCTGCGGATGGGACTGGAGCTCGCAGAGCTTCTCGGGCCTGGGGAGGAGGCCATCGTCCACCATCTCGGACCCGCCGTCGACGCGACCGCCGATCGGGTCTTCGATGTCTCCTTCGAGGACGTGTACGGCGAGGCGGCCCGAGTGCAGGCCAGGTTCGGTCCGGGACCGGGTTCGAGAATCCGGAAGGCGCAGCAGCGGGTGTGATGCCGAGATGGGGATCATGATTCGGCCGCGATCGGCATGACGCCCGAAGGCGTCCCCATGATGGCGACATCCGCATTCCGGAGCGCTACCACGGCATTCTGCGAAGACGGATGGTCCACGGCAGGAACACCCGGAAAGCGACCGGTGCGGTTCTGACCATCGGCTCGAGGAGTGCCATCGGTCGCCCGGTTTCGCGGAGGTCGTCATGGAGTGATGGCCCCGCACATGATCGCCCGCTGGATCGGCAGAGCCGTGCGCCGTCGTCGGTTCCCCGGTCGCTCGGCGTCGCTTTCGTCGTGACGGCGCGGTCGGCGGACTCGTGTAACGCATGATTGGGACTCTCCCTGTCGTCCAGACCCGTTTTCATCCGAAGAACAGGCTGCGCTTCATGCGCGATGTCCTCTTCCTCCACGCGACCAAGCCGACGCTCCCCTTTCTGAGTGGAAGGTCGCTCGAACCTCCGCCGCTCACGGTGCGATGAGGAGGGCGCCGTCGGGCAGAGCGGCGCATCCCCGCAGCGTCGCCATGTGGTCCTGCGGATCACCGACGTCGATGAACGGCGTCGAACCCATGGTCACGGGTAGTCTGTCCGCAGGGCGCGCCGCGTTCCATGCGGACACGTGCGTGTGCTCGCCGACGATGTCGTCGAACGCCGCTACCAGCGTTCCGCTCATGCGCCCGACGCCCGGGCGGCCGAGTCCGGACACGAAATCCATGTCGGCGAATCCGATCCCATCGGCGATCCGCAGCCGGAGGTGGTGCCGACCGACGCCGCTCGAGCGCACGACCGCGCGGGACCAGTTGCGGGCGAAGCCGTGGGCGACGGCCCTGGTCAGGTACGACAGGTCTCGCCGTACGATGGCCGCCCGTTCCGACGAGCGAACGGTGATCGGATCGGTCATCCGATCTAGCCAGTGCTCGAGGCTGCGCAGAACGTCGTCGCCGTCGACCACCTGCGCCGGGCGTCGGATCAGGGGCCCGTTCAACATCACCGTGTCGGGAAGCGGCGTCTCGAGCCCCCGCGCGGTCAATACGCAACGCTCGCAGTCGATCGAGACCTCGACCTGCTCGAAACCGCATGCCGATCCCATCGGTGGTAGGGCGATCGCGTCGAACCCGCACGGGCTTCGTCCCAGGATGCGCAGATCGTCGCATATGGCTCGATGCGCATCGGCCATGACGCGGACCGATCGCGCGTGGAGGGGTTCATCGAAGTGCAGCAGCCATTCGCTCATGTCGGATTCCGGAATGATGGACTGTTCGGCGGACGGACAGACGGGCCTACGTTGCGGCGACGGCGGAGATGCGGTTCGGTCGGCGGAACCACGATCCTCGGCCCGGACGGTCACCGGGCGAGGTGTCGGTCGACTGGGTCCAGTATAGGGGGGCCGTCGGAACCAGGCTTCCGGGATGGGGCGATGACGGCGGTCATCGCCCCCCAGGCGTAGATCAGTCGATGTCGCCGAGCGTGGGTCGGCCGATCCTCGGATTCCCGTGCCGACGTTCCGCGATCGAGCCGGCCATCACCTTCAGCAGCCTGTGCGTCAGCTTCGTCGAGTCGTACGCGCTGGCGAGATCGCCCCATGCCTGCCAGCGGTCGACGTGCAGGCAGAGCCAGTCGTAGAAGTCGTCGCGCTGCTCGTCCGTGGCGAACGTGAGGGCCCAGACGGTCTGCAGCACGGGCACCGGGCCATCGCCCCGCTTCGAGAGCACGACGCCGGGTCTTCCGCCTTCCTCACGGCGGAGGAAGGCCGCATCCCAGCCGATCGATTCCCGCTCCAGCCACTCCAACCGCTCGAGGCGTGCCGCTCGGTCCTCCGGACCCCGGCCAAGCTCGCGCAGCATGTCGATCGTCACGGCTGACGGTCGTTCGCGGCGCACTTCGTAGGGTCTCGTCGCCGCCAGCAGGCGCAGGACCGACCATCCCTCCGGCGTGAGATCGCCGATGCCCTCTCCGTCCCGGGCGGCCACGGCCAGCCCCGTCGAGCCCAGCCAGAGATGGAACATGCGCTGGAAGAGCCGGTTGCCGTCGAAGAGGTCGTTGAGCTGCTGACGGTACCCGGGCTCGCGACGCACGGTCGCGGCGAGCACAGCATGGACGAGTTCGAGTATCTCGGGTGACGGGTCGCCCTTCGCGACGGGCATGCCGAGACGATCGTGCCACAGCGCGGCGCGTAGCGAGGGCGACGTCGCGCCGGTCGCATCGTCCAGGTAGACCCTACCGGTTCTCCGGTGATCGATGCGGTACCAGTAGCCCCAAGGCAGTTCGGGATCGATGTCCATGGTCATGATCGTCACCCTCTCGCCCGCGAAGCGTCGTAGCCGGAAGTCGACGAACCGGGATCGGCATCGCGCGGATCGCGTCCCTCCTCGATCGCCTTCAGCTGGACGGCGAGACGGACGCATTCGCGGTATACGTAGGCTTCGGTCCTGTAGACCGGCTCCACCACACCCGCGAGCTGCTGCTGGGTCCGGAGCCGCGCCGCGTCCGCATTCGGCACGAGGTCGCCGATCTGGTTGCAGGAGAAGCCGAACCACCATGCGTCATCATGAGCATGCCCCTTCGCGACGTCGTTCTCGTAGACGGTATGCCTCGCCAGACGAGCGGCCGGGGTCTCCGAAGGTCGGGCCGCGCGACCCGTCGGATGGCAGACCGACACCTCCTCGGGGATCGCCGCCTGGCAGGCTGCGGCGTAGTCGATGCCGCCGTGGACACCTACGAGATGTTCCTCGAAGGCGCTCGTACCGCGACCGAAGAGGGGATGGGTCGGCGGGACCGACACGAAGCCGCACAGGTGTCGGCCGAACGGCGAGCGGCGGATGATGCACCCGTAGCCGGTGGGCATGTCGCGCCAACTGACTTTATCCGCCTCTCCGCTCCACGGCCCGGGATCGGTGGGGTGCACCGCGGGGACGTTGAAGACGGCATCGACCCTGACGAGCTCGCTGCCGCCCTCCATCCTACGGGCGACGTTCCGGGCGGGGTCGGCGACCGTCATCTCACTGCTGATCTTCCGCTTGGCCAAGGGATGACTCCTTCCATCTCTTTCACAGGTCCGGGAGAGATGTGAGGCCGACCCGTCCGGCCCAAATCATTCGGAGGCTCATTCCGCTGATGACGAGGCTCATTCCGTCGACTACGGCCGAGATCGGCCCGCCGTCACGGTATGCCTCCTTCGCATTCGCCGGCGACCGTCCCCGTCGCCGCACCGCTCCGGCGGCGCCCTTGGAAGGACCGGAATCCGGGCCGCTACCAGGATGCTGCTGAACCGAACGAACGAGACCGTCGCGTCGTTCTCAAGTGCATACGGTCGAGTCCATGAACAGCGTGATCGCATGCGTGCCAACCGGCCTGACGCGCCGCATCGCTTCTCTTCCGACCACGCTCTGTAGTGCAGGGGGAGCATGTCGATGGTCGTACGGTTCCCCCTCCGCACCGGATCGTCGTCGATCCCGATCCTGGCCAAGCCGACCGGACTGTGAGATGCCTCGTCGATGGGAAGATTGGGTCGCGACGTCTACCGCAGGAAGCTGCAGCGACTTCTCGCGCACGGGATCGACGAGCCGATGATCTCCCTGATGTCCGCCGTGGTCGCTGCGCAGGAGGGTAGCGATGCTGCGCGCGCATCGCTGCTTGACTTTCCGCCCGAGGCGGTCGGCGCCGAACTCGGTTCCCCATACCACGTACCGCTCTGGTCGATCGAAACGCTCGTCAACGAACTCCTGTGCACGCCGAAGCCGATCGGCTGGGGCGTGGGCCGTACGCGGGTATTGAATGCGGATATGTTCCGAACCGTACGGGAACTCCACCGCATCCTCATCAAGCTCGAGAACGCCGAGGACGGCATCTTCCTGGAGAAGCACGACGTCTTCGACGAAATGGCTCGGATCGCCCAGCGTCAGTTCCCTTGGCAGCGCGGCACGACCAACTTGCCGCACCTGTATCGTTCGATGCTCCTCTACGGCACGGGCACGGCCCGCGACTATTTCGAGGCGGACCTGGGCATCGCCCTGTCCGACTTCGTCAAGATCGGGGTATGCATGTCCGCCTCGCTGGCCGCCAACGACTTCGTGAGACGCGACCGCGACCTTTCGACCATCGGCATCTCGCCCGGGGTTCGGGAAGCGGCCCTGTCCCGTATCGCCCTTCCTCACGCCGAGGCCCGCCGGCGGGCGGCGGAGATGCGCAGGGGGAACCGTCACACCGCCTATCGCCCAAGCGTTCTCCGCGACTCCCCCATAATCGCGTTCGGAGCGAACGGAGAGCGCCTGCGTGCTCCTATTCCCGAGCTGATCATGTACCGATGCACCACCGGCCTGTACCTCGATGTCGTCAGGGGCGGCTCGACCGTCTGGACGGACATCGGCCGGCACTTCGAGGACTATGTTCTGGAGTACCTGCAGGCGATGATGTCGCCGTACGACGTCGTCGGCGAACGGGTGTACGGACCGAAGAAGGCACGACACCGGACGCCCGACATCCTGGTGAACAGCCATGGACGGGTCGTCGCGGCCGTCGAATGCAAGGCGAAGCGGATGAGCTTCGACGCACGGTACGCCGATGATCCGGTGGCGACCGCCTCGGTCGGTTACGAAGAACTCGCCAAGGGCATGTTCCAGATCTGGCGGTTCTTCTCGCACGCTCGACGTGGTCTGACCGGTGACATGATCGTCGCGCCAGAGTGCCGGGGCGTGATCGTGACTGCCGACAGCTGGCTGACGATGGCGACCGGACACGCCGAGCAGGTCCTCTCGTCCGCCAATGCGCTCGCTGACGCCGAGGGCCATATAGAGGATTGCGATAGGCGCGAGATCGCGTTCTGTCCGATCGACGACGTGGAGTTCGCGCTGCAGCACGGGACCGGCGAGAGCTTCCTGGATGCGTGCCGCGATGTATCCTCCGGCGATCGGAAGGGGTTCATGCTGTCGGTAGCGCACATGGCGACACGACAGGACGAACGCCCCTACCCGTTCCGATCCCGTGTCGAGGCCCTGCTACCGTGGATGGCACCTCGCACAGCGTCCACGTCCGCCCCTCGCCCTTCCGATTGATCGTCGATCGCGACGCTGACCGTCGGCTTGGATCCAATCGAACGACGGGAGTCTCAGGACCGACCATCCGCTTTCGGACACGGCCGACGGCTTGGTCGGGGACGGATGCCGCTGCCGTCTGCTTCCCTGGCTCGAAGGGTCCGCCACCGCTTGAGCGTGGCCGCCGGGCTCGCCGGACCGTACCGCTGGACGAGATCGCCTCGCCAATTGGCGTGCATGTAGATCGAGATGGCTTTGCAGCCGTTGCCGACGCCGGCCCCGTCCAGAAGATCGCACTGCGCGATGATCCCCTCCGCCTTCCCGCCGTCGAACCGATCATGAGCGCCGGTCTCGACGATGCGACCCGAATCCACCATCCGGCACCATAGATCGACCGGCGGCAATGCGAGCACGAGTTCCTCGTCCGGCACCAGGTACACCGCTCCCGACGCGGCATGCACGGCGAGGACGCGCCCCTGAACGTTGGAGAGTACCCTATGGGGTTGCCGATCGATGTCGACCATACCTCCGATCCGCAGGACGGAGCTAAGAGCCGTGTCGCGGTTCGCGGGCCTCCGGACCGCACCGATGACACTTGGCCTTTCGCGTCTGGCCGCCGGAGAGGCGGACGAGATGGAACGTCGCAGGTTCTTCGGACGGGCGTTCCGGCAGGGGCAGACCAAAGCGACGTGTCGGCGGTGTCGTCGGTCCTCCGTCGCTCCACGCCTGCCTCGGATCGGCTTCTCTGTCCGCGAAGGCGCCACCAGCCCTTTGGAGTGGACAGGTCCGCACCCGCATGCCGCTTCGTCGCCGTTCGTGTGCTTCGCACCAGGCATGCCAGACCCTTCTGATCTCATTCCAGATATAGGACAACCAAGTTATTGCCTTTTTGATCCTTTGATGTGCAAACGCTTTTCCGGATCAGCCGAACGTCGAATTAGCGGCGTCGCTCTTCCGGTGCGCACGAAGGTCGATAGCAAGTAGGCCGTAGACTCATAAGCACGCAGCCACAGCCTCATTGAGGCGAGTTGCACCATGGCGAGGAAGTTGGCGGCAAGCTTGTCGTAGTAGCGGGTGGCAACTCGGCGGACGTGTTTCAGCTTGGAGAAGAAGCGCTCGATCAGGTTACGCTAGCGCTAGAGCCGTTTGCTGAAGCATGGTTTCCAGCGCCGGTTGCTCTTCGGCGGAATGTTGGGGGTCGCGTAGATCGCTAAACGGCAGTTTCCAACCAATTCTCGCCATTCTCCCTCGACCAGCGTCATGGGCTTAGCGTGCGTTTTCGACCATTCTCTCACCGTTCTCCAGAAAAACGACCGGGCCTTTTGAAAAATGCGCCGCTGGCGGCCGGTACGGTTGGGGCGGAATGACACCCCAAGGTTTTGCGATCCCGTCTCGCATGGGATGGTATTCTGGGACTCCAAGGTGAATAGGCCGTTCGCCCGTCAGGGCTTCTCATCACCGTGATCGCGGTCGAAATTTTCCCGCGCCTTCCGGAAGCTGTCGACGTTCTCGACGATCCAGGTCCACAGGGGGACCATCCTCACCAGCAGCTCCAGTCCCGTGTCGGATAGAGCGTATTCGACGTGCGGCACCACCTCCTCGAAATCGCGACGCACCACCAGGCCGTCGCGCTCCAGATGGCGCAAGGTTCGCGTGAGCATCCGCTGGGTGATTCCGTGCATGCGTCGTGCGATGTCCGCGTGACGCAGCTGACCGTAAACGCCGAGCGTATGGATCACGCCGAGAGACCAGCGATTGCCGGCATGGGCCAGCACCTCACGACGAACCCCGTCATCATCATCCCGAAGGCCGTCGCAGACCGTCTGGGAATAACGGAGAATGTCTTCCTGGCTTAGAGCGTTCGCACCGGTATCACGCATGTACCTATCTTTCGCAGTCGTCCGACAGTTGCCAGATCACGGGCAACCAAGGTGAAAAGAGCAAGACTGATGAACGATACCACTTCTACCGTGAAGTCGCGGAACATTCTCGTCCTGGGTGCCGGCGAACTCGGCATGCCGGTCCTGCGGAATCTGGCGCGTCGCGCTAAAGACGTCGACGGGGCGAAGATCAGCGTTCTGCTTCGCGAGAGCGCCGTCGAGTCCGGTGATCCGTCGAAGCAGCGCGACATCGCGGAGATCCGCTCGGCAGGGATCGAAATCGTCCTCGGCGATCTGGTGAACGACACGATCGACGAGCTGGCGGCGCTGTTCTCGCGCTACGATACCGTGATCGGCTGCGCGGGCTATGCGGCGGGGATCAACACCCCGATGAAGCTTGCCAAGGCAGCGCTGCAATCCGGTATTCCGCGCTACTTCCCGTGGCAGTTCGGCGTCGACTTCGAGGCGATCGGCCGTGGTGGGCCGCAGGACATCTTCGATGCGCAACTCGATGTGCGCGAACTGCTGCGGTCCCAGGACAAGACCGAGTGGGTCATCATCTCCACCGGCATGTTCATGAGCTACCTGTTCGAGCCGGACTTCGGTGTCGTCGATCTGGAGAACAGCGAGGTTCATGCGCTTGGCAGCCTCGACACCGCCGTCACACTGACCACCCCGGACGACATCGGCGTGCTGACCGCCGAGATCGTGTTCTTCGAGCCGACGATCCGCAACGAGATCGTCTTCCTGGCCGGCGACACCGTCACCTATGGCGAGGTTGCGGACAAGCTGGAGGCGGCGCTGGGGCGTCCGTTCAAGCGCTCGGTCTGGTCCGTGCCCTTCCTCATGGAGGAACTGGCGAACGATCCGAAGAACATGATGCGCAAGTACCGCGCCGCCTTCGCGATCGGGCGCGGGGTATCGTGGCCGAAGGCGGGGACGTTCAACGACCGGCAGGGTGTTGCGGTGACGACGGTGTCGGACCTGATCGAAGCCGATCTGCGTAACGGTCGGCACGGCCGGTAACCCCATGCTGCAATCGTCGACCCGATCCACGATGCCGCCCGCCGAAAGCGCCGTGGCACGGTCATCGTCCGTGCCGCCCGGCGTCACGCAAGACGCCAAGCATTCCGCGACCCATTCGACTCTGGGCGTCATGCTCGTCGTGTCTTTGTCGCTGAACCTGCGACCGATGCTGACGAGCGTCGCCCCGCTGCTGCACGACATCCAGGCAGGTCTTGGGCTATCCAATGTCTGGATCAGTGTGCTGATGACCGTTCCGGTCGTCTGTCTCGGTCTATTCGGGCCACTGGCGGCACCGATGTCGCGGCGGTTCGGCCTCGAAAAGGTCCTGCTCGCCGCGATCGCGGTCGCGCTTGCCGGTGGCGTCCTGCGGTCGTTCGGTTTCGTGCCGCTCTACGCCGGCACGATCCTGATCGGCGCGGGGATTTCGCTGCTGGGCATCCTGACGCCGGTTCTCATCAAGCAGGAGTTCCCCGACAAGGTCGGCCTGATGATGGGCCTTTTCGCGATGGCGCTGGGCCTGGGCGCAGCCGTCTCGACGGCATCGGTGGTTCCCATCACCGATGCCCTGGGCGGCCGTTGGCAGACGGGCCTTGCCGTCTGGATGCTGCCGTTGATACCGGCAGCCCTGCTTGCCGTGGCCCGGCTGATGATCGGCAACGATCCGGGGCCACCCACCGTCCGGGTGCAACTGGGTATCATGCACGACCCGGTGTCCTGGCAACTCATGGGCTTCTTCTCGCTGTTCGCCTCGCTGGCCTATGCCCTCATCAGCTGGGGACCATCGATGCTGCTTGCGCGGGGTCTGGACCCCAAAACCAGTGGCTTTGTGATGTCGATCTATTTCCTGGCCCAGATGCCGAGCGGGCTGGTCGTGCCGATCATCGCCGGCAGAATGCGTGACCAGCGCCTGATTACGACGGCGATGGTGATCCTCGGTACGTTGGGAGCGATAGGCCTGCTGCTTGCTCCCGCCTGGTCGCTCACCGGCGTCGCGCTGGCCGTCGGCATCGGACAGGGGGGCGGGTTTGCGATCGCCTTGACCCTCCTCGTGCTTCGCGCAGGGACGCCACAGGTCGCGGCGAAACTCTCGAGCATGGTGCAAAGCGTCGGCTATGTGATTGGCGGGCTGGTTGGTCCCTTCGCCGTCGGGCTGCTGCACGATATCGCAGGTAGCTGGTCGATCGTCGCCCTGTTCTTCGCCGTTGTCGGCGCCGTCTCGCTGGTCCTGGGCTACGGTGCCAGTCGGAATCGGACTGTGATGGCGTCGTGACGCGTGGCGGTGCACTGTGCGCTTGGAATGACACCGCATTGTTGCGCATTCTATATCGAAGTGCGAAAACGCGGCTAAAGTGCGGAGTTCAATTGAAAGTCGGCTCAAGACAGGATCGCGACTATCGCGCACTTCGTAGTCCACGTTCGGGGATAACTCCCCGGAATATCTGTATTCCCGCAGCCTGCGATTGAAGATTCGCTTCCGATCAACGTCGGCCAGGCTGATTTCTGGGGAGATGACGCACGGCTTAACGAACCGATCACCCCCCTCGCGTCGTAAAGGCCGCCGTGCGCTCCTTCTGAACATTGGCCATTGTGGAACGCCGCGGAATGAGGGTCGGCGCGGCCATCTGGATCGGCTCGCGTGATCGGCTGCGGCCCGAGATGAACAGGTCGAGGGCCGTCATGGCGATCTGATCGAAGGGCACGCGAAGCGTCGTGAGCGGCGTTGGAAGACAGCCCACGATCGGGATATCGTTATATCCGACGAGCGATACGTCCTCGGGCACCTTGAGGCCCAGATTGATCAGCGCCGACATCGCCCCGATGGCCGTGTTGTCGTTGACGGCAAAGATCGCCGTCGGCGGCGAAGACAGGCGCATCAGGGTCAGGGCGGCATCGGTGCCAGCATCGATGCTGAACGTCGAGTCGACGATGAGATCGGGGTCGGGATCGATGCCCTGCTCGCCAAGCGCCCGAACATATCCCTCCTGCCGCCCCCTGGCGCTGGATGCATAGCCCGGCCCCGCGATAATGCCGATCCGCCGATGGCCAAGATCGAGGAGGTGCCGGGTCGCAAGGTAGCCGCCCAGACTGTCATCGCCGATCGAAGACAGACTCTTGCCGTCGGTCCTGAGCGCAAGCACGAATGGTACGCCGCGTTTGGTCAGAATGTCGGGTAGATCATCGTCGTCGCGCGCGGTGGCCAGGATCAATCCATCCACGCCCCGCTGCAACAGCGACTCGGCGGCCCTCAATTCTCCCTCGACCTGCTCGTCGGTCGTCGCGACCAGCGCGATGCGACCGGATCGCGCACAGGCGCGTGCGATGGCCTCGTACAGCATCGCCATGACCGTGTCGGTCAGCCTGGGCACGATGACGCCGATCGTCATCGTCTGCCCCCGCCGCAGGCTGGCCGCCGAGACGTCGCGAACGTAGCCGAGCTGTTCGGCGATCTGGCGCACCTTGCGCGCTGTGTCGTTGTCGGACGACGGCAGGCGCTCGTCGAGGATTCGCGATACCGTCGACTTGGAAACGCCCGCCGCCGCGGCGACGTCGAGGATCGTCACCCTGCCCGATTTGACGCCGCTGTCCATCGTCGCATTTCCCCAGGGCCGCGTCGGCCCAATCCGGCAGCCCGTGCATAAAATGCCCGAATCGATGGATTGACACCAGAAAAAACTGGATCGATAACGGGAACGTTCCCGCCAACGTTCCAAAAGGGCGGGTGAGAGCAGGAGAGAGAATTATGAGCCGTCATGATCCCGAGCCCCGCGCCGCATCGCGTCCCGCCCCCGAAAAGGTCATGGACCTGCGTGGCCTCAACCCCGCCCCCGTCACCGTCTTCACTAAGGATGGCCAGGTCGACTGGGAGCAGAACGTCAAGCTCGCCAAGTGGCTGGTGTCGGTCGAGGGCGTAAAAAGCCTGGTCATTCTGGGCCACGCCGGCGAGGGCACGTTCCTGGACCGCGACGAGCAGGTGAAGCTGATTGAGACGCTGGCGGAGGCGGTCGACGTGCCGATCATCGCCGGCATTACCGGCGAAGGCACCGAGGTCGCCGCGAAGGAAGCGAAGCGCGCGGCCGACGCCGGCGCGCTCGGCGCGCTCGTCTATCCGAGCCATGGCTGGCTGCGCTTCGGTTATCAGGCTGGCGCGCCGCAGGATCGCTACAAGGCGATCTATGAAGCCTCGGGCCTGCAGTGCATCCTGTTCCAATATCCCGATGTGACCAAGGCGACCTACAACCTCCAGACCCAGCTGGAGATCGCGGCACAGCCGGGGGTCGTCGCCACCAAGAACGGGGTACGCAACATGAAGCGCTGGGACACGGAGATCCCGGTCCTGCGCAGCGAATTCCCCGACTTGCAGATCCTGACCTGCCACGACGAATATCTGCTCCACACAATGTTCGACGTCGATGGCGCGCTGGTCGGTTATGGCAATGTGGCGCCCGAGCTGCTTGTCCAGCTCATCGAGGCGGGCAAGGCCAAGGACTATGTCCGCGCCCGCCAGCTGCACGACCAGCTACTGCCCGTGACCAAGAACATCTATCACCGCGGCAGCCATATGGAGGGTACCGTCGCGCTCAAGATCGCGCTGCGGGCCCGCGGGATCATCGACAACGCGACGATCCGCTCGCCGCTGCTCGACCTGACGCCGCAGGCCGAGGCGGAGATCGAGGCCGCGCTGAAGGAGGCGGGCATCGTCTGATCCTGCCTGACCGGGGCCCTGCCCTGTGCGGCCCCGGTCGACCACCGCCGGTCCCGTCCGGCTCACATCCCAACGAGAACAGACGCGCCAGTGGCCTTGCCGCAAGAGCGTGCCAATGGGAGAGATTGCTGTGAACGCATCCATTGCGTCTGTCGGCCGATTAGCCGACGACTATGCCATGGCCAAAAGCCAGGTTGATAGCGGAACCCTGCTGGCTCGTCTTGAGCGCCTGCCCGTCACGCGGCCCGTCCTGTGGGCGCGCGGCTGTGTCGGAATGGCGACCTTCTTCGACGGCTACACCACGATCGCGCTAGCCTATGCGCTGCCGATCTTGGCGAAGGAATGGGGGCTGGCCCCCGCAACCACCGCCGCCATCATCTCGTCCGGCTATCTGGGCCAGTTATTCGGCGCGATCTTCTTCGGCTGGCTGGCCGAGCGTATCGGGCGGCTTCCGGTACTGGCGATCTGCATCGGCATTTTCGCGGCGATGAGCGCCGCCTGCATCTTTTCATGGAGCGCCAGCTCGCTGATGCTATTCCGCTTCCTGCAAGGGATCGGGACAGGCGGCGAGGTTCCGGTGGCCAGCGCCTATGTCAACGAACTGTCGGGCGCCAAGAAGCGGGGCCGCTTCTTCCTCCTTTACGAGTTGCTGTTTCTCGTCGGCCTGACCGCAGCCGGGGGGATCGGATATTTCCTGGTGCCGTCGCTCGGCTGGCAGGCGATGTTCGTCGTCGGGATGGTGCCGGTTCTGCTCGTCATGCCGCTCCGCTTCTTCCTGTCCGAAAGCCCCCGCTGGCTCATCACGCGCGGCCGTTTGGCCGACGCCGACAAGGTCATTACAAAGCTCGAGGCCAGTGCCCTCGAACATGGTCAGCCCCTGCCGGAACCACGTGCTGTTGTCCCGCCCACTCCGGCTCCAAGCCGCCAGGCAGGGTCGTGGCGTGAATTGTTCAGTCCGCTCTACGGCCCACGCACGCTGCTGCTCTGGGTGATGTGGTTCGGCTCCTATATGATCAACAACGGCCTGCTGACCTGGCTGCCGACGCTCTACAAGACTGTCTTCAACATGCCGATCGATCAGGCGATCGGATATGGCTTCGCCATGACCGGCATCGCCCTGGTCGCCTCCTTCGTCTGTGCGGTCACGATCGACAAGGTCGGTCGGCGCAACTGGTATACCGGCGCGCTGCTCTTCGCCGCGATCCCGCTGCTGACGCTGTGGTGGCTGGGTGCCACGACCCCGGTCATGGTGTTCGCTCTGGCGACACCGGCCTTCGCCGCGCTGCAGACGGTGACCTATTCGCTCTATCTTTATTCGGGCGAACTCTACCCCACCCGCCTGCGCTCGCTGGGGGCGGGGCTGGGATCGGCGTGGCTTCGCGCCGGATCCATCACCGGTCCCTGGGTCATCGGCCTCATCATGACGAGCGGCTCGGTCGCCCCGGTCTTCCTGACCTTCGCCGTGGTCGCGGCCCTGACCGGACTGGTCGTCCTGCGCTGGGCACCCGAGACCACCGGGCGCGCTTTGGAAGAAGTCTCTCCGTAACGATGGCGGGGCGCGGCGGGGCCGCGCCCTCGACCGTCCTGTCGGCACCGACGCCGCGTCCGCGGCCCCCGTCTGGAGACCATTCATGATCCTCGTCAGCTGCCGCTGGCCCATGCTGGCCAGCGCAATCCTCGTCGCGTCGCCGTGTCTGGCGCAAAGTGCAGTCTCGGCGACGGACAAGGCCGGTCCGCCGGTGCCCCAGCCACCACAAGCCGGGGCGAAGCCGCACGCCACGGCCCCCGCCATCTTCCTCAACAACTATCCCAAGCCACAGGTGCAGGGGCCGCCGGGAGACGGCAAGCCGCTCAAGGGGCCTCTTGCAGGTGTCGGGCGATCGCTTGCGGATCGTGGCGTCTATCTGCGGCTGCTGGCCGTCGACGAGTTCGCCGGCAACGTCACCGGCGGACAGGGGCGCGGGACGGCGAATTCCTATGCCCTTCCCTTCGGCTTCGATCTCGATTTCGACCGCCTCGTCGGGTGGAAGGGGGCGGCCCTCCATTACAGCATGAACATCTCGCAGGGCTCGTCGCTGGCGGTCGATCATACCGCCAATGCGATCGGCTTCCAGACGCGCTACAAGGCGGTTCAGAACCTGCGCCTTGCCGCGCTAGCGTTCGAGCAGAATCTCTGGGGCGGCAAGGTCAACATCTCCGGCGGGCGGGTCGCGCCGCTGACCTATTTCAACCAGTCCAACATCTATTGCACCTTCCAGAGCAACTCGGTGTGCTTCAACCCGGCCGTGGTGCCGATCCAAGACCGCGCGTTGGGGTTCTTTCCCTACAACACCTGGGGCGGTCGTATCAAAGTCGCGCCGACCAGGTCCTTCTATGCGCAGATCGGAATTTTCGAGGCCAACACGTCGCTGATCCCGACCAACGGCTTCGACTGGTCGACGAAGGGCTCGACCGGCCATCAGACCGCCGTCGAGATCGGGCTGCAATCCGACAATCCCAAAGCCCGGCATCTCTATCATGTGCGGATCGGTGCCTATGGCAACACCTCCGACGTCAGCGATCCCTATCTGAACACGCGTGGGCTGCCCCGGATCGGCCAGGGAGCGGCAGGCGGCGCGGCGCTGGTCCATGATGGCCAGGCCGGCGTCTATGTCATGGGTGACGTGGCCGCGACCCATATGGGCGGCGATGTGAAGCGCCCCGTTACCCTCTTTGGCGGCGTCATCGGCGCGACCAATGATTATGTGCCGTTCAAGGCACAGGCGCTGGTAGGCGTGATCGTCACCGGTCCCTTTGCCGGGCGACCGGCCGACACCTTCGGCGTGGTGGGCAGCTATATTCGGCTCGGCGATCGCCAGCGCCAGTTCCTTCAGGCATCGCGAGCTTTGGCCGGTGGAACCGACACGGTCTTTCCAGACGAAGGCGTGTTCGAGGTCAACTACGGCATCGCGGCCTATCGCGGCGTGCGGATCAGCCCGAACATCCAGTACGTCGTCAGCCCCGACAATTTCGCAAAGCCACGGGCCGTCAAGCGATCGGGCAATATACTGGCGTTCGGCCTACGCGTCTCGATCGATGGAGCTGCATTGATGGGGATGCCCGCGCAGCGATGACGGCGAACGGACGCTGTACCACACTTGCGACCATCGACCCGATGAAGACGGGCGAAGGCAATCGCATCGGCTGCGTCGCGCCGGGGTTGCCACGTGGGCCCACTATGTTGGACAGACGCAACTCCTGCCTCCTATTTCTGCGTCACCTCGATGAACTCGCGAGCCGGGAAGGGCTTACATCGACCCAGTGGATGCTCTTGGAAGTTCTGTCCGAGGACGGCGATTGCGCCGTGAAGACATTGGCGGCGCGCCTGGTCCACGACGCCGGCGCCATGACACGGGTTCTCGATGCCCTTGAGGCCAGGCGTTTGATCGAGCGAAGACGCTGCGTGAATGACCGACGCATTCTGTTCGTAGCGATTTCTGCAGCGGGGAAGGCCGTATTGGCCCGCATAGCCAATCCGTGAGGAGCACACGGATGCCTCAGCGACGTCGTAGAGATGCTATGCGCAAATCTGCTCGATCAGCCACAGCCCGGCCGGGCCAGGCAGGTGCTGGCGCGACCAGACGACATCCATCGCCACCGGCAACAGCGGGGCGCGAAGCCGGAGCGGACTCAGCCGCCCGTGGCTGAAGCGCTTCACCATCGCACTTGGCAAGACTGCCCAACCGAGGCCCTGCGCCGCCATTTCCAGCAGGGTCAGGTAATCGGGCGCGGACCATCCGTTGACGTGGTTCGCGGCGTCGTCACCTGGGTTCCGACTGAGGTAGAGGCATCGCCACTCCGACAGGTCATCGTCGACCAGGTCATCGCGGATGGCGAGCGGGTGATCGGCGGCTACATAGATGCCGAAAGGCGAGGCATGCGTGAGGCGCGCCGCGGTGATGTCATGCGGGTAGCGCGGCTGCACCGGTCCGATGCCGATCGTGGTCGTGCGTGTCTGAAGCCTGGCGATGATCTCCTCGCTTTCCGCCGCGCTGCAATGGAGCGCGGTATCGGGGAAGCGTGCGATGAACCGCTTGGTGATCTTGCCGTCCGGATCGAAATGGAAGGCATCCGATAGCGCGAGCGACACTACGGGCTCGACCCGGTCGGCGAGGCGGATGCTCAGTGCTTCCAACCGCTCGTGCGCGGCCAGGATCGCGCGAGCGTGACCCAGAACCTGTACGCCCGCCTCGGTCAGCCGGTTATGGCGCGATCCGCGCTCGAACAGCGGAACGCCGACATCGACCTCCAGATTGGCGATCGCCGCGCTGACGGTCGACTGCGATCGTCCCATCGAGCGTGCGGCCGCGGAAAAGCTGCCGGTCGTCGCTGCGGCGACGAAGGCGCGGAGGAGTTCGGGGGCAAACGACATATCGATCAAACCGATGGCTGCTCATTGTTGGCTATCGCTAAGGACGCGCTAGATCCCTTGTCGTCAAGCAGGGGAGTGAACCATGGGTCACCAACTTCGCAGCATCCGAGAACGCGTCGTTCATGCGATCGGCTTCGAGGTCATTGCCGTCGCGATCTGCTCACCGGTGGTGGCCTATGCACTCGATCGACCATTGGCGAGCACCGGGCTCTTGTCGGTCATGATGTCGACGATCGCGACGCTCTGGAACCTCGCCTATAACTGGATCTTCGATCGGCACGTCCCGCTCGAGGGACGGACGCTTGGCGTACGCGTCGCCCATGCGATCGGCTTCGAGGCGGGGCTTGTGCTCACCTGCGTGCCGCTTGCCGCCTGGTGGCTGAGCCTCACACTGATGCAGGCGGTGGTCGTCGAGGCCGCCTTCCTCCTTTTCATCCTGCCCTACACCGTCGCCTACAACTGGCTGTTCGATCGGGTCACCGGCCGAACCGCGACTGGCGGAACCAGGGGCATCGCCGTTTCTTTTGAGGATCATCAACGATGACAATATCCCGTCGGACCATGCTGTCAGGCGCGGCAGTCGGATTGGCTGCCAGTCCCGCCATAGCTGCAAATGCAGCATCCACCTGGAACGGAAAGTCGAAACCAATGACGCAAGTTCATGTCGAAAGCGAATTCGCGCCGCTCCGCATAGTGGTACTGACCCAATCCCAGGTCGCCTTTCCCAAAAACATGGCCGCAAGCGATGATCTCCGGTTCCTCGACGGCGCGAGCGTGGAAGCGCTGAAAGATGGCGGCGACTTTGCCGATCTGTTCCCGGAGAAGCAGAAGGCGTGGGAGGCGGAGCGCGAAGCGTTCCGTCAGGTCCTGGTGGGTCACGGCGTGGAGGTACTGCGCCCGCGCCTGCTGACGGACGCGGAGAAGGCCGCCGCTGCCGACAATGGCTATGCCAATTTCTTCGTCCGCGATCCCTTCTTCACCGTCGGCCCGAATGTGATCGAAGGGTCGCTGCGGTTTCTTCACCGTCGACGCGAGGTGCTGCCGGTTCGGCCGATCATCGCGCAGCAAGTCCTGCCGTCGAACGCTGCCTATGTCGCCGTGCCGATGCCCGAGATCGCGGCGAAGGACGACAAGACGCTGGGCGCCGGACCGTTTCTCGAAGGAGGCGACGTGCTGGTGCTCGGGCGGCATGTGTTCGTCGGTACGTCGGGGCTGGCAAGCAATGCGCAAGGCGTCCGCTTCCTGTCCAAGCTGCTGACGCCACAGGGCTACACGGTGGAACGTGTCAGGCTTCGTGACGACATCCTGCATCTCGACTGTGCACTGGGCCTCATCCGTGACGGCCTGATGGTCGCCTGCCGCGATGCCTTTCTCGATGGCATTCCAAACCTGTTGAAGCACTGGGAAAGGATCGATGTGTCGTTGGAAGAGGCGAAAGCGCTTGCGACCAACGGGCTGCCGCTGTCCGACCGGGTCTATGTCACCGATCCGGCGTTCGCGACCATCGGCAACGCGCTGCGCCGGCACGGGATCGCGGTGGAATACGTCAAGTACGACATCAGCCGGTCGTTCGGCGGCTCCTTCCGCTGCAGCACGCAGCCGCTGCTACGTCGGAACTGACATCGGTTTCGCCCGTACCTCGCCTCGGCTTCGCATAACCGGCTAATATTTCATCAAATCCGCAGATTCTACACAGACCATCATGCTGAATATATCTGGAAGATTAATGACGTAACTTTGGATTTTTTGGCCGCATCCACTTTCAAATCACGTTCCAGACAGCGAAATTATCGACGCACCTTCGATGAAACATGCCATCGATAACAAACTTGGATGTCTCTCAAGTCGAATTTCGTCATTCGAAAGCGCGGCTCCAACCTGAACGGGCATGTCTGTAGCTCCAAGCTGGCCTTTGCCTGCATTGAAGGGCCCGAGGAAATTCTAACGAAAGGAGTCAACGACGATGACCTCAGCATATCGGCGCTGTGTTTTACGGAAGGGGAATACACCGAATTACAAGATCGGCGCACTGCGGGCTAGTTTAACAGCGCCTCCGGCGGCTATAGTTCGAGTGAGAGGTTCCCAAGGATTTTGGTCTTGAGGAAACACCTTCCAATGGCGCATAACGGTTCGGCTGCGCTCCATCAGTCGCTCAACATGCTGAACAACATTGACAATCCTCGCTGCGTTCCCGGATACGCAGTGATCGACAGTATCAATCGTGGCCAGGAAAGACAGGAAACGGCTTGTGCAAGCCCGATCAATCTCAAGGATTGAGATATTGTTTCTGCGCAATCACAAATTACAACATCCGCTAGGTAGATCTCAGGGAGGTCGGATTTTAGAAAGATGTCTGCTTTGGCATCATGGGCGGAAATGGCGATTTCTTGACGATCAATGTTGCTAAATAGCTAGTGACGGAGAGCCGCGTGTGACCAGGCCTGCTGACGTGACGTGCCCCTTTTCCCAACCTGCTCTCCAGCGGTCGCACACAATGGATAAAGTCTAAGTATTTCTTGCCTGTCGCGGCGTCATGCCGACGATCCTCTTGAATGCTGTGCTGAACGCGGCTTCCGATTGGTAGCCACTTTCCGCAGCGATAGTTGCGACCGAGGTCTTGCCCAGCCGCAATTGCCCTTTGGCAAGAAGCATGCGCCAACCAGTCAGATACTCCATGGGTGATTGCCCAACGACCTGCTTGAAGTAGGTCGTGAAGCTGGTGCGCGACATGCCCGCTTCTCGCGCAAGTTCCTGCAGAGACCAGTTGTTGGACGGCCGCGCGTGCATGGCCGCAACCGCCCGGCTGAGGCGATTGTCCCCCAGCGCACGCAACCAGTTAGCCCCTTCTGGAGGCCCCTCGGCCAGATAGATACGCATCAGGTGCACAAGCATGACGTGCGCGAGGTGTTCGGCCAGGAGGCTGGATCCGGGCTGGTCGCTGCCGAGTTCGTCCGCGAACTGTGTAAGGCAGAAATTCAGTACCTTTGCATGCGGTGAGGCATGTCGGACGATCAATACCGGCGGCAACGCCGTTATCATCTCCGCTCCGTTGCCGGGATCCAGAGCAAAACCGCCGCCAACCACCTGCACGTTGTCCTCGCCGACGCTGGGTGCGATGGGCCATCTGGCATTCTTCTCCAACTCGGTCGCGTCGCGCGGAGCAAGCTCGGGCTGACTTGCAAGCTGGAAAGGCAGGCCCCGGGTCATCAGAAAGCAGTCGCCGGCACGCATATGCTGCCAGGGGTCTTCGCCCTCGAGCCGCAGCCAGCACTCCCCGCGCATGATGGCACAGAATTTGATGCTCTCGTGCCCGGAAAACCGAAAGCACCATTCACCGGAAAGTTCGAGCCCGCTGCCAATCGCACTGCGCGGGCGAAGCAGCATCAAAACCTGGGAAAGCGGATCGATCATGTACGCTCGCGAAAGTTATGCGGACGATCAATCATAGATCGTCCTGGATATCTTGTCTAATCCACCGGTGGAAGCAAAGAAATTCGCAGGAGCCGTTATGTCCACCAAACAGTCACCACTCCCCTCGGGTTTCAACAAGCGCAATACGGCTCAAGAAGTGCTGCAGGGCATTGATCTCACCGGCAAACTTGCCGTCGTTACCGGCGGCTACTCCGGGATCGGTATCGAGGCCGTGAAGGCGCTGGCGGGCGCTGGGGCGGAAGTCATCGTGCCGGCGCGTCGGCACGATGTTGCCGCCGAAGCGCTTTCGGGCGTCGCAAGGGTACGGCCAGCGACCATGGATCTGGCCAGTCTAGAATCGGTTCGGGCATTCGCCGATTCGCTTCTGAGCGAGGGGCGCCACATCGACATGCTCATCAACAACGCCGGCATCATGGGAACCCCGGAAAAGCGCGTCGGTGCGGGATGGGAAATGCAGTTCGCCGTCAATCATCTCGGCCATTTCGTTTTCGTGAATCGCCTCTGGCCCTTGCTGCGTGGAGGAGCCCGCGTGATCTCGCTTTCCTCGTCGGGCCACGGTGTGAGCGACATCCGTTGGGACGACATCAATTTTGAGCGGGGCTATGACAAATGGCTGGCCTACGGTCAGTCCAAGACCGCCAATTCGCTGTTCGCGGTCGAACTCGACCGCTTGGCCGCAAAGGAGGGCGTACGCGCTTTTGCGGTCCATCCGGGCAGCATCCTCAGCCCGTTGCAGCGGCATATGTCACGTGAAGAGTTGATGGGCTATGGCTGGCTAGACGCCAAGGGGCGCCCAGTCGAAGCCATTCTAAAGTCAACCCAACAGGGAGCATCTACTGAGATTTGGGCTGCAACTTCGCCCAAGCTCGTGGGTATGGGTGGTCTCTACCTCGAAGACAATGATGTAGCGCCTATATCAGCAAAGCTTGGGGATCTGGGGGTTCGGCCTTACGCCGTCGATTCTGACAGTGCACGCAGACTGTGGCAGATCTCGGTAGAGATGACCGGAGAAGACGCGTTCTCCTAAGGGCGGCTTATGCCGAGGGCGCTATGCTTGAGGATACTCTTATTCAAGCGGCGCCCTTGGCGCAGAGTTCAAGACTTCGATCGGAGGTGACCTGCTGCCGGTTTTCTGGACCGCTTGGAGCTGGAAAATTCCAGTTATGAAGGAGGGCCAAGGAAGCGGAGCGAGCGATGAAGAGGTCGAAGTTTTCGGAGGCGCAGATCGCCTTCGTGCTGAAGCAGGCCGAGGACGGCACGAGTGTTGGCGAGGTGTGCCGCAAAACCGGGATCAGCGAAGCGACGTTCTACGCCTGGCGCAAGAAGTATGCAGGGCTGATGCCGTCGGAGATGCGGCGGCTGCGCCAGCTTGAGGAAGAGAATGCCAAGCTGAAGCGGTTGGTCGCTGACCTGAGCCTCGACAAGGCGATGTTACAGGATGTCGTCTCGCGAAAGCTCTGAGGCCTGACCGGCGCCGGCAGCTCGTCGACGATGTTCGCAGCACCTGGCAGGTCAGCATCAGGCGGGCCTGCGGGGTGCTCCGGGCGGAGCGGTCGAGCTACCACTATCGTGGGTGCCGCGCAGATCAGGCCGACCTGAAGAAGCGGATGAAGGAGATCGCCGAGACGCGGGTACGATATGGCTATCGCCGTATCCACGTGCTGCTCCGGCGCGAGGGCTGATAACCCTCGACATAGCCAGCGACGACCTTCTCGCCCTTTTCAGTGATCGACAGCGCCACGGTTCGCCGGTTCGCCTCCGATCGCTCGCGCTTTGCCATGTCCCGGCGCACCAGACGATCGATCGACGACGACATCGTGGTCAGCGCAACCTGATGACTTCGAGCCACATCCCCCAGGGTACATCCGGGATGCTCGTTCACGAACAGGAGGGTCTGAACGTCGAGGGCGGTGAGCGAACTTTCCATCGCCGACGCAGCCTCGGTGATTTTGAATCGACGGGTGAATCGCTCGAAAGCCAGGGTGAGTTGTCGGACCTGTTCGGCTGTGGGTTCTATCATGCCCCCTTGAACCATCTTTGCTCGAAAGAGGCCATGACCGTGCAGTCACAAGCGGAGGGCGGTCAGCTTTCCCGATTGGGATCGAGAAACGGGAGAATATTAGGCTTCTCGAAACGTCTGAATGACGCGATTTCGGGAAAATCGGTGCCTTCTATCAGCCGAGCGTTGCGCTCGCCATTCCGCCCAAAGTCTGCCCGCATTGCCGGTCACTTGGCCTTGTGATCTGCAACTGCTGGACGGAAACCCGCTCCTTCCCTTGCGGAAGGTAACGAATGGTGCGCTTTGCACCCTGATCCTCGACCAGCAGTCCATAGGGAACAAGGGCGTTGTCCGGTTCCCCTTCGGTTCGTTCAAGAATCTTCATGCCGTTACGCAGGCCCGCCGCATAGGCGGGATGGCCAGGATCAATTCCCGTCACGACGTTGCCGGCAGCGGCGGTCGCCTCGGCATCGAACCCTCGTGAGAAGGAGGGGCGTTGTTCGGTGACGATCGTCGCGCATGACCCGAAGGTGTCGGCGGGCAACAGGATCGGCTCCCCGCGAGCCAGATGGCGTGCCTCGTCGTCATCCACACTCAGTCGACTGCGCGCGGCCAGACGGCGAAAGATGTCGGTCGCGTAGCCGTCGGACGTACGGGCCGCCGCTAATTGCGCAAGCATCACCGTATCGAGGTTTGTCCGTCCGCCACTGGCCTCCAGTAGTCGCCGGTTCCAGATCGCAGCAAGGAGCGCCCCTCGCTGATAGGCAAGCTTCTGCGCAGCGTCATTGTCCCAGAAGGCAGATGCCGCCTTCGCGCCCGTCAAGGTCTGCACCGGCGATCCGGCATAGGCGGCCAGCATCTCGTTCCATTGGGCGGCGAAGTCGGCCGGGGAAATCACGCCGGCACGAACCATTAGGGCTCGCGCGTAATAGTCGGTGAAGCCCTCGCTGAACCAATAATGCGCCGGTCGCGTATCCCGATCTTTGGGCATCGTGCCGAGCCGGGCGGGGTTCCAGCTATGAAAATACTCGTGGGCGAGCAGCCATTTCATGCGGTCCAGCGGTGCGCGTTGATCGACCCATAGCGCGAAGGCATCACCGCGACCGGTGCCACCGAAGCTCATCACCGCCGGCTTGCCCACGAGGGGAGCCGCCGTCACCAGAAAGGGCGCACCCCGGTCCGTCCGCCAGAAATCCCGCTCAACGGTGATAACCCGCCGGGCGAGGTCATCCAACTGCTCCGGCGTGAAGGCGTAGCTACCAATCGTTGCTACGCGTACGCCGGACCCGTCCCGTGCCGGAAACGTCCTGAGGTCATGTCCGCCGATGACGATACTTTCCAGCGCGTCGGCCACGGTGCCGGGGCGAAGCGCCGCGCGGGTCCGGCCCGCGAGATGTTCGAGATCAGACACGAAGCCGATCCCCGATGCGCCTGTCCAGTCGAAGGTCGCGGGCGCTTTCTCGCGGTCGGCGGGGAAGCCGAACAGCGCGTTGCCCGCGGCATAGAACCAGCCCGGCCGGACAACTGGTCGCGCCTGTTCGCTGTCCTCGACGGTCGGATCGTGGTCATATGCCGACACGATGCGATAGGTCACAGTCAGGCTCGCGTCGGGGGCGGCGCGGATGCGCCAATGCCCGTCATTGCTCTGTTCGACGCCCGTCGCACCCTGGACCTTCAGATCTCGCGCCCATTGCCACAGGTGACGCTCGCCGCTCCAACCGTCATCCCATCGGAAGTCAGTGGTGCCCGAAGGATCAGCGCGGAAGCGGACCTGGACCCGCAAGGCCGTGAGATTGCCGCCGGATACCTCCGGCGCCAGCATATATTGGACGGGCTGCTGTGCGAATGGTGGTGCGGCAGACACCAACATCAGGGCGGCGATACTAAAGAGGAGGCGCATGTCCCCATGGTAGCGACGGTGCGCGCTTCGACAATCATACTTTCCCGTTTGGGAACGGCGGGTGGGACGGCCTGAGCCGTCCCATTTGCGATCGAGAAACGGGAAATTGGCGGCTCATTCCAACCCAGATTTCGAGGTTTTCGCGCGGTCGTCTTGGCGTAGCTCTTGGGCGAGGAAGTCGAGCAGCACCCGTACCTTGGCGGATGGTCGCTTGCCTGGTGCATAGACCGCCTGCACCAACAGCTCGGGTGGGTGCCAAGCGGCGAGTAACGGGCGCAGCTCGCCGTTCCGTATGTGTGGAGCGAACACGAACGCCGGGCCGTAGGCGATGCCAAGGCCAGCGAGCGCCGCATCGAGCAGCACGGTCATGTTGTTCGAGCGCATCCGAACGGGGCCAGCGATCCGATGTGTCTCACCAGATGCCGCCTGCACGGTCCAGTCGCTGACCGACACGGCTTCGCTGAACTCGAGCCGCAGGTGCGCTTGCGCCGCTTCCAGCGTGTCGCGCGCGGGGTCGTCGCCGATCAGTACGGGCGCGCCGCACAACAGCATCGGGCAGGTCTCCAGCTTGCGCCCGATCAGTGCGGAGTCCGCCAGGCGGCCGATCCGCACGGCCAGGTCGATGTCGCCCTGCTGTAGGTCGGCATAGGTGTCGCCAAGGTTCACGTCGAGAACCACCCTGGGATGGGCCGCCATGAAGCGCGCGAAAACGGCGCGCAGTCGGGTCGTGCCATAAAGCAGGGGGGCGGATAGGCGGAGAGGGCCGCTGATCGCGGCTTCCGCGTCGCCAGCCTCGTCGCGCGCCGCCTCATATTCCTGCAAGATGCGCTGGCAGCGGGCGTAGAACGCCTGGCCCGGCTCGGTGAGCGCGAGCGTCCGCGATGTGCGGGTGAGCAGCCGGGCACCCACCTCCTGCTCCAATCGTGCGACGTGCTTGCCGGCCATCGATGGCGACAGGCCGTGGTGACGCGCCGCGCCCATCAATGAGCCGAGCCGTACCGCAGTGACGAACACAGCCATGCCCCGCAACCGATCCATGCCACCCGATACCATCATTATCGGATGGTGATAAGGATCACCGGCTTCCGCTCACGTCATGAACACTGCATCTGGTTTCGGCACCGTGAGGCCCGAACCGATGGACTATCCTGATACCCCGATCTGCTTGGCGACGATGGCGCTGGCGCGCGATCACTCGCCCGCCTTCCTCTACAATCACCTGATGCGGAGCTTCGGCTTCGGCCGGCAGGCCGGCCGGGCGCAAGGTGCCGCGTTCGACGAAGAGATGCTGTTCGTCGGGTGCCTGCTGCACGACCTTGGCCTGGTCGACCGGTTCGTGGCCGGGGAACGGTTCGAGATAGACGGGGCAGATGCCGCAGCCGATTTCCTCTCCCGGCAAGGCTACCCTGACGCCAAGATCGCCATCGTCTGGGACGCCATCGCGCTTCACACCACGCTCGGCGTGCCGCAGCGCAAGGCCCCGGAGATTGCCTTGGTCCAGCTCAGCGCCGGCATCGACGTGGGTGCCGCTCCCCGCGAGCTGATCGGGACGGAAGCGGTCGATGCGATCCTGGCGGAGTGGCCGCGGCTCGGGTTCAAAGTGGCGTTCTTGGAGGCCATGGCCCGCATCGCCAGGCAGAAGCCCGCAACCGGTGCCGTCAACCTGATGGGCGAGGTCGGTCGGCACCAGAAGGGCCTGCCGATCCCGGACTTCTGCCAGATCGTCCACAACTCTCATTTCACGGAGTAGGCCACCATGCCCTTCACCAACGATAAGCCTCGCATCCATTTCGAGGATCGCGGCGCAGGCGAGCCTGCCCTCGTGTTCCTGCACTATTGGGGCGGCTCCTCGCGGACCTGGCGCCACGTCATCGATCGGCTCGACAACCAATTCCGCACCGTCGCGCTCGATCAGCGCGGGTGGGGGCAGTCGGACGCGTCCGAGAAGGGGTATGCGCTCGCCGACATGGCGGACGACGCGGAGCGGCTGATCGCTTCCTTGGGCCTGTCCCGCTATGTGCTGGTTGGTCACTCAATGGGCGGCAAGGTCGCGCAGCTCATCGCGTCACGGCACCCGGCCGGCCTCGTTGGCCTAGTGCTGGTCGCGTCCGCTCCGCCCACCCCCTTGGCGCTTGAGGGGCCGGCCCGCGACATGATGGCGACGGCCTACGATACCCGCGAAAGCGTCGAGGCGACGATCGACCATGTGTTGACGGCCAGCACGCTTGGCCAGACGGATCGCCAACAGATCATCACGGATAGTCTGGGCGGCGCGGCGCAGGCAAAACGAGCCTGGCCCGCACAGTCGAGCGGCGAGGACATCACGGCGGCGACGCAAGCCATCAACGTGCCGGTCGCGGTAGTAAGTGGTGAAGGCGACCGGGTGGATACGGTCGACACGGTGCGGGCGAAGCTGCTTCCTCACCTCAAGCACCACCGATTCACGGTCCTATCTGGCGTCGGGCATCTGCTGCCGTTGGAAGCGCCGACCGAAATTGCCGGGCTGATCGCAGCGTTCGTGGCGTCGGTTAAGTAGCTGTCCGCCCAAGAGGTGATCTCTCCAAAGCCCCGAGAGTAACAGCTTGAAACGACCTTCAATAGTAACCGATCGGCTGACACTGCGCCCTCATGCACTCGATGATGCCGAGGCGGTTTATGCTCTGCCGAGGGATGAGGCGGTGCTGCGCTTCATTCGTGGTCTACCGGTCACGCGGGAAGAAGCGATGGGCGCGATGCTAGGATGGTACGATCGTGAGCGCCCCCGAGACGCGCTGTGTCTGCATTATTGACCCCGAGAACACGTCATCGATCAGGCTGGCGGCGAAGCTGGGCTTCGAACGATATGGCCTTGCCAACTACCGGGAGGCCAAGGTTAGCAAGTACGAGCGTCACCGTCATGATCGAGGTCGCGACCCTCGATCATGACGGTAACGCCCCACTCGCCCCAGCCCTTTCCCAAAAACGAACGGCGGGTGGGACGGCCTGAGCCGTCCCATTTGCGATGGTGAAGTGGGAGAAGCTGAAGCTACGTCAGACCGTATGCTTACGCGCGTGCCCTAAAACGGCTCTCAAAGCGACCGAGGCGAGCCGCCCTGCATCATGCCCGGTAAGGCCGCTTCCTACAGGACCATAGGTAAGCCCGACGACGATCGCGACGATTTCGTCGGGCCGTAAAGTTTCATCATGATCCGGAAAAAACGCTGTGATTGCTTCACCTACCTCGACCCATCGAGCAGCGAAGAGTGCAGGCAAGTCGCCAGTCGCAGGTCCACCAATGCGCGCTGCCTCAAGGATCAGCAACGCTACATCCTGCGAGTTACTTCGCTCTGCTACCCACTCCGAGACCGCAGCAATCACCTGATCGCCGGTCGTGCACGCCGCAATTATCTTCAATAGGCGGGGCGTCGCTTCGTCTGCGAGCGCGGTAACGAGGCAAACCAGCACGTCATCCTTGGACGTGAAATGGGCATAGAATGCCCCGCGCGTAAAGCCCGCTTCCCGCACGATCGCGTTGATGGTCGTGTGCGCGAAGCCTTCTTTCAGGAAGAGAGCGTTTGCAGCCGCCAATAGGGCTGTCCGGGTGGCGGCTGCGGTTTCAGTGCGTGTCGGACGGGTCATACGCAGAGTATAGCATTGCAAAAGCTCAGATACATGATGTATTTGGATACAGCATGTATCTGAAACGAGGTTGTGATTTGCCTGAGCGCTCTCCCTATCGGCGTCCTCTCTCGCCTCATTTGACTATCTGGCGTTGGGGGCCGTGGGCTATCGTCTCGATTGTCCATCGCATTACGGGTGTTGGGCTGGCGCTTATTGGCGTGCCCGCGCTGATCTGGTTTCTTAGCGCGGTAGCTTCCGGTCCGAGGGTATATACCCACTTCCTTTTATTCTGGTCAGGCTGGTTCGGACGGCTGCTGTTGATCGGACTGACATGGGCGGTGTTCCAACACATGCTGTCGGGCGTGCGCCATTTCTTCATGGATGTGGGTGCCGGTTATGAGCTTAAGACAGCACGTCGGTCGTCACTGATGGTTTTCACCGGGGCAACCATCCTGACGATCAGCTATTGGGGCTGGCTGTTGCTCCGCTAGTTGTCCTGAAAATGAACGGCGGGTGGGACGGCGAAGGCCATCCCATTTGCGATGGTATTTCGAGAAACCGCATTTCAGGGCCAGATATATGGGGATGAATGGGCTGCATCAGCCGCCAAAATATGGTGTAGCCTGAGAAATGGACCGGCAACTCGTCATCATCTGCGCACTCACCGCAGGCATCAATCTCATTGGTACGCTTGCTTACGCTGCCCGGATCGCCGGGGTCCGAACTGGTCGCATTGCCATGAGCTTTGCGCTGTTCAACATGCTTGTATTAGTCAGCCGAACCTCGAACAGCTTTCTCGGTCCGTTCCTCGCTAAACGGATCGAAACGCGCATAGCCAACGGTGGTGGCGCATCCCTGACCCATGACTTTCGGATCGTACTATCAAGCGCGAGTCTCGCCGTATTCCTTGGCATCCTGCTTGTGCCCACGGGTCAGCGTCTGTTCGCTAGAGCGATCGGCTACTTTCAGCAGCACCGATCGACAGGTCGGATGCTGTTGCGAACGGCAACACCAGCGGGGCTCTCCGCGATAAGGCAGTCTGTGCGAATACCGACCTCCACGCATTTGCGTGATCTGGCCCGTCCACGCGGCGTAGGTTGGGGCGTCCTCACAGCAAATGTGCTCGCTCAAGCCCTTATCACGGTCGGAGTGCTCGCCTCCCTCTATGCTGGCTATCTCAATCCGGCGTTCCGAGTGACCGCATCCCAGCTATCGGCTGTGATTAACGGGTTTGCGACAATCCTCTTGTTTGCGCTCATCGACCCCCAACTTTCCGTTATGACCGACGACGTGGTTGAAGGACGTGTTGATGCTGCTCTGTTCCGCCGAACCATCGTTTGGGTCTCGCTGAGCCGACTACTCGGCACGGTGCTTGCCCAGATATTCTTTGTGCCAGCTGCTATGCTGATCTCCCTGATTGCATCTGCGGTTTAGTGTGGATCATGTTGGATTTGATCCAGCGGTCTTGATTTTGAACGGCACGCGGCACGGTCGCAGCCGTCCCGTTTGGGAAGGTTCAGAGGGACAGCATTGGGAGGCTCACGTTCCAGATGCCTCCTGATTAAGCCCTTTTCCAAAACCTGTTCCCAATTGCATTTTCCCGAAACTGCCTGCCGGACATGGAGAAACGGGACTGCTGCGAGTAGTTTGAACGGATGGTTTCGGGAGGCCGCGCCGAATGCTAAATCGGCGAACAACGGGTCGGTTTTGCACGCCAGGCTGAGACAACAAGACCCACAATACGACACTCAGCGGTCGTTTCGCGCTCCCCAACATCGGACATCCATTCATGTTCGCCCGACGCCTCGACCTGCGATGGCGGAAGTGGCGAGAAGTGGGACATTCCACCCGTTCGCATGCGACGTGCCGAACTACGGCTGTTGTGCAAATAGCGGCCATCCAGTCCACCGTGTCACACTCTTGATGGCATTTCCTTACGGAAGGCGGGCATGGATCACATGCCCGCAAACAGGCCGACTAAAATGTTTGGAGAGAACGAGTGCCACCTTATTAGCAACGGCAATTTCTGTTCCATAGTGCGCAGCCGCTTCACACGCTGCACCGACGTCGCCATCGACCAGAGCATTCAGCGCCATGTCGAGATAGTTCGTTCCGGTTGGCAGCGGATTGGCCTTCGCAACCGCTGCTCTCTTATCAAAGGCCGAGGACGTTATTCCTAGCAACGCGCTCAGCATGTCCGCTCCAACCGCGTCCACATCGGCAAGTGCGCGGTCAAACTGATGGCAGCCCGTGAGAAGCATAGTGGACATAAAGCGGGCTCTGGCATGCCGCCCGTTGTCATCGCATCCGACGTCTTCGGCGCGCGCAGATCCCGTAAATTCGATGGTGTCGCCAGCAGGAACCGGCCAAGGAACAAGAATATCAACACGGTCCCTAGCGGACTGGGGCCGCCAGTTTATATCGGTGACTGTGTCGATGGGCGTGACTCCAAGCGTCTTGGCGATCATGCGTACGAGCATTCTAGGTGCCGCCACGTAACAGCGAGCGCCATTGTATTTTCCCAGCGGTACAAGCTCGGATGTGACAAGCTCGTTCCCATCGATCTCGAAGATGTAAGCGCCGAAGCGACTGTAGGACCAGCGATGCGTGCTAAACCAAGCAAAATGCAGGTTCCGGTCAGCTAATTTCCCAAGATGTAAGTGCGACCGGTCTGCGGGTAGTATGGCGCCAGGCCTAATAAGCTCGTCCAGAATGATGGAGGTCAGCCCGGCCCAGTTAGTGCTATGATAAAGTGGGATCGTCATCGCCGAGTGTACCTACAATAACATGATTAAGACAACAATAAAATAATAGGCCAAAAATACCTCTCACAACTCAATGGCAGCTTAGGCATAGAGCTGCCTTATGCACCATCTCGGCAATCTTCAGGTTCCTCGCGAAATCCGTATCTCTGTAAGGTTTCAGGCCTTTTCCACCATGCTTCCAGTATCCAGTCTCAAGCTAACTCCGGATACGCAGTTCGATCACGACTTCAATTGTTGTACGCCTAGATTCTAGTTCCGGCCGCCCTTCCTTGCTGCCGCGGCGACCCACATCCGGTCATTCGCGCCATATTCATCGCTTCCCAGCTTCGGACGTTCGTTCATGCTCGAAGCGGGAGTAGTGCAGCGAGCATCGGCGCACGCCGCGCGGTCGCTAGCTGTCCCGAAAAGGATCGAATATCAGGGGAACAAATATCTTTCCCAAAACCCGGCAACGCCTCGAAATCGAGAAACCTATCGCGAGGCGATCACGTCTAACAGAGCATCCGCAGCTTTCGTGCGATAGCGCTCCTTGTGCCGTAGCCCGAAGAAAGGGCGAGGCTCGAACGCGATTGGGGCGACATGCAGCGTGCCTACCGCGATGGCGGGTTCGACCACCAGCGCCGACAGAACGGCGACGCCAGCCCCGGCCTCGACAGCCGTGCGGACGCTCTCGTTGGAGGGCATCGTCAACGCCACGTCGAGTGTTGCGGGATCAACATCCAGGCGGCGCAGGTAGCTGTCGAAGGTCGAGCGCGTGCCGGAGCCCGGTTCGCGCAGCACCCAGCGTGCCCGATGCAGCCAAACGGCGTCGATCGCCGCGTTTCCGAACGGCTTGGCACCGACCAGCAGCAAGCGATCCTCACCGATCGGCCAATGCGCCAGCGCCGGATCATCGATCCGTCCTTCGATGATTCCCAAGTCTGCCACGCCATCATGCACACGCGCGGCCGCCTGTTCACTGTTGCCGATCGCCAGGTCGATATCGATCGCCGGGTGACGCGCGTGGAAGGTCGCGAGGAAGGGCGGCAGCCAATAAGCGGCAATCGTCTGGCTGGCGACGACTCGGAGTGTGCCGCGCGCCAGGCCGCCGAGGTCGCGCAGCACCGTCTCGGCCGTTTCCGCCCGCGCCAGAACGCCGCGCGCTTCCGCCAGGAACAGTCGCCCTGCTTCGGTCAGCGCGATACCGCGCCCGACACGGTGGAACAGCTTGATCGCATGCCGTGCCTCCAGCGTAGCGATGGCTGCTGAGGCCGCTGATTGCGTAACGTTCAACGCGCGGGCCGCCGCGGTCATATGCTCGCGCTCGGCCACGGCAACAAAGATGCGAAGCTGTTCCAGCGTCATGCCGGTCCTTTATCTCATTCAATCGCGTATGGCGATCGGAATAACAATATAGATGCGTTGGAACGATCGATGGCTGGGGCATAGATGATGCAGCGGAAGGAACATCCCCCCGTGACCACCATCGCTCGACCGAACACTGCTGCAGCCACCGGGCGGTCTCATCGACTGCTCGCCCTTTTGCCGGGTATCGGTCTGTGCCTGGCCGTGACCGGCGCCGCCTATTCGCTGGAAGCAGGCGAGCGCGCGATCGCGGGCAAGGCGTGGCTGGAGGCGCTGGTGCTCGCCATCCTGATCGGCACCGCGATCCGCAGCCTGTGGACGCCCGGCGACAGATGGCATAACGGCATCGCGTTCAGCGCCAAATATCTGCTGGAGGTCGCGGTCGTCCTGCTCGGGGCCTCGGTCAGCGCCGCCACCATCCTGGCTGCTGGCGTACCCCTGCTTGTCGGCATCGCCGGCGTGGTGGCCAGTGCGATCCTGCTGAGCTTCGGCATAGGTCGTTTGCTGGGCCTGCCAACGCGCATGGCACTGCTGGTCGCGTGCGGCAACTCGATCTGCGGCAATTCGGCCATCGCCGCGGTCGCGCCGGTAATCGGGGCCGACAGCGACGACGTCGCCGCCTCCATTGCGTTTACCGCCGTACTGGGTGTCATCGTCGTGCTGGGCCTGCCGCTGCTTGGGATCGCGCTCGGCATGAGCGGCATTGCTTTCGGCGCGCTCGCCGGACTGACTGTGTATGCGGTGCCGCAGGTGATCGCGGCCGCCTCGCCACTGGGGGCTGCGGCCGTGCAGATGGGGACGTTGGTCAAGCTGGTCCGTGTGCTGATGCTGGGGCCAGTCTGCCTCGTCCTGTCGCTGATTGCGCCGCGCCTTGCCCCGCAGGAGCTGCCTGCCGGAGAGCTTGTGGCAGGTACCGCAGCGCCAAGGAAGTTCGACCTCGCCCATCTGGTCCCGTGGTTCATCGTCGGATTTCTTGCGATGGTCGCCTGTCGGTCGATGGGACTGGTGCCGACCGCCGC
This sequence comes from Sphingomonas sanguinis, assembly GCF_019297835.1. Classification (NCBI taxonomy): domain Bacteria; kingdom Pseudomonadati; phylum Pseudomonadota; class Alphaproteobacteria; order Sphingomonadales; family Sphingomonadaceae; genus Sphingomonas; species Sphingomonas sanguinis. The sequence continues at coordinate 2,987,875 of NZ_CP079203.1, read as the reverse complement.
GATCATGCCGATCGGCCGCATCGCCACCTTGCTGACCGTGGTGTCGATGGCGGCATTGGGACTGGGCGTGGACGTCCGCACGGTCGCCAAGGCGGGCGGCAAGGTGACGACTGCCGTGGTGCTGTCGCTGCTCGGCTTGGGCGCGATCAGCATGTCTCTGCTGGCGCTATTGCACATCGCCTAACGGCCGATCGCGGCCGAAGCGGATCGAATAACATGGGTTTATGTTGAGCCGGATGCGTGGACCTCCCGTGTCCGACCGTATGGAGTTGCCGATATTGTGAGAATCACACTCAAGACAACGCTCGCTGCTGCCGCTCTGCTCAGCGGCGCGGCGCTGGCCCAGACCAACGACTTCGCCACCGCGATGGCCGGTGCGATGCAGCGCATGCATCAGGCGATGGCGGTCCCTTCGACCGGCGATTTCGACCGCGACTTCGCCGCGATGATGATCCCGCATCATCAGGGTGCCATCGACATGGCCGAGGCGGAACTCCGCTTCGGCAAGGACGAGCGGCTACGTCGCCTGGCGCAGGGGATCATCGTCGAGCAACGGCAGGAGATCTCGGTGATGCAGGCCATCCTGAAAGAAAAGGGCCGCGCTCCGGCCGCGCCTCAGACCCACCACTCGGAAGGAACCCATCGGTGAAGCAGCTGATCCTTGCAGCCCTTGCGGGCACCACGCTGGCCCCCGTCGCAGCGACCGCGCAGCAGGTGCCGAACGCACAGCCTGACATGCCCATGTCGCCCCGCGACCGGTTCTATACCTCGGACCAGTTTTCCAACACCGTGTCGGTCATCGATCCGTCCGCCAATCGGCTGCTCGGCGTCATCAAGCTGGGTGATCCCACGCCGATGAATCTCAGCCCGCTGTATCGTGGGCAGTTGCTGGTCCACGGCATGGGCTTTTCGCCTGACCGGCGGACGCTGGCGGTCGTGTCGATCGGATCGAATGCGGTCAGCTTCATCGATACCGCGACCAACAGCGTCCGGCACACTACCTATGTTGGCCGTAGTCCGCACGAGGCCTTCTTCCGCCCCGATGGCCGGGAGGTCTGGGTCAGCGTGCGCGGCGAGGACTATATCGCGGTCCTCGATGGCACGACCTACAAGGAGACGGGCCGCATTTCCGTCCCGAACGGTCCCGGCATGACGATCTTCTCGCCGGACGGGAAGTACGGCTATGTCTGCTCCAGCTTCTCGCCCGAAACCGTGGTGATCGACACCGCGTCGAAGCAGATCGTCGGCCGGGTGAAGCAGGAAAGTCCCTTCTGCCCCGACATTGCCGCGACGCCCGATGGCAAGCAGGTGTGGCTGACGCTGAAGGACATCGGCAAGGTCATGGTGTTCGACGCCAGGCCTCCATTCGCGGTGCTGAAGAGCTTCGCGACGGGCGCGATCACCAACCACGTCAACATTGCGAAGACGCCGCGCGGGCAGTTCGCCTATGTGACGGTCGGCACCGAGAATGTCGTGAAGGTGTTTCGCACCGACAATTTCGCCCAGATCGCGACGATCCTGGTCGGCGCGCTGCCGCACGGGCTGTGGCCCTCGGGCGACGGCAGCCGCATCTATGTCGGCTTGGAAAATGCCGATGCGGTGGCCGCGATCGACACCGCGACGAACAAGGTCATCGCCACCATCCCGATCGGGCAAGGCCCGCAAGGCGTCGCCTATGTCCCCGGCGCGGTACCATCGGGCGACGGCCTGGCTGGTCTTCAGCCGCTCGCAAAGGCAGGCGAGAAGGTGCAGCTGATGCTCTCCGGCACAGGCCAAAGCCAAGTGACGCTGTTCGATCAAGGGCAGGTGCAGATCCTGCAGGCCGCCGTCGCGGGCCTGCCACCCAAGATGCCGTTCGTTCTGGGCCTGTCCACCAGCCCCGACGGCAAAGGCCCGGTCGAACCGCTGGCCAAGTTCATGACCAATCCCGCCGGTGGTGCGATCGTCAACGCGGTCGGACCGCTGCGGCAGATCGTCACGCAGGCCGCCCCCGCAGGTGGGCGCCGCTATCTGGTGATCGCCTCTGGTCAGCCAGACGCTGAAGGGAATGTCGTGCAACGGCAGATCGAACGGTAACGCGTACCCGTCCTGAACGAGCATCGGGGCGTCCCAGATGCTCGTTCCAACTGCCCATTCCTAAATACGAACCGCTGACAGGAATCCCGCAGCGTCGATCAGGCTGATGGCCGCCTGCGCGGTTCGCTTTCTCGAAACTAGCAGGCGAAGGCGGAGTAACGGAAAGCCGCTCACTTCCCAAGGAGTGCGTTCCGGAAACGCGATCGACGCGGTGAGCGGCTAAGATCGTCCATGTCGCGATCACTTACTCAACCGCTGTTAAGACCCACAATACGACGTTCGGCAGGCGTTTTGCGGTCCCCGACTTCGGACGTCCATTCATGTTCGCTCGACACCTCGACCAGCTATGGCGGAAATGGCGAGAAGTGGGACATTACCGTCATGGCCCCTTCCAACGACCGCTTCCATGAAAATCGGCCATTCCCCGTTTGTTAGCCGCAGGCCATGCGGACATTAAATCTCGGCGAGTTCACTTGCGATCCCACGCAGGAAAGCAACCGTGTTGGACGAAGTGTCCGCTGCATTGATCCTTTATCCCACCGACCGAGGTTCATGTCTGGGGCTAGCCCCTGTTGTTTCAAACAGCGACTGCCTTGAGCGCCTTGTCCAGCGAGAACCTACCTGACGAGCCATCTGCGAAGGCCACACCGAAACAGCGTGTGGTATACCCTTGGTCACGCTCGTAAATTGCGAAGAAGGACGCCGGCGCGACGGGAAGCGGCCAATTCGTCTTCGCGCAATAATCGCGATAGAGGGCGGTTATATCCGCCAGATCACCGCCGGAAAACGGCTGTTTGAGGTCGTTGCGTTCGAGCATCGGCGCAAAATGCTGTTTTGCTGCGGTGATCGTTGCAAAACGGCGACCGGTTTCAAGAACTACTGACTTCGCCATACAAGCCTCTTCCTATCAAACCCTCGGTGTAATGCGGGCTGCCGTTCGGATATCCGCGATCTGCGTGCCAAGGGCCTGCAAACTCTGGCGCATATCGTTGAACACCGGCTGCTCGGCATCCGGATCGCTGATGGTGACGATCGCTGTGAACGGCACGCCTTCCTCGGGCATGACCTCCCCGGCGCGAGTTAGATAGTCCACGAACAGTCGCCAGTTGGTGGATGCCCCAACGCCGCGCGGGAAAGTCTTGGCCAGGACTTTGATCGGGCTCCACTTCAGATCATATTCAATGCGCTCCGCCTCGATAGCAGGGGCCTCGCGTTTTGACGGAAGATAAAGGGGTTCCAACTGGCCTTTCCAGCCACCCTTTGCTGTTTCCTGCTGCAAGGTGGCGTTGATGTTCACGCGGACAAATTCCGATCCAAACCGTGCATCAAGGGGCGGCGTGGAAACCAAGGTGATCTTCGCTCGCCCCCGGCATTTCCCGCCGGGTCCGACCAGTGAGGCCGGCCAGGGGAAACGGAAGTTGATCTGCTGATCGCGTTGAATACGCGATGCGAAGACCAGCGTGATGCTGTGGTCGCCGGTCTCTAGAATCCGGTCTGCCGAGGGCGGAAGACCAAAGCCCACCATATGGCGTGCGATCGGTGCGAGTTCCTTGGATTGCAAGGGCACCGGCATTTCGGCGTGGTGGACCATCAGGCCGATCAGGGTCTCGCGTGAGACCTCGCCTTCGATCGCATGGTCAAGAACCGCGGCGGTCTTGGCGGCGAGCGGCGCGGCATAGCTTGTGCCACAGCCATCCACAATCGTTCCGTCCGGCAGGATTGAAAACAGTCCATGCCCGAGTTCAGGATGTAGGGAGCCCGCGCCACCGATATGCGCCAGATCGGGCTTCACGCCGGCGCGCAGACCAGGACCGCGCCTGCTGTAACGAGCCGGGGCAAATGGCACGCACCCGCCATGGCCCGGCGGGTTGAGCGCCGCAACAGCGACGTTGCGGGCGCTTTCTGCGGGGGTCAGCAGGCTATCGTTACGGGCGGTCGCGAGATTGGCCAGGGCCCCAGTGGCATCCACCGGCCATTCAGCCCGGAGATCCTGGGGTTGAATGTTCCCTGCCGAAATGAACATGATCGCATTGTTGCTCTCGGCGATGTGATCGAGACGCGCGGCGTGAAGGCTATAGCGATCAGGTGCCGCAGGCTGCAAAATGTTGAGGCTCATGTTGAAAACCCGCACTCCATGCCGGGCGTGGGCATCGGACACTGCCGTTTCCATTTCATCGAAGAATTGGGGGAGGCCCTCGGGGTAGTAGGACGCGAAGGCCCCCGCCTTTCGCTCATTCGGAAACACGGCAACATCGACCAGCTCCGCGCCGTCGGGTTCCGGGCAAATTTCCACGCCATTCAGGGCGCCGCCTACGGCTGCCAGGCCGCCGATAAAGGTGCCATGCGCGAGATCGGCGTCTTCGTCGGCGAGAATGTCCCAGCGATCGATAACCCAATCGGACAATGCATCGCTGATGCCACCATCGATGATCCCGATGCGAGGGTGCGTTCGGCGGCTATCGCGAACCGGTAGCGCAATATTGGTCGGCCGGGCACGGGCGACAGCGCTGGCCGGCTGGCTTGCGCGGACAACGATGCCCGGCAATTCGATGCGCCGGACCAGTGGATGGTTGTCGAGAAAGGCCAGCAGGCGGGCGTGGCGCGCCGTGTCCGGGCTGAACGGCGCTAACTCGCGGCGTCGCTCTCTGACCGTCGATCCGGTCAGTTGCAGGACTGGTTGATCGCCCGACTGGTCGAGGCGGACGGATAGCAGCGGATGCTTGTTGCGGTGATTGGGCAAGCGTTCGACGGTCAGGCCGCGTTCGAGCTGGCTGAAACCAGCAAGGAAGCTTTCAACAAGGCGGCGCTGGCCTGCATCGAGGCGATCCCATTCCGAGCGGGGCGGCAGAGCCTCAAACAATTCGACCTGATAGCTGCCGCCGGTCGCGGGCCTGGAAAGCCACGCGACAGCTTCTTCCACGGAGAAACTGCGGCGGTCTGATGGGCCGTAGAGTTCGATACGGTCAATCGCGCCCGTCTCGCTTTTACGAGCGGTGGGGTGGGGTTCGTCCTTCTGCTTGGTCTCGTTGAACCGCATCTCCGTATGCGTTTCGGCTTTTTCAATCTGTGCCGAGACTTGCCGCAGGGCGCTGGGGCGAGCCTCAACGATCATGACACCGAGATCACCTCCGCCCACGACCGGTGTGCGATCGCTGCGGAACAGACTCCCGACCGGTCGGTGGCTTTTGGCCCAAGCCTCTCGGCGCAGGATGACTTTCACAAAGCCGACGTCGCCTTGAGCCTGGGCGCTCAGAACCCCCGAGATCGTGTCGATCTGGCTAATGAGCGCGGCCTTATGCTTGGCGAATTCGACATTGCGGTGCGCAAAGAAGTCCTTGTGTCCGCCGCCCCCGCCAGCGTCGCGTGCTTCCTCATAATTCTCGGGGTTGAGGACGATCTGAATCGGGCTAGCCATTGGGAACCTCCCCTTCGCCGGCCTTGGCTACACGGCCAAGCTGGCGGCTGACTGTTGATTTGTCCTTGCCGGCGATCTCTCCGATATCGGCCATGGAGAAGCCGAGGATTGGATCGTCGCGCATTGCCCGGAACAGAGTGCCGGGGTCGTCGAACAGCAGCGCACGCCTTTCGCTTTGAACCCGCGCCGCGTTCAGGGTCGCGAACTGGCGCAGCGTGTCCAAAAGCCCGCGCTTGTCCTCATCGCGCAGCGTGGTCGCCTTTTTGTATGTGCGCACGAGCGACTCGATCTCCGCCCCGGTCGAGCCATCCGTGAACCAAGAAATTAGCCGCAAATGGCTGTCCGGAGCCTTTACGGGCGGCATGAAATGCGCGGCAATCGCCTTGCGGATCTCGAAGTCGGGCTTGGGGATTTCGAGTTGGACCTCGAAGCGCCGCCAGACGGCTGAGTCCAGCAGCTTAGGGTGGTTGGTGATGCCGATCGTAAAGCCCACGTCCCGGCGTATATCGAGATTTTGCAGGAGCGCGTTCACGACCCGCTTGATCTCGCCGACTTCTTGCGGGTCATCCCGAACCTTCGCGATGGCGTCAAACTCGTCCAGCAGCAAAACGCAGCGGTGGCGGTTTGCGAAGGTGAACAGGTTGCCAATGTTGCGCGCCGTGGTTCCTAGAAACGACGATACGAGACCATCAAGCTTCACGAGCACGACGGGCAGGTCAAGCTGCTTAGCGATCCAGAGCGCCAAACGCGTTTTGCCCGTCCCAGGGACGCCGTAAATGAGGCAGGTCTTCGATGGCCGTATGTCAATCTCGGCGAGGGCGTCGAAATTTACCCATTCATCGATGATCGTATCGACGGCCTGACTGACGGTCGAGTTGAACAGGGGAGGTGTTGACTGGATGTCGACTGGAAAGATGATGTCAGCCAGCGGGGCCGACGTTTCGCGATCAACGGGAACCGGTGTGTTGCGGGTCAGATGCTCGCCAAGAATTTGAGCTCTAGAGCGTTCGATGCGGCTCGGCGCCAGCTCCTTGGTGCGCTCCGCTGTAGTCAGGATGCCTGCCAGGGTGGCCGCCTGCTTTTGTTCGCCATCCTTGGCCAGAGCATCGCGCAGACGTTCGACCTGCTTGCGCAGGGCTGGCGACGCATCGGCCATTGCGGCGCGGCAGAGGGCTTGGATGATAGTGAAATGTTCCATGATTTATCCTGGGCGCGTTGCACGGTTGCGCCGTCTCGGTGCGTATATGCCGAGATGAAGTGCGTTTCAACATCAATCCGTTGCAACAATCGCGGATATTGGTGCGCAAAATCGATCATAGGTTGCACGATTGAAGGAGTCAGATGTGACGCGGGCTTCGTCGCTTGTATGGCGGCAGGGTCTTCACCGGCGGTCGCCGTGACGATGTCGAATGCATCGCGAAAGATGCATTGATCAGATATGGCCGCTTTCGGTCCGAGCGGTCGTTCCCGGCCGCTGATGGGAACGGCTTGAGTTGGTCGTGAGCGGCTGCGGTTGACCTGCCGAAGGGCAGACCCGACCGCAGACGCTTAGGACCATATATCCGATTTCTACAAACGGACGTCCGTTGATCTGCGATCCGTGCAGAACTGCCATACAATTCGGTCGAAAGCTGGTAGCATAAGGACCATCGGCTCGTCTCGAGATGGTCGCGATTGGCCGAGCTGGCGCCTTTTCCGACCCGAAAGCAGCCGTGTCGCCATCTGAAAAGATTGTGAGAGACACACGCAAGTCGAGTCGACTACCGCGATCATCGTACAACCCCAGCCAGCTTCTTCGAACGGGGTGCTATCGGCCTCAATCCGGTTTACAGTCCCGTCAGGGTAGAAGCAATCTCCAGCACCCGGTCCGCCCGTAGATCGGATTGCAAGGCCCAAGTCTTGGTCTGTTATGAGGCGGGCAAGAAAGGTTTCCGCCTCGGCCTCAGACCCGGACGTCTTCCGGTTTTTGCAGCACTGCCTCGATGTGGGTTCCCGTCGCACGCTCCTCGTTCGAGAAGCCGTCGAAGCGCGAGAGCTCCGCAAAGTCGATCCCCGTCAGCTCCGCGACGTGCCGCACGCTGCGCTGATATGTGCGGAACGCTCCAAACGTCGCCTCGAGGCTGCCAAGCTCGCGGGCCTGGTCGATCATGTACGCGGTCGCCGACGGCCGCCCATCGTCCGATACGAATGCGACGACCTTCCAGAACGCTGAAGGTATGCGCACACCGCGATAGGTTCTATCGTCGTCACGGAACACCGGTCCGGAGAAAACCGTGGCGCGCTCCGCCCACCGCCTAGTGTTGTCCAGAATGTAGCTCTCCAGACTTAGCCACGTCCTTTGGTTGAACGCGGCCATCTGCGGAGCGCAGTTGGTGAAGTGGAACGTGTCCTCGTTCGCCGTAGCGGCGGTGTCGCCCCAGTTCGGGTCCTCGCGCCGGACCAGGTGTCCACGGTCGAGAAGGTTGTCGACATATAGCTCCTCGCCGATCTGGCGCTCCGGCGCGATGCGCCCGTCGAGGGCCCACTTGTCTTGCCCGCGCTCGATCTTGACCGAACTCGCGCCATCGATGTTCACGCCTACGAACACCGCCATCCTGCGCGATCGAGACATCGCCACCGAGAAGTGCTCGTAATCAAGCCGGTCGTCCGCCCCCTCAACCGGCAGAAGATCCTGCGCACGCTCGCCAACGAGCCCGGGCCACTTAACGACGAACTCGCCGAGGAAATCGTCGACGTAGCCGACCCGCTCCTTGAGCGTCTCGGGATCGGTCACCCGCGGCTTGCGCTGGCGCGCCTCCAGCACGCTCTCGAGTGAGGCGCTCGCACTCGTGGCCACCCCTCCAAGCCGGCGCATGTCGGCGAGCCTCGGTGCACTGAACGTCATCTGGTCCCCCTCTTTCCCAACAGAACCCGGTCATAGGCGTCGAGCACGTGCATGACCCGCCGCGCGCGCTCCGGCGCGTTTCCATGCTCGGCCAGCCCGGCGAGCAGCTCGGGTAGCATGGCCGCACGATCCGCCGCCTCGATCATGGTGCCCGCCCAACGCTCGAAGCCGGAGGAGAACGAGCGTGAGAGCCGGTCCGGACGGAGCTCCTCGGGCCAGAGGACCGGCGCCGCCTCAGCCTGAGCGGCGAACGACAGGAGCGCCTCGCGACCGGCCTCGCGTGCGCAGACCAGCACGAGCTGGTGCAGCTCCGGCGTCATTCCACGCAGCAGTCCGGACGTCACCGGATCCCGAAAGGCCGCGATACGCACATCCAGTCCAAGCCTCTGGCCGTCGCGGAGCGCGTACTCCGCAAGAGTCGGGGCGCGACCGCGGCCCAATTGCCGTAACCGCTCGAGCGTCTCGACAAGGTCGGGTGACGCGAAGACGGCGAGCGACTGGTCGCGGAGGCGCTCCACACCGTCCACCATCGCGGGATCGAGGTAGCGCAGCAGCCGCAGGCCGACCCGCATGTACGACGGTCCGACCGAGCCGGCGCCAAGCTGCACGTGACGAAGCGCCTGGGTCGTGCGTACTTCTGGACGGGACCGGGTCTGTCGCGGCTGGAAGATGGACATCCGGGAATCCTCGTCGCCTAGCAGGCGGAAAAGCGCATCCACCGCCTCGGAACGGGAGAAGTACTCCTTCGAATGCGGGTTCATTGCCGCCGCCCATTCCACGTGAGGCGACGACGCATGCTCGCGGAGCGCGTCCAGCATCCAGCCGGCCTCGCGGCGGCCAGACGCCGCCATCGCCGCCCGCCACACGCCGAATGACGTGAAGTCGTCGGGCATCCGCGAGCGGCTGCGACGTCGGTCCAGCAGGAACTCATCGACGAACTCCTGAACCAGACGGGTCCCGAGCGCGACGAGCGTATCGAGATCGCCTGCGCCATAGGCCTTCTCAGCTGCGAGGCTCGGCACCGGGTCTGCCGGACGAAGCGCCACCGGCCGAGAGGCCAGCCCAGTCGCAGCGCCCCCGGCCGGGTCCACGCCGCGACGCAGGGACCGGCTGGCGCTCTCCACCGCCACCTCCCGCTGAAGGTCTGGCGCCAGCGCGGCGAACTCGTCCACCTCCAGCCCACGGTCGGACATGAACTTGATCCGCGCGCGCAGCTCCGCCGGAAGATCCGCGACATCCTCGCCGATCATGGTCCGCAACTCCGCCAGATCCGCCTCGCCGAAGGCGTCCGGCTGGACGAACGCGCGGTGATAAATCCCCTCCGCGCGCTGCTCCCGGGCGGTCAGCGCGCGGTCGCCACCCGCCTCGTAGTAGGCAGAGGCCGCCCTGTGGATGTCGAGGGAGAGCGCCGGCTGGCCCGCCATCATGGCCTGGAACATCTGACGCCGGAGTTCCCGGCGGTGACGAACCGCTCCCGGCTCGCGCCGCGTGTCGACGAGCCAGACCTGCTCGCTCAGCGCTCCGAAGAGTGCACTCGCGCGCGCCTCGTCCACGTCGCCGAGCCCGCATGGTCCGGCCAGCACGTGTCGGATGAGATCCGGCGTAACCCGCCGCAGGACGAGCCCTGGATAGGCTACCTTCTCGAGGTCTGGGTCGGAGGTCCGGATCCGGCGGAGGATCCTCGTGTAGAGCACGGTCTGGGCAATCACGCTCGCGAACCGTCGCTCACCGACGTCCACCAGCAACTCGCCGGCCCCGTCAGCCCCCTCGGCCGCGACGTAGCGCGCAATCATTTTGAGAGTGAGCGGGTTGCCACCGTACCGCTCGACCAGGGCGTCGACCGGGATGGACGCCGTCTCGACCCGGGCCGACCACAGCAGGTCCCGCAGGAGTCTCGCCGCCGGCGCAGGCTTGAGTTCGGCCAGCGGGAGGTTCCTCGAACCCGCACCGAGCAGCGCGGATAGCTGCCCCTCGTCGGTGCGGCCGGCGAGCACCATCCGCACCCTGCGCATGCCGGACTCGCCGAAGAGCGCCCGCAGCCAAGCGGCGAGTTGCTCGGCCCGGCCATCCCGATGGACGAGCACCTCTTCCAGCGTGTCGAACACCAGCAGCAGCGGGACATCGTCCAACGCCTGCCCGACAGTGGCACGCCAGCGCGACCAGAGGACCGCCTCCCGCGCCGCCTCCAGACTCTGGCTTTCAAGCAAGCCATCAGAGCGCTCGTCGTCAACACCGGGCTGGTCGAGGAACGCGTCAACCGCCCACCGGGCGTAAGGCACCGCGAAGCCGATCTGCCGCGCGAGCTCTTCAAGGAGAACCTGCGGCGTCGGGGTCGAGAGCGCCGCTCGGTCGAAGTCGAACCAGAGCAATGGAAAGCCCGGGCCGAAGTAGCTGCGGTGGAGGCGCGAGAACTCGGCCAGCAGGGCCGACTTGCCGACACCGGGCTCGCCGGTGACCACTGCCGCCCACGCGATTGCGGATTGATCGACGTCCTCGAGCGCCGAGCGGGCGAGCGTCCGCAGATTGCGCAGGTGCCAGTCGCGCCCGATCAGCGGACCCGAGGACAGAATCGCGCGCTCCGCTTCGGCCGTACGAACGGCGAGCACCGAGTCGACCTCCCAGGCAGCCCTTGCTCGGTCGAGGAACGGGGCCGCGAACTGCATGGCCTTGCGGGCTGCCTCGAGCGCCTCGGCCTCGAGCCGGCCGATGGACGGGTTTAGATCGCCCCTCAGCGCCTTCCGAAGGTAGCGGCTGAACGCGTCCACCGGCTCGATGCGTTCGGCGACCGCGCTCAGCCCCAAGGGACCCATCGCCATGGAGGAGAGCGCCCGCTGACGGGCGTCGGCGGTCAGTTCCCACTTCACCGCGTCGTCGCCGACGACTTCCACGCAATCGGCGCTGAGCGCTCCGAGGACGTCGACGACGCGCGGGTCTCCTAAGTCTCCGACCAGCTCGAGCGGATCGAACGGGCCGCGGAGCGCTGCGCGAGCCGTCACGTCGCCCAACAGCTCGAGCGCAGGCCCGCCGAGAGGAAGCTCGACCGCCGTCACTGCAATGGCTCCGATTGGGCGTAGACTTCGGAGATGGCGACAGCGATCGCCCGCGCGAGGGGCATCGGCTTGGCCTTCGCCGCGTTAAGGATCAGCCGCGCCTCGCGCTCGAGCTCCGCCATGTCGCGATCCTCGTCCAATTCGGTCGAACGGCGAGCGACGTAGTCGGTGACCGCGGCGCGGTCGAACGCAGGCACATCGTCGAAGATCACGGCGCCGGGCTGAGCCCCAAGCGGCAGCGAGCGCTGGCCGACCAGCACCAGGCGCATGAAGTCGCCCGCCCCGACCTCGGCGTAGAGGCGCTCCAGCAGCCGCGCAGCCGTGCCCTCCCGTATCGGATGAGCGTCCAGGTCCTCGACCACGAGCCAGAGGGTGCGGTTGCCAGCTGCGGCACGCAAGGCGGAAATGAGGCCGGGCACCAAGTGGTCGCGCAGCCATGCCTCTAGCGCTGTGTCCGCCTCCTGCAGCTGAGGCAGGCCGTAGGTGCTGCCCGCACCGGCAGTCCGCTCGAGCAGCACGTTTGCAAGGCGCGGTGCGTCGAGCGGCAAGTCGGCCGCGCTGAACGTGACGATGAGATTACTCACCTCGTCGAGCAGCCCACGCAGCAATACTTTCGTGAAGGCGAGGTCCGCATCGACGGCGCCCCGCACGCACACGATGCGCGCAGGTCCGGTCAGCATGGCGTTGACGGCGGACTGGAAGCCGTCCCGGCCCACCACCGGCTCTCCCGTGACAGGGATGCGCCACACAGGGTCGAGCACACCTACGACGTTCTCAACCTTGTCCCGGCGCGCCGCGATGGAAGCGGTCGGGATGGCGCCATTCACAAGCGGCTTGCCGTCGTCGTCGAGGAACGTGCATTGGTGCATCGCTACTACCTCGAACGCGCGATCCACGATCAACCCACCGGAAGACCCCGGGATTGAGGCGGCGGTATGCCTCAGGCGGGTGCGGACCGTCCCAGGCCACAGCGACTGGCCGAAGCCCGCCGCGTAGTGCATCACATCGCCGGCGGGATGCTGGTAGAGGTTGATCGCGCTACGCTCGGCATCGACGCATGGCACCCGCGACGCGCCGAGGCTGTAGAAGCCGCGCTCCCTGCCCACGACACGATCCAGCCGGAGGACGGCGTAGTCGAGCCGGTCCCGAAACTCATCCGCGTCAAGCAGGTCCAGTGCGGAGGCGGACGAGCCGGTGTCCTCCGCGTCGTGCTTGGGGCTGCTGGCGATAAGCCACTGCGTCATCACGCCGCAGACCATCGGCCGGTTATAGCGCCCTACGGCATCGAAGTTGACCGAGATCAGGCGGTCGGATCCCCTCGCCGGCTGGCCGTCGCCGCCAAGCAGGCGCTCGACGACGTGCCTCGCCGTGAGGACCGCCTGCGGACCGACGAGGAAGCCCGTGCCATGGACCGGCGGATCGGTCGCGAGCGAGATCCGACAGACGCGCTTGCGGGCCGCAATGCCGCCGCGGTGCATCTTTTCCTGCACCAGCATGCCGAGCCGCTCGTCGACAATGCCTTGGAGCTGGACATGCGCTGCCGGTTTAGCGTCCTCGGGATCAGGATCGGCGAAGGCCCCTGCCACTGAGAGCCGCTCGGCCAGGTCGCCGAACCATCCGTCGTCGCGGGCGCGGAGCATGGTGACTTCCACGGCCGACCGTCCCGGGGCCATGAGGGCGAGCACCTTGAAGGGGAGCGAGCGGCCACCGCGGGCCTCGTTGAACACGCGCTCGTAGTCCCCTCGTGCGAGGATCACGCCGGAGGCCAGCCCAGCGATCTCATCGTCAGTCGGCTGCGTCACGGCGCTGGGGACCATTGGACGGAAGCCCGGCCGAACACGTCCCAGCCGCGCATGCGCGGGATCGCATGGGCGTAGTTCTGACGCCGCCAGAGACCACCGAAGTGCAGTCCCATAAAGTCCTGGGGTGCATTGAGCGACAGGATCGCCGACCCGGAGTTGCCGACGAGCGTCGTGGCGTCGTGCAGGAAGACGTGGCCGATGGGGTCTGCGGTCACCCCACCCGGGGAAGCGGTGATGCTTCCCGGCGCCGCGTACTTCGTCCCGTAATCGGCGCCAAACAGCTCAGCGAGACGTGCAACGACTTCGGCGTCGACGTCATTGGTTGCGGTCACCGGTAAGGAGCTCGGCCGCGCGGGATAGCCCACAACGAGCACCTCCCGAGCGCGGTCGGCGCTCTCGACCGCCTGGTCGAGGCACCCGGGAGCGGGGAGCGGCGTCTTCGCCACGTTCACTGTTTCCACCGCGAGGAGCGCCGCGTCGATCAACCCTAGGTCCAGGACCTCGGGGTCGATCTCCCGCGAACCTGCGCCGATTACGTCGACCACCCGGAAGCGTGAGGCTGCCGTCTGCGAGCTCGGACGCTCAGCGAAGTCGATCGTGACGTCGTCCGACAGCAGGCGCCAACGCGCCGGATCGTTGCGCCTCGGGATCGGAGCCGCGAACGCTTGGAGGACATGACGGTTCGTGAGGACGAGCCCGTCGCCGACGACAAAACCCGTGCCGATGTGCGCGCCATCGGCATCAATCCGACCCACCCGCCCGAGATGAGGCTCGATGACGCCTGCAGAGAGCGCAACTCGCAGGCGGTCGCGCCATTCCGCCACCCTCGGATCCTTAAGATCTAGCGTGCCGTCACGCACGCGAAGCGCCGGCCGTCCTTTGAGCAGGATGAGCGCCTCGAGGCCAAATCGGGCTCGATCGGTGGGCAGGGGAGCGCCGGACGCCAACGCCTCGACGGCCTCCTCTGCGCCGGAGAGGATCTCCGCATCTACGGTGCGGGCCGCCTCCGCTACGCCGATCAGGCTCTCGAGCTCGCGGAGGACGGTCAGGCGCCTCGACCGGTTCGTCGCTTCCGTGCCGCCCATCACCGCCCCAGCGCCCTCAACTTGCGAGGCCCGCGGCAGCCACAGAACGCGCTCGGGCAAGACGACGGGCGAACCCGTGGGCGGCCGCGCGACCGCGACCCCCTCGAGCTCGCCGAAGCGGGCGAGGCGCGAGTCCCCAGTGCGTCGCAGCGCCGCGGATAGCTCCGGCGAGGGACGCGTACCCGCCCACTTCACCTCGGCCGCGACGTCGGCTGGCGCGAAGCCCAGCCTCGCCTGTGTCAGCGCGATGTTGGCGATCTCGGCCTGATAGCGCGGCCAGTCGAGATCCGGCGGTACTGCACCCGGCCCCACTTCTTCGTCGATGAAGGCGGCAACCGAGTCGCGCAGGAGGGCCGACTCGGCAGCACCGGCAGGCAGTTCGGAAAGAGCGATGTCGACGAGCCGACCTGCGTCTAGGATGCCGGGACCGAAGTTCTCGACGTCCCAGCCGTCGGGCGTGCGGCTACTCGCCCTCAGCGCGGCACGGAACAGATGTTGGGCCCGGACGCCTCGGCTCCGCGCTTCGGCGAGCACGGCGTCGCGACCATGGGCGGAAAGCCAGAGCGCGGCCGCGCCCGCAGTCAGCGCCGTCGCGAAGGAGGTTCCCTGACCGGGGCCGATCGCGTCGAGCGGGTCCTCGGCCCGCGACCTCGCGGCTCGCCACACCAGCTCAGCGGGGGCCGTCACGTCCACCGCCGAACCGCGGCTGCTGCCCTTCCACTCGCCGTCGGCATCGTTGCTGCCTGCAACGGCAACCACCTCCGGATAGCGGGCCGGCCAGATGACGGTCCGCACGCAGTTGCCGGCAGCCGCGACGACGAGCACGTCACGATCGACAGCGTGGCGGATGGCCGCGTGCATTGCGCGGCTCGGGATGCCGCCGAGGCTCATGGAAATGACGTGCGCGCCCACCTCGACTGCGCGCAGGATGGCGCGCGTCACCGGAGCGGCGTCGAACACTTTGACGTCCTGAAGGCAGCGGATCGGGATCACGGAGGCGGCCGGAGCGGCGCCCGAGAGCATTCCCGCGCGCCGGCTCGCGAGCACGCTGGCAGTGCCGGAACCATGCCCCGGATTGGCCGTGCCCGGATTCAGCGGATCGGTCGGATCACATCCACCCTCGACGAAGTTGGCGGCAAGGTCGAGCCTGAACATGGCCGCGCCGAGCTCCGCGTGCTTCGCAATCCCACTGTCGGGCTGCGCGACAAGCACACCCGCCCCCTCGGCGCGGGTCCATGCATCGACAATCCCGCTCCTGCGCAGAGCCCAGAGCCGGTCGGCGGGCGGGGCCGACGTCACCCAGCACAGCGCCTCGCCGATGCGCGTCGCCTCGAGCAAACTAGGCTCGGCAGGACCATTGCCGTAGATCGGAGCTCCCACGTCGGGCTCGACGCTCACGAGTCCGAGCTGGTCGCAGAGCGCGTAGGAAATCGCGTAGAGGGTCCGAGCGTCGAGCGTCCGCTCCGCGCCGGGCAGCCGCAGCGTAGCGAACCGCTCTAGCGGCGCCTCAAAAGGATCAATTCTGAACGAGTTGGCGGGCAGACGCTCTGCGAGCATGCCGCGGGAACCCTCCGCATCCAAGGGCCCCAGCGCCTCGAGCACAAACCTAATCTCTGCAGGAGGCAGCGCATCGTCGGGAGTACTTGCACCGGCGGTAGCGAACGTTCGCAAAAGTTCTAGCGCGTCCAGCATAACTCCCCTGCCCCCGCGCAACGGGACTCGGCTCGGCAGTAGCCAGCAGCCAAACCCGATCAGCGCGGGACGGAGCATCGCCCAAGAAGAGGACGCCTGCAAGTACGCAAGCTCAGGGTGGTGCAGCTACGCGACGGTGTCTAACAGACCAAGGTCGTCATCCCCGCACTGTTATCAGCCGCTCAGGCCATCGGCACGCTTGATGCAAACATGACCGTCGTGCTTTGCATCGCAGCCATGAGTTGATGAAATGGCTGCCTCTCGACGCAACTAAGTGCATCGGGCGCGCACTGGTTGGTTCTCGGATGATATCGCGTTGCCGATGCCTCCTTCGCTTTTTTTCGATCAGGTCTGTACGGCTGGCTCCGATGCTAGCGGCTGTCGCTTCGGCCCGCTGCGGTCTCATGAACTACAAGCGATGATTCCGCTTTCCCCCGTATCGGCTGGCAAGACCGCAGCCCTGCGACTTGAACGAACGGCATTTTACGCTCCGCGCAGCCCGAAAACTGCCATTCCGGTTTCCACCAAAAACTTCCGCTAAAGGGGGTTAACGTAGTCCTCCTCTTTCGATTTGGCTTTAGCACTACCTTTAAGTAGCAATGTGGGCGGCCTATGATTGCTTCAAAGTCGCATCGAGCAACCTAACTGATTGATTTCACGGTTGCCACCTGAGCGGCTTTTAAGGGCCGTCGTCATTTCAACAGACTGAATGATCCCCCTCGGGGGCAGCCCCGTTTCGGCAGACGATCCCCCCGCGCCTCTTCGCCCCCACCGGCCGACATCACGCGCGGACGACGCATCCTATGGCCTGCGTTATCAGCCGGATGCCGATCGGTTTTTCGCATCGCATGACATCCCGGAACCGCTCAGGGATCGCCGAGCCGTCATAGCCGGTGGTGAACAGGAACGGGACGCCGCGCGGGAGCGGCGCGGACATTGGTCCAGTGCCAGCCGCCATCCGGGCGGCGCCTACGGAACTCGGCATCGACCAGCCCGCGTACGGCCACTGCCGCTCGGCACAGGCGCGGCCGTCGATCGCTTTACCGTTGCATCGTCGAGCGAAACCGATGCAAGACGTTCAGATCACGGGATTACGGGGGCATCGACGGTGAAGGCTTTGGGGTGGGCGCTGAGCGCCATGGCTCTGACGATCGGTGCGCCTGCCCTGGCGGAGGATGAGCCGCGCTTCTGCCCGACCCGGCCCAGCATCGGCGGATCGAGCTGCACGACCGAACCGGGACGCGTCCATGTCGAGGCATCCACCCTGGACTGGCAGCGTGACGATCAATCCAGCCAGCGCGAGGACCGTATCGTCACGGCCGACATCCTCACGCGGGTCGGGGTCGGCAAGAACACCGAAATCCAGTTCGACTGGGTCGGCTATGGTCGCGACCGGACCCGCGACAAGGCCAGCGACACTGTCGACACTGTGACCGGCACGGGCGACATGACCTTCGCGATCCGCCAGCATTTGGCCGGTGCGAAGGGCAAGGCCTTTTCGGCGGGCGTACAGGCGTTTGTCACCGCTGCGACGGGGCGCTACCCGGTCGGCGCCGGGACGTGGTCGACGGGGATCATCGTGCCCGTCCAGTACGACCTGACGGAAAAGGTCGCGATCGCCGTGACGGGGGAAGCGGACGCGGCCGCCAACCAGTCGGGCATGGGTCGGCACCTGGCCTATAGCGAGATTACCGGCCTGCGTTACAAATTCACCGATCAGGTCACCGCCACCGCCGAACTGTCGCTGGAGCGCGACGACGAACCCGATCAGCATGAGACGATGGCGCTGGCCGCGCTGTCGGCGGCGTGGCGGCCGACCAAGGTCGTGCAGCTCGACATCCTGGCGGCGGCCGGACTCAATCCGGCGTCGCCCGCCCTGCGCCTCGTCACCGGCGGCGCCATACTTTTCTAGGGGCGCGATCGACATTCGGACCATCCCGACCTCATTCCCCCCCTGCAAGGGGAGGGGGACCATCCGTAGGATGGTGGAGGGGTGTCACCGGTGGCGGTCGTTGACCAACCTCTTCCCGCAGGACACCCCTCCGTCAGGGCTTCGCCCTGCCACCTCCCCTTAGAGGGGAGGAATCAAATGAATGTCGATCAGCCCTGGGGGCGCGGCGGTCCGTCGGCGGGCAGCTTCGTGCCCAACAGGACCAGACGATCGCCCGTGATCCCGAACCAGTGCGGCACGCCCGCCGGCAGGAGCAGCACGTCGCCGGGGCGGAGCGGGCGCGTGGTGCCGCCCTCGATCCGCTCTCCCTCGACCAGATCGGCGCGGCGCGTCACGGGCGCGACCAGGGTGCCGCCCGAAATCAGGGTTCCCGCGCCTTCTAGCACGATGGCATATTCGGCCTCCGCCGGATGGACGGCGGGGCGGCCGGGCTTCTTCCAGATTTCGATCGCCGCGACGCGCGGCCCGTCGCGGACCAGCGGACGCCATGCGAAGCCCTGATTCGGCTTCATCTCGGCCAGCATCGCTGTTACCTGCGCGCGGACCTGATCGGCGCTTGCGAAATCGCTGGTGTCCGAAGCGGCGCGCGCGACACTCGACTGCGCGACCGCGCCGGTCAGTAGCGCCGCCACGGCGAACGCGATTTTCCTGATCGATATCCGCATCTTACGACCTCTCCCTGTTGGGAGATGGTTGTTGCACTCGCCGAGGATCGCGGCAACCCGCCCAATGGATAAGGCCGTGCCCGTCAATCGCGCGGCACGGCCCGCCGCCAATCGCGATAGCCCAGCCAGGCAAGCCCGATCATCACCGCATACAGTCCGGCGGTCGGCAAAAGCCCCTTGAAGGCGAACATCCCGACATAAACGATATCGACCGCGATCCAGAGCAGCCAGTTCTCGCGGTGCCGCCGTGCCGTCCAATATTGCGCGACGAGGCTGAAGCTGCTGAGCGTCGCGTCCAGCCATGGCAGCGCCGCATCGGTATGGCGGCTGGTGAACCACCCGATCGCCAGCGCTCCCAGCGCGCCGACGATCAGCCCCGCCACGGCCTTGGGGCAGGTCAGCGGCGTTACGACGACCGTGCCGGTGGCGTTCCTGTCGCGGCTCCAGACGATCCAGCCATAGAGGGTGCCGACGCCGAACACCGCCTGCAACGCCATGTCGGCATAGAGCCGCACGTCGAGGAACAGTTTGAAATACAGCGCACAGGCGACGAGGTTCAGCGGCCAGCACCAGACGTTGCGCCGCGCCGTCAGCCAGATCGCCAGAAAGCTGATCGCGACCGCCGCGATCTCCAGCATCGTCATGACAGGCCCAGTCCGGCGCGTAAGGACGCCAGGAAATCACACCCCGCCGCCGACCGGAACCAGTCGGCATGGCCCAGAAGATACCCGTCCCAGGCCAGTATAGCCGCGTCCGAATCGCCGACGACCCCCGCGAAATAGTCGATCTCGGACAGGGCGAACTCGATATGGACCAGCGGCAGCAGCCGCACGACCGCCTCCCGCATGAGACTGTCCAGCGGGCTGACCGCTTCGTAGCCCGCGATCAGCGACAAGGCGGCGGCGGGGTCGGCAATGCGGTCGTCCCGCCCTTCCCCCAGCTCCAGCCAGGCAAAGGCGGTCCGCTCGATCGCGGTCGCCAGATCATATGCCGCACAGGTGCGGTCGGACAATCCGAAGTCGAACACCGTCTCGACCGTATCGTCCGCCGCCCAGAGCAGGTTGGAGGGGTGCCAGTCATTGTGCGTCCACAGCGGCTGTTGACGGGCGAGAAGCGGCGCAAGCCCGTCGCCCGACGCGGCGAACAGCGAGGCCAGATGTCTCCACCAGGATCGCTTTTCGAGGAACGCCGCCAGCGCCGGACGCGCATCGACATAGGCTTGCACCGCCGCCAGCGGATCGGCGGCGGGCAGGATGGTGAAGCTGGCGACCAGCGGCTGTACGCGGCGCGCCGGTGCGTCATAGCCTTGGGCGGCACGGTGCAGCGATGCGAGCGAGCGCCCGGCGGCATGGGCATGGTCGTACGAGCGGAACGGCGTCCAGGACAGCCGGTCGCGATACAGATCGTCCCCGGCCGACCGGCGGTGAAGCTCATAGGTCCACTCGCCCAAAGCAACCGCGCTCGCGCCCTCCGCCGTGCGGCACAGCTCGGGCACCGGCATTCCGGCGGCCGACAGATGCGCGATGAAGCCATGCTCCTCCGCCAACCCCGCTAGGTCGCGCACCCGGCGATCATGCCGTTTCAACAGCAGCGCGCCGCCGGTCGTATGGATCAGCGTCGCGGCGGAAAAGGGACGCGGCGAATGCCAGTGCAGCGCCTCGATCGGGGCCGCGCCCGGAAAGCGCGCCAGCACCGCCGCCGCTTCGTCGGGCGTGATCGCGGGCCAGGTGGGCGCCTCCAGCGCCAGCCCCATGCCGTGGACGCGATGCTCGCCGCCCGGATCGCTCATGGTCAGAAGGCGCGCGACAGGGTGGCGACCACCGCCGCGCCGCCGCCGATATAATAGGCCGGGGCATTGCCCGCGATGACTGTACCGCCGCTCCCGATCGTGTCGCGGGCATTGGTCGTCACCGCCTGAACGCCCGACAGGACATGCGGGTCGGTGACGTTGATCGCGTTGAGCCGCAGGTCGGTCCGCTTGCCGTCGAGCCAGTCGGCCAGATGGACACCGATCGCCAGATCCAGCGTGGCATAGCCCCTGATGCTCTCGTCATTCATGAAGGTCGCATATTGGCGGCCGACATATTTGCCCGCGATGCTGCCGAACAACAGCCCATCGTCATAGGTGCCGCCGCCGCCGATCTGGAACGTCGGGCTGGACACCGCGCGCTTGCCCCGCGTCGGCAGGAAGTCCGCCCCCACCGGCAGGTCGTCGTCGATCCGCGCGCGCAGATACTCGCCCGAGACATAGACGCTGACGCCCTTGGCGGGACGATAGTCGATCTCTCCATCGACGCCGTAAGAGGTCTGCCCCCCGGCATTCAACGTCGAATTGACCAGCGCACCGCCATTGTCGACCACGGTCGCCAGCTGGCGGTTGCGGAATTTGTAGTGGAAGCCGGTGACGGACGCCGACAGGCTGGGGCCGATATAGCGATAGCCCAGCTCCTGCGAGAGCGAATATTCGTTCTTCAGCGCATCCGTGCCGCGCGTCGTGACGACACCGCCATAATAGCTGTCGTACAGCGTGAACTCGTTGGGCGTGCGGAAATTGGTGGTGATGTTGGCGAACAGCTGCTGCCGGTCGTCGATCGCATAATGAACGGCGGCGCGCGGCAGGGCGACGAAGCTGTCGCGGCGAACCGCGCTTTGCGGCCCCGGCAGATAGTTGCGGCCGTTGCGCAGCAGATTGACGCCCTTGAACCCGACATCGACCGTCAGGCGCGGGGTCAGCGCGATGCTGTCGGCCACGAAGACGCTCTTCGTCACGGTGACGGTGCGCTGGTTCTCATAGGCGAGCAGGCGGCCATCGGCGGTGCGGATCGCACGGGCACGATAGCCCCAGCGGTCGGCGGGACGGCCATCGGCATCGACCGAGGTATAGGTCTGCGTCACCCGGTCGGTGCCGTAATCGAACCACAGCCCGGCCGTCAGCCGGTGGATGCCCGCCTGCAAGGTCAGCTTGGCGACCTGCCCCAGGCGCATCTGGTCGCCGGTATAGTTGCCCAGCACCGTCGCCACGCCGTCCACCGCGCCGGGCAGCGCGATCGGCTCGGCCAATTCCTCATTACCCAGGAAGTTGCCGGTGGTCGCCAGCTGGGTGCCATAAGGCGAATTGCCATAGCCGAACTGGAGATAGCTGGTGCCGTCGAACGTCAGCCGGTCGTCCAGCACCAGATGCACCGGCGCCGAGGCATAGAGGTTACGGAACGGCGCGCGGTACAGGCGCCAGTAATTGGTGTCGCCCGGCGTGTAGCGCGCGTCGTAATTGAACCCGCGTCCTTCCGCCTGCCACTCGGCCAGCGTCGGGCTGGGATAGCTGGAGGAATTGGCGTCGTTATAGGACAGCGCCAGGCTGGCGCGATTGCCATTGCCCCATTCGCGCAGCAGCTTGGCGTCGATATGCTGGCGCGTGTCGAAGCCCGCGCCCCGCCAATTGTCCGCGCGGGTGTTGGAATAGGACAGGAACGCCTTCAGCCCGCTATTGCCGATCTCCCCCGTATCGCCCCGGACGAAGACACGGCGCAGATCATAAGAGCCGAGCGCGAGGTCGGCGAGGACTTGGCCCCTCGCCTTGGGATCGTCGAGGGTCAGCGACAACAGGCCACCCGCGCCGACGACGGTCGGCGCGTCGATATTGACCGATCCCGGCGACAGCGCGATCCGGCGCAGATTTTCCGGGTCGGCGAATTGCGACGGATAGGCGTAGTAATAACCGATATCGTTCTGCGGCGCCCCCTCCATCAGCACGCCGATCTCGTCCTGCCCCAGCCCGCGCAGGGTCAGGCTCGAACTGGTCGACAGGCCGTAAGGGTCGCTGGAGGCGACGGTCGCGCCGGGCAGCAGGTTGACGAGCTGAAACGCGTTCTGGGTCGGCGCCTGCTTGATGATGAAGTCGGTCGCGACCTCGCTGACCGCATTGGGTTCGGTCTGGTCGGGCAGCAGCCCTTCGGGATCGCGGTGGCCGATCACGCGAATATCGGCCGACGTGTCGGTGGTTTGCTGCGCCGACGCCGCCACGGGCCAGGCGGCCGACAGCAGCAAAGCGCCATAGCGCACCATCTTATGCTTGCGAGACATCACAACCGGCATCGTCTTTCACGTCCACTTCACGGAGGGACGACGAAAGCACCGCCACCCTCCCTACGCCGGTATGACCCGGATCAGGTTCAGCGGGTCATGGGCTGCTGCCCACCTCTCAACCGCGCGTCAGCGGCCCCCCGGGGATGGCGTCGTCTAGGCGGTTATGCGGTGGCTGCAAATGGTTATCGTGAACGAGGGAAGCCGCCCCGCCCGCCCCCGCGTCAAAAGACGAGGCGGACGGGCTTGCCGGTGTAGGTGACGGTCCGCGCGGCGGGCAGGTCGGCGATACCGCCGGGGGTGCCGGGCTTGACGACGACGATGTTCAACCGGCGCGTCGACACCATGCCGGGGAAGCTCCCCCGGCGCGTACCGATGGTCAGGGTGCGGCGGGCGTCGTCCCAGCTCAGGTCGTAGGTCGCGCGGGCGCCCTTTTCATAGGCATAGGTCTCGTTATCGTCCTCATAGACGGTGAAGCGACCGTTCGCGCCGGGATAGACGCGGATTTCGTACAGCGCGTCGGGCTTTTCGGTCGCATATTGCTGGAGCGGCCCCAGCGGCAGGATCGCGCCCGCCCGGACGTATAGCGGCATGATGTCGAGCGGCACGTCGCGCGACGTCTCGGTGCCGCCCGCCAGACGCTGGTTGGTCCAGAAATCGTACCAGTCGTTGCCCGCGGGCAGATAGGTCCGCACCGCCAACTTCGGCGCCTCGCCCGCCTTCGCAGCGGCGCGGCGCAGTTCGTCGGGAGTGCGCCAGGCGAAGCGCAGGTCGCGGTCGCCGTCGCCCTGATAATATTCGATGCGGATCGGCACGCGCTGCCCTTTGCGCAGCGTCACCTTCGCGCCGTGATAGCGCGACGCCCCGCTCTCCCAATCCTCGACCAGCTTGCGGCCATCGACGAACAGGCGGACGCCGTCATCACCCTGCAGGCCCAGCTCATATTCGCCGTCCTCCGGCGCCTCCAGCACGCCGTCCCAGCGCGCGGAGAAGTCGTTCAAGCTCTTCAGCCCCGGCGGCATCGGCTGCAGCGGCGGCTGCGGCCAACGCTTGTCGATCACCGTGTCGACGACGCGGCCAGCGGGCTTGTCGAAGTTCCGCCCCTCGAAATACTGGCCCGCCAGACCCGGCTTGCCGTCGGCCGTGAACAGCGCGGATGCGGGTACGGTGGCGGCGGGTTCCGGCTCGACATGATACATGGCGCGCGTGACCGGATGGACCAGCAGCGAGCCGCCGAACATGAAGCTGTCGTTCAGCCCATGGACCCGCGCATCGTCGGGAAAGTCCATCGCCAGCGGCCGCATCATCGTATAGCCGCCCGCCGTCACCTGCCAGCCCAGCCCATAGATATAGGGCAGCAGCCGGTAGCGCAGGTTCACCGCGTCCAGCAGCGAGCCGTACATCTGCGGGTCGAGCGACTTGAAGATATAGGGTTCGCGCTCGATGCTGGTTCCGTGGACGCGCATCAGCGGGTTGAACACCGCATATTGGAACCAGCGGGCGAACAGCTCGCGGTAAGCCGGGTTCTTCTCGCCGCCGCTATAGCCGTTGACGAAGAAGCCGCCGGTGTCCTGCGTCCAATAAGGGTTGCCGGTGACGGTCACGTTCACCCCGCCCGCGATCTGGTGGCGCAGCGTTTCCCAGCTAGCTTGGGTATCCCCCGACCAGGAGGTCGCCGCCGTCCGCTGCGCCCCCGCCCAGGCCGATCGGGTCAGAGTCAGCGCGCGCCTGTCGCTGGTCGCCCGCTGCCCCTCATAGGTGCCCAGCGTCGTCATCAGCGTATAGGCGTTCAGATAGCGCGAGAAATCGCCCAGCGCGTTGCGGCCCAGCGACTTGATGTCGTCGACCGCCGCGCGTGCATCGTGCATCGCGGTGCTGACCTCGACCTCGGTCCCGTCCATCCACAGCGCGTCGACGCCTTTGTCGAGCAGGCCGGACTTGGCATATTTGAAATAGATCTGCCGCCCCAGCGGGCTGAACGCGTCATAGACCCGCGCCTGCTTGGATATCCAGTGGAGCGGCGCGAAGCGCAGGCTGTGCTGGTCCAGTTCCTTGCCGAGCGCGGTGTCGTTGCCGACCGAGGGCCAGATCGACACCATCAGCTTCATGTGCAGGTCGTGGATCCTGGCGATCGTGCCGGCCGGATCGGGAAAGCGGGTCTTGTCCCACGTCATCCCGCTCCAGCTGCCGTCGTTGCCGCCCCAATATTGCCAGTCCTGGACGATGTAATCGAGCGGGAAGCGTTCGCGGCGGAACGTCTCGGCCACCTGAACCAGCCGGTCCTGGGTCGGGTAGCGCTCCTTGCTCATGAACAGGCCGAAGGCCTGTCTGGGATACATGGGCGCGTCGCCGGTCAGCTTGCGATAGGCCTGGACCACGCCGTCCATCGTATCGGCGCCCATGAAGTAGTAATCGACCCCGCCCGGCGCATCCTCCGCCCAGAGCCGCGCGCCGTTGGCATCGTCGGCGAAGCGCATGTGCGAATAGGTGTCCCACATCACGCCGTAACGCCGGTTGGACACCATGACCGGGATGATGATGCCGATATTGGTCTGCACAAGATCGAGGTTCGCGCCGCGCCGGTTGATCGTACCGTCGTCGGTAAAGCCGAAGCCATAGATCGCCTCGTCCGGCGTCAGGCGGAAACGGTTCTCGACCTCATAGCTGGGCTCCTTGGCGCTGGTGATCGGCTTGACGCTCTGCGGCGCGGTACGGTCCTCGCTGGTATAGGGGTGGCCGGCACCATCGAAGAAACTGACCGCGCCGGTCGTCTTGTCGACCGAGACACGCAGCGCGGCACTCGCCATCTCCAGCGCCTGCGCGCCGTCGGTCACGCGAAAGGCGATGTCGGCGGGCGGCGCGACGACGACGATGCTCCTGGCGGTCCAGTAGTTGCGGCCGCGATTGGTGTTCACCCGCACCGTCGACGGGCCGTAGAACAGGATCGTCTTGGCGACGCCCGCCACCCGGACCTGCACGCCGTTGCGCAACCGGGTATAGGCGAAGCCCTGCGCCGGGATGGGCGCGACGGCCTGCGGGTGGCCATGGGCGTCGAGCCCGGTCGGCAGCTCCTGCGCCGCCGCCACCGGCATGGCGCTGGCAGTCGCCCCCGCCGTCAGCCCCGCCAGCGCCACGCCGATGGCCAATGCCGCCCGATGCATCCCGTGCCTCACCCTGATCCTCCCGCTTGTCGTCTTTCATCGGCGGCGGGGTTCCGATCCCCGCCGCCGTCATGTGCGAACTTATCGTGGCAGCTTCGCCAGGTCGCGGTCCATGCCCGCGCCGTCGAAGGGTACGACGATCACCTTGCTGCCATGGCCGTTGCTGCCGGTCTGCGATTCCTTGGAGGTGTCGATCACCGAGAAGGTGATCGCCTTCACATGGCCGTTTTCCATATACACGGCCGGGCGCTCCAGCTTGTTCCAGTGGTTCACCGTGCCGTCCGTATAGCGCAGGAAGTCCGCCCCCGGCTCATAGGCCAGCCCCTGGAAGCGCCAGCCGGTGATGCCGTCGCGCGAGATCAGGTGATAGGCGCGGCGATCCTCCCAATGGTTGACCAGCATGTGATACCAGCCGCCGCTATGCCAGATGACCGGGTCTTCCAGCTTGCCCAGACTGTCCTGCGGCAGGCCGGGCAGGCCGATGAAGATGCTCCGCCCCATGACCTTGTACGGCCCGAGCACGCCCGAGCGGCTGATGAGGATCTGGCCCGAGCGCTGCACCATCTCGAACCCGCCATCGGGGCGCGGAATGATGCTGACGTTGGAGGCGGCCCAAGGCTTCGGCTCCGGCCCCTTTTCCGGCTCGTCGGTGGCGGTGAAGACCGAGCGATGCTCGCTCTGGTCGACGGTCAGCTTGCCCAGCGAGCGCCATGGCCCGTCGATCGACTCGGACATGAACACCTCGCCCGGCCGCACTTCGCTGGTGATGACGGCATAGCGGCCATCGGGCAGCTTGAGCGGCATGATGTTGTGCCCCAGCCCGCCCATATTCTCCGGCCACATCAGCCCGCGATCGCGATAGGGGCCGTAGAGATTGTCGCTGATCGCGCTGACCGCGAGCGACTTGGTCCAGGCCCAATGCCCCTTCGCCTCCGGCCAGCGGCTGGCGAACATGCGGTATTTGCCGTCCTTGCCCTTCAGGACCGGGCCGTCCCAGTAATTCCACTGGGCGAGCTTGGGGTCTTCCAGGCCGTTGCCCTGATCGCGCGGCCCTACCTCCGCCGCGCCCCAGGCCGAACGGCTGAGCGGGCGGACGATCGGCATCGGCTTGAAATAGTCGATGAAGGGCTTGGGACCGAGCACCGGCAGATCGGCCTTCGCCGCCGGTGCGGGCGCCGCCCCCTGCGCCGCCGCCGCCGAGGCGACCGACAGCATCGCTGCCGCCAGGCTTCCCATCAGGGACAAACGCATATTCCGGTGCATCTCAAATCCTCCCACGCATTGCGGCGGTCTTTGCGCCAAGGTCCGGTCGCCGATCAGCCATTCTGGGGCGCGATCCGGTATTGGAAATCGGAGAAATCGGCATGGCCCCGCATCTCGCTTTCGTGGAAGGTGAACAGGCCGACACGGTCCCCCCGATAATCCTTCCATTGCAAATCATAGGTGCCGCCGAAGCGCTGGAACGCGCCGCGCCCGCCATCCTGCTCGAAGATCGCCCGGCCGTCATGGGTCCAGCGGGTCGCGAGGCGGATCAACGACGCCTCGACCTCCGGCCCCTCTTCGATGGTGTTGCCCAGCGCGAAACAGAGGAACCGGCGCGTGCCCCGCTGGCGAACGCCGATCCATGCCCCGTCCGCCGAGAGGTGGCAAAGCCCCGCCGTCTGGCCGTCGACCATGCCCGACAGGTCGATGGCCACGCTGGCCCGGTTATCCGCCGTGCGCCAGGATCGCTGGCTCAGCACATTGCCGACGCCGCGCAGGCCCGGATAGGCGGGTTGAAACGCCTTGAGCCGCAACCAGCCGCGACGCTCGGTCAGGCTATAGGCGTCGTGCCGGGGAGCATGATTCCACTCCCAAACCGGCTTCAGGGTTCCTGAGAAGCGATCCGACAGATCGGGCAGCGGCGGGCGCCGGGAGGGGATCGGCTTGCGCGATTCCCAGACCATGTTGCCGATCCCGTCCGGGCCGGGCCGCCCGATGATCGGCCAGCCCTCCCGCCACGTCACCGGCAACAGGCACATGGCGCGCCCCTCCCAGTCGCCATGCCCCTGATGGGTCAGGAACCACCATTTGCCATCGGGCGCCTGGAGCAGCCCGCCCTGATTGGGCTCGCGGTCGACCGGCGCATCGACATGGCCCAGCTGCACCGCCTTGGCCTGCGCCAGTCCCGGCAGGCTGGTCGCGCGCTTCATCATCGGCACGCGGCCCTCCGGCCTGACCTCGCTGAAGTAATGATAATAAGTGTTGCCGAACTTGTAGAGCTTGTTCGCCTCCGACCCGTCCGAGTTCTGGATGGGAATGGCCGAGGCGCGGTCCAGCGTCATGCCGTCGGGACTCATCCGATACAGGCTGATGACATAATGCTTGCCCGTCACCGGATCGGCGCCGAAGCGCGTCATCACCAGCCAGGCGCTGCCGTCCGTGTCCCAGAAGGGGCAGGGATCGTCGAAGCCCCCTTCGTGCAGCAGCGAAAGAGGCGGCGACCACGGCCCTTCGGCACGCTCTGCGGTGGTGACGAACAGCCCGCTGTCGGGCGTGGCGAAATAGATATAGAAGCGCCCGGCATGATGGCGGATCGCCCCGGCCCACATGCCCCGGCCATAGCCCTTCATCCGCCGCCAGCTCATGTCCGCTTCGTCCAGCGTACCCAGATCGGGGACGGCGTGACCGATCGTCGTCCAGTTGACCATGTCGGCCGAGCGCAGGATGACCATCGCCGGACTGGTGTGGAGCGTCGAGCTGATCGCGTAATAGGTGTTGCCGACCCGGATCGCGTCGAGGTCCGAATAGTCGGCCGGGATGATCGGATTGACGAAGCTGCCATCGCCCTGATCCCCCCAGCGCGGCAGCGGCGAGCGGGCGAGCGGCGCACCCAGGCTGGCCTGCGCCGGATAAAAGGCCATGCCGCCCAGCGACGACAGCCCCAGCAGCACCGAGCGTCGATCCGCTCCGCCCTTTTCGTCCGTCATCCCCACAGCCCCTTTCCGCCCGGCGACGAGGAAAGAGGCAGTCCGCCCATGACCCATGGCGCGCCCCACGCTCCGAACCCACAGGTTCGCCCGTCACCCTCTCCTTATTGCTAATTGCGTATGTGAAATAGATATATGGCCATTGCAATCATTTTGTCGGAGTGAAATCGGGCCGTCTCAGTGCGGGGGGCGGGCCTTCATCAACGCGAAGAAAGAGAGGCAACAGGCCGCGAGCGCGAGCACGAACCCGCCTGCCGCAACCCAAAGGCCGACCGTGAGACCACCGAAATAACCGCCGACCACCAGACCGATCAGCGGCAGGAGGAATAGCGACAGGCATCCGATCACGACCATGCCGCCATGAACCACGCCGCGCCCGACCAGGTTCCGAGGCGAGGATCCGTCCTGAAAGCCCACGTCACACGACTGGCGACAGGGCGAATAAACCGGCGATTTCGGGAAAATTGTCCTCCGCCAATAACGGATGTCCCGCTGTCCCCGTTGCCAAACCTCATATCCGAATGGTAGCGTCAACCATCTTGACCGCAATCACGTCGTGTTGCCAATGTTCTTCGCCGCTTCATCTTAGCGCCTGACTTTACGTCATTTTGTTCGTCGGTCAGGCACGGCTGCCGAAAGCTTTTAGCAGCGTCGGCAATCGCGTATGGAGCCTCGAGCAGCAACACTATCGCGAAGGAATGTTGCCGGCGATGCTACCGACGCTGTTCTCGTTGCCGCCGCTCCTCGCGCGTTCCGGTCCGCGCTTCCACGCAATTCCTCTTAGGGGAACGGGGGGCTGGTTCCGACGCGCCATAGCGGACATGCAGACCCATCCCGTTCGGCCTCGAGCGACAGCCATTGACGGCACACCGAGGATTGAACGGCGACGATGACGAAGCATCGGCCGCGATCGAGCCGCGGGTGCGCCGTCGCCGGAACACCGCCCATCCGCTGCGACGTGCCTTTGACGGCGGCCGAGGGGCTAGGCTGCGTGCGACTTCAGGAATACCCTGTTGGAGTTCGGCGGCGCCGATGAGGATGTAGATCGCCGGCAGGCTCGGTGGTTCACGTTCGTGGAGGATCACCCGAATCTTCAGGCCCGCCATCTCGATCTTATCGCCGCTTGAGCCCGCCGACGAGCGCGCAAAATGGCCGAAATCGAGACTGTACCGCCAAGCGGCTATCAGCAGCCCCGTAGCGGAAAATCGCGGCTCGCTAAGCCGCGCCTTCTCATGAAAGCGCTCGGTGATCCCCCCGGCGGGCATGCCCTCCACTCCGGTTCGCACGAGGATGCGGCAGATGGCGAGCCGCGTCTCGTGCGCAAGCGCCCCGAGTGTTGTGACCATCCGCTCGTCGTCCATTTGACCATGCTAGCGGCTATCCGGCCAACCATAAACCCCTGCCTACGCCCTGCTACGCTAGGATGCCGGTGCGCACGTGCTTCGTGCACGACCCGACGGAGCCGGTCCCGTCTCCACCGCATGCGCATCGGCGCATGCCGGAGCTAAGTTGAAACCGCTCGTGCCGGAGGACCCAGTGGGAGGATACGGGTGTCCAGGCCGAGGAGCTACGGCCTACTGGATATGCCCGACGAGGCGCAGTTAAACGCGGCCGTGCGGGCGGCTGTTGACGCGTTCCGTGCTCCCAGCGCCCTGATCTCGCTCGTCGATGCCGATTGTCAGTGGCTTCAGGCGAGATAAGGTCTAAAATCACAGGAGACGCGCAGGTTCTGCACGCACGCTATCCTCCGCACCGCGGTGACGGTCATCTGCGACGCCACCGCCGACGACCGATCCTCGACCAACCCCCTGGTCACTGGTGAGCCCGGCATCCGCTTCTACGCCGGCATGCCGCTAAGCGCGAGGTCGAGCCGTGGATTCGGTAGGCTCTGCGTCATCGATCAGAGGCCTCGACCTTAGGGTTTCACCGGGGACAGAGATCGATCCCGCAGGCCCTAACGGTCAGGACGATGTCGGCCTTCGAGTCGAAGGCGCCCCCACCTCGCAGCTCACAGCGCGCTTTTTTCGGCATTCGGACGGAAGTCCGTCTCCCATGCCGGGACGCTGTCGGGGCATCGGGGCGGAGGTCGGACGCCAAGTTGACAAGGGCCTGTTAAGTGTCGGGGAAGCAGAAGGAAGCATGATGAACGAAACGGCTATCTGCTCAATGGAGGGGTGCGGCAACGTGGCCGAGACCCACCACGCCCTGCGCGACCGCTACCCCTTCAACAAGTCGCGGACGCAGTCGGCGACCGGGGTGAAGTGGCGGGACGAACCGCATCTGATCCAGGACCTCTGTCGCGAGCACCATTTCGACGGCTTCCACCAGAAGTTCGCGCGCACCGACAATTGGCCGCCCGGATGGGGTTTCGCCGACACCCCGCTGCTGCGGGGTGCGGACGCCGTCGAACGGATCGTCAATCGTGCGTCGGCACGCCCGTCGACGAGTCATGGGAATTCCTCGGACCGGAAGCTGCGGGGTCGGCGGGATGACGGCGGCTTCGCGAACTCCGTCCTCTATCGCCTGTGCTCGGAACATCATTCGCACGTTGATGTCGGCATCGTCGAAGCCAAGTTGCGGCTGATAGGCGATCACTACCGGGCCTCCCTGAAGCGGGGCGTGGGTGCGCACCACGCGGACGACGGAGACGGGTTCTTCGTCGAACTGGCTCGCGCCGTCGCGAGCTCGGACCTCGACGAACGGCTCGACGAGGTGCGCAGAGAAGGCAGGGTCAGCCTACGCACTCTACCGCTCGTCGTAGCGGCGCATGCGGAGTTCGAGGCGACGGTCGTCTCCTTCACGAGGAGATGGCTCGGTCCGCAGGCCGCGCGCCGGGTCATCAACCGCCGCTCCTTCTGTTCGAAGTACCTCCACTTCCATGCGCGCGACTCTTTCTTCATCTACGACAGCGTCGTGCTGGGGAGACTGGGCCTTGGAAGAGGAACGTCCTACGCCCGCTTCGCGGACGAGATCCTGCGCTATGCCGTCTCGGGACACTCGCAGACCTGGACGCCCAGATCCGTCGACATGGAGATCTACGGCTATCAGGCGGTCGGGACGGTCTGAGCTCGAACGCGAGCGGCCGGGAGACGATGACCGGGATCGCATCCGCCCTTCACCCCGAATAGCCTACGAAGTTCTCGGTGAGGACCGGCGTCCCGGTGACAGCCGCCACCGCAACCCGCCTGAGACTGACATCGCGGACGAGCATGACCCGTTCGGCTTTGATTCTCGTGATGAACTTCGCCCCGCCGACACGGAGGTCGCTGACGTGGAATCCGGCGACCGGGGTGAGGCGGCGTACGCATTTCGGCAGAAACGATTTCCACTGGTGCAGGACGTCCGTCTGCACAGCTAGGACGGCTCGGAAGAGCGAGCCCGAGCCGACGAGCGGCAGAGCGCAGGTACTCAGGACAAGCGAAGGCGATCGATGGACGTGGCCACCGGCCACGGCCTTGCCAGTCTGGTACAGCCCCGCTCCATGGGCAAACGCCATTCAGGAAGTAGATTCCGGCAGCGTGTGCGAAAGAAGCCGTACCCGTCTTCATGACGAGGTCTCGCTCCTCCTGCTCCAGCCCGCTTCCCCGATCGAGAAGACATCTTGAGTGTTGCACGGGGCTTTCAAAATGCAACGTTAAATGCAACATGGCGACATGGGCAGACGGGCTCGTGAAACGGACGAGGCGCTGGCCGCCGGACTGAGGGACTTCATGCGACGGCATGAGGTCTCGCAGAGCGCACTCGCCTCGTTCCTCGGAGTAGACAAAGGTACGATCAGCAGAAGTCTGTCCTCGCGCTCGTTCTCACCCTCGTTGCGAGACCGGGCCGCCAAGCTGCTCAACCCCGCCAGCGGCGACGGAAACGAGGATCACCCGGTGCAGGAATCGTTGCGTTTATTATCTGAATGCGCCATGCTTCTGGATGCCGCGCGGACATTGATGGCGCGAGCTCTCGACCTCGTCGAACGGAAGCACTAGGGGCGCACGATGGCCAGCAGCAAGCAATTGATCGGGATGATCCGGAGCCATGCGGCCGGAGATGACGAACGCTTCCTCGCGATCGCCGAACACATCGCCAACGACGCGCGCAGCGCGGGCCATCATCGGATGGCCGAGGAGATAGGCACGCTCGTGGGGTCGCTGAAGGAGGAGATCGGCGAACGTCGGACCTCGACGCGGCCGGCACTCATCGCCGCACCCCGGGGTGAACTCGCCTCGCTCGTCCGGGCGTCCTATCCCGAGACGCGGCTGTCGGACGTCGTGGTGGCGGACGACGTCGGCGCCCGGCTGCGGCGCATCGTTCGCGAGCAGCGCGAGCGCGGTCTCCTGGCGGACCAGGGCCTTCATCCGCGGCGCAAGCTGCTCCTGTCGGGACCGCCCGGTACCGGCAAGACGACGACGGCGGCCGCGATAGCGGGCGAACTCGGCCTGCCGCTGTTCACCGTGCTTCTGGACGGCGTCATCACCAAGTTCATGGGAGAGACCGCCGCGAAGCTGCGGATCGTCTTCGACGCGATGACCAACGCGCGCGGCGTCTACTTCTTCGACGAGGTCGATGCGCTCGCCACGCGGCGTGGGGCGGAGAACGACATCGGCGAGGCCCGCCGCATGCTGAACTCCTTCCTGCAGTTCCTCGACGAGGACGCATCGGGGAGCCTCGTCCTGGCGGCGACGAACCATCAGGAACTGCTCGATCGGGCGATCTTCCGGCGCTTCGACGCAACCATCCGCTACGACCTTCCCGAACCCGAGCACGTCAGGCGGATCCTGACCCACAGGCTCCCCCGCTTCGATCTCTCGGGCTTCGACTGGGACGTGGTCTGCAGCGCGGCGTCCGGGCTCAGTCAGGCGGACATCGTCGCTGCGGGCGAGGATGCGGCCCGCGACGCCGTGCTCGAGAACGACGGCCTGCTCGACGGCGGGATCCTCGTCGCGGCGCTCTCGGAGAGATCCCGACCGGATCGGTGAGAAGTGCGATTGGCAGTCGTGACATCGGACTGCTAACCCTACCGTATGCCGCTCCATCGTCATCTGGTCGTCCGTGGTCTGGGCCGCGCCTCCGAGGAATTCGAACCGGTCGGTCGCGGAGGCACGGATCGGCCGAGTGCCGTGTCGGATCGGGTGGCGCACGCCGGGCGGCTGCGCGGCGACCTCGGCAGGCTGTCCGAGGAGGCGCGGGCGCTCCGGGCGGAACAGGTCGCTCTCGGCATTCCCAAGTCCAAGCTGGGCGTCACCGTGACGGTCCATTCTCGCGAGGGGGAGCGGCTGGCGGTGGGGGATACGCTGAGGGCGAACAGCCGGGGCAGGCAGCTGCTCAACGTGAGACGCTTCCTCGACGTCCAAGGCGCGCGCAAACGCGACCGGGCCGTCTACTACCTCAGTTCGAATGCGCTTAAGAGCCTTAACAAGGCACTCGACGGCTACGAGGAGTGGGAGCAGCCCGAGGAGGACCCCGACGAACTGACGGACGATCAGACCGCCGACGGTGCGGCCGTCCGCCGGACCAGGAGCTTCTGGCTGTTCGAGAGCGCCGAGACGTTCCGCCCGGCCGAGATCGAGGATCTCTGGACGGATCCGCTCGAGCACTTCCCGCGCGCGAGGGGCGCGGTCGAATGGGAGATATGGGTCCGCAGCTCCATGCGGGAGGTCTTCGAGACGGGCGCCGCGCAACTCCGCATCGGGATCACCGGGACCGCCACCGAATTCGTCGACATCGCCGTCTATAACTGCGTCGCCACGAAGGCCGCGCTCGCCAGGCTGGTGCTCCGCAGTGCGGCCGTCGTCGAACTCCGCGGCGCGTCCAACTTCATCGCGGATCACCAGGACCTGCCGCCGCCGGAGAGGCTCCGACAGATCGCGGCGATTTCGACGCGGGTCGTGCCTGCGCCTCCAGCCGCACCTTGGGTCACCCTGCTGGACACGGGGGTCAATCCCGGCAGCGCGCTGCTCTCCCACTCCCTCCCGGCAGCGCGCTGTCGTGCAGTGGTCGGTGCATGGGACCCCTTCGATGCCCACGGTCACGGTTCGATGATGGCCGGCGTCGCGTTGTACGGCGACCTTTCGGACCTCGCCGCCACGAGCGGGCGGGTGGCCCTGGAGACCGGGCTGGAATCCGTCGTCGTCTTCAATCCCGACAGCGTGGTGAAGCTGCCGGCGCGCGATGCCATCGCGAGGGCGGTGGCCCTGGCGGAGGGTAGCGTCCGCCACCCGCGCGTCTACTGCCTGGCCGCCACGATCGTCGGGGAGGCCGAGGACGGTCGCCCGACGTCCAGCTCGGGTTCGATGGATGCGCTGGCCTTCAACGACGGTCTGGCCGGCCGGCTGTTCTGCGTCGCCGTCGGGAACGTGACGACCACGGCCACCGCCCCCTATCAGGTCGCGGCGTATGCCAAGCTGAACGAGGAGGACGGGATCCAGTCGCCCGCCCAGGCGCTCAACGTTCTGTCCGTGGGAGCGCTGACGTCCAAGTGTTCGGGACCGACGCCTCTGGCCGACGAGGGCAATCTGTCGCCCCGGTCGCGCACGGCTCAGGCTTGGGACGGTCGCCGCCACAAGCCGGACATCGTCATGGAGGGCGGCAACCACGGCATCGATCCCGGCGGCACCACCTCGCGGGCGCATGGTCCGGACATGATCGCCACCACTTCCAATAGGATCGATCGCATTACCCTGACGGGCGACACGTCGGCGGCCTGCGCAGCCGCGGCTCGCCTCGCGGCCCGGGTGATGGCGCGATATCCCGCGCTTCGTCCGGAGACCGTACGGGGTCTGCTCGTGCATTGCGCGGAATGGACCGACGCCATGGAGGCGCGACGGACGGCGCTGGTCCGAGCCGGCGCGATGCCGCGGGACGCCGTCGCCGCCACGCTGGACTGTTTCGGCTGGGGCGTTCCGGACGAGGAGCGCGTCTTCTGGAGCGCCTCGAACGCGGCGACCCTCGTCGCCGAGGACGAACTCCTGCCCTATGAGCCCGGTTCGGGCGGCAGCGTCAAGCTCCGTCAGATGAAGAGCTTCCGACTGCCGTGGCCGGATGCCGCGCTACGCTCCCTGGCGGGAACCGAGGTCGAACTGCGCTGCACGCTTTCCTACTTCGTCGAACCGGACCTGCACAGCGCGGGACTCGAGCGGCGGCAGTTCTATCCGTCGCATGGCCTCAGGTTCGACATGCAGAGGTACCAGGAGAGCGAGGTTCAGGCTCAGCGCAGGGTGAACCGGGCCGTGGCCGGGGATTCCTCGACGGCGGACGATGCGGGCTGGCTGCTCGGCTGGCAGCGGCGGAATCGCGGAACGGTCCATCAGGACGTCTGGAGGGGACCGGCCTACCAGCTCGTCGGACGGCGGCTCGTCAACGTCATGCCCGTCAGGGGCTGGTGGGCTGCCGGTCGACGGGTCGAGAAGGCCGACGTTCCCGTCCGATTCAGCCTGATCACGTCGATCCGCACGCCGACCGTCAGAGGCGATCTCATGGTCGAGATGCGGAATGCCGTTCCGGCCGGGTTGCTGGTGGACGTGCCGGCGGTCGTCGCCGTCTAGGACGGAAACGTCGCCATCACGTCGCCGTGCGCCAGGTAGGCGAAGGCGGAGGCGGACGACGCGCAGTGCACCCGTCGTGCCGTTCTGAGCGACTCGCCGAGGGTCTCCCGCCTCTGCAGGAGCGCGGGCAGCACGGCCTTAATCATCTCCAACGCCATGCCGTCGTCGACCTCCCAGAGCGGAGCGAGGAGCCCACCGAAGCCCCGGGCGGCGATTGCCGCTCCCCAGCCGGTGTTCGTGCCGAGCATCCTGGCGCCGGCCGAGGTCTCGCACGCGTTCAGCAGCACGAGGGTGGCGCACTCGAGACCGACGACGGTCCGCGTCTGATCGACGTCCATGACGCCGACGAAGCCGTCCTCCAGCTGGATGCCGCCGTCGCGCTGCCCCGTGTCCACCCGCCCATGCCCCGCGAAGTGGATCATCGCGACGCCGTTCGGATGCCGGCCGTCCAGCACGTCGAAGAACGCATCGGTGCGGGCCGTCATCGTCACGGCTCCGAGCGCCTGGGCCATCCATCTGCCTTCGAGCTCCGCATGGGGCAGACCCTGACCCGGAGCGTAGCTGGGCACGAAGGAGAGTATCTCACCGCGGCCGAGTCTCTCCCTCAGAAGCCCCGTACGCTGCGCGGGCCACCTGGCGACCGGATGGTCGACGAAGAGGTGGCCCGCGTCCGCGATCTCCGGCTTCATCATTTCCCACGGTACGTAGGGGTCCTCGGTGATGAACTGGATCGGGAAGTCGGTGCCGAGGGCTGCGCGCCACTTCGCGTAACCCTCCCTGAACTCCGCGGGCGCCACTCTCCAGAGGTGCTCACCGATGCCGTCCATGACCCGGCCGACGCGATTGGGCGCAAGATCGGGGCAGGATCCGAGGAGGGTGTCCGAAAACCGCTTTGCATCGTCCTTAAGATCGATCCGGCCGATGCCGACCGACAGTCCTCCCGGCATGGCGGCCTGCCAGAACCAGGTCTGCGCGTCGCGATCGGCCGACGTGATGGTGACGGTCAGACTGGGCCCCGCGGCGTCGGGCACCACCCTCACGCTCGGCGTCAACGCTGCGGAGATGCTCGATGCGTCCCCGGGTCCGTCGCCGATGTCGACCGTGGACGCGCGGTCGGCCTCTCCGCTCCTGCCGTCCGCGTTCCCGGTCGGGAGGAGGTCCTTCGCGAGGAAGCCGCAGATCCGGGTCCCGTGCATGAAGACCGCCTGCACCTGGGCGGACGATCCGTCGAAGTCCGGGGCTATCCGGCAGGAGAAGACCGCCGGCGTTGAGGTGCCGTCGGCGTTGAGGATGACGGCGCCCGACACCGTTTCCACCGCCTCCGCCCATGGTGCGATCAGCTGCACGGCGACAGCGATCGTCGTCCAGTCCGCGGGAAACCGACCCACGGCGATCGACGCGGCGCCCGTCGATCCGGTCTTGAGATCGACCGAGATCTCGACGCGTCCGGCAGGCACGAGGTTTCCTGTGCTTCCGATCGACGGACATCTCAGGACGTCCACGAGGTCCACGTCCCCGTCCGGTCTCCGTCCGGCCTTCACGATGCGACGTTCGACGCCGGACCGGTCGCTGCGCCGCTGCAGGCCGCCTCCCACGGGATATCCCCGCTTCCTTCGCGGCGGTTCCGGAGCCGGTGACCGGAAGTACGAGTCGAGATCGTCGTCGCTGGCGGGGGCCAGGTAGCCGGCGACGATGATTTCGTTGCGCACCTTGAAAACTCCGTCGAACGACAGAGCGAGACGCTTGGCGTCGCTGCGGCAATCCTCGCTGGCGACCTCGCCCGCCAGCACCACCACGTCTCCGCGGAGCGCTGCGTGTACGCGGCTCACCATTCCGGGATGCCGTACCTCGAGCGACGCGGCGATTCTGGCGGCGAGTTCGGTTAAGCTGGTCCAGTGCACTTCGATCTCCGGGTCCGTCGGATGTCGTCACCGATGCCGGCGCGACGTGGCCTACTGCTCGTGCGCATCCACGGATACGCCGGCGTCCCCGCCGTCGTCGAGCGCGAGCAGGTCGATTTCCATCACGCCGTCGACTTCTTCGGGGAAGCGGGCGTCGAAACCGTATCTGGCACCGGCGTCCATGCTGCGCCACGGCGACGTCCTCGGCGTGTCGTAGTTGAAGTGCAGGTGCTTCATGCCGGGGGCGCCATGCAGGACGAAGCGCGCGATGGCCTCCGGATCGGGGTGCCCGTGGATGTTGCCGTTGCTGGAGATCGCCAGCGACCGGCAGTCCAGCGCCTCGATCAGCTGTCGGCTCATGTTCTTCGCGCTGCCGTGGTGCGGGGCCTTGAGGAGGTCGACGTGCAGGCGCCCCCCCTCGGCCGCGGCCAGGGGGCCGAGGGAGGATGCGAGGACGTCGGGGTGCGCATCGGCACCCAGCAGGACCCGTCTGCCGCGCCATTCCGCGATGAAGGCGATGCTCGAGCCGTTCGGCGTTTCGGTATCGATCGGTCCGTCCACCGCGAGCGGCTCCAGCACGAGCGGCTCGGGAATCGGCGTCAGCTGCTCGCCGGGCCTGCGCGTGCCACGACGCTCGGGGCGTCCGGGAGCCCCCGTGAACCAGCGGTCCCATTCCTCACCCAGCCGTGCCAGCCGCTCGAGCGTCGGCGAGAGCATCGTGATCCGCAATCCAGCCACGTCGATCGGATCCGGCGCCGTCTCGACGGCGGCCACCCCGTCTCGGAAGTGGCGGTTCCACGGCCAGCCGGTTCCGGCGAGGAGTTCTGAATATTCGTCGCCCTGTCTGAAGCTCCTCCGGCACACGCGCCGCGTCTGCGCATGTCCGTTGAACCAGACGTCCGCCGGGGCGAGCGGACGATCCTTCGCGCGGAGGAAGGTGAGCGCCCCCGCGATGTGGTCGGCGTCTATGTGGGTGAGCACGTAGAGGTGCAGGGGCTCGGATCTGCGTGCCATGTCCGCGAGGCGGGCGTGCAGCCTGGGGTAGGCTGACGCGCGGCCGCCGTCGACGATCATGTGGTGCAGACCGCCGTCGTCGCCCCAGGTGAGCAGCAGGCAGTCGCCGTCTCCGGCCGGCAGCAGCGTGAGCTTGAACACGTCCATGGCGATTCTCCCGCATCGCTGTGGGCCCGACGCACGTAGGATGCCAAGCGGCTTCGTCACCGGATCGGTGGGATCGGAAACCTGCGGAACCGGGGCCTGCGCGCTTCAGTCGCCCGGCGACCTGAGCATCGAGAGGTAGCGCTCGACCATCGCGGCGCCGTCCGGCGATAGTTCGACCACCTTCATCCGCCGATCCGTCGGATGGGGACGCGTCGTCACGAGGCCTCTTCGTCTGAGCGCGCCCACGCATCTCAGCGCCGTGGTCGGCGGGACGCACGCTCCGATGCTGGTCGCGGACGCTGACACGATCCGGCCTTCGGCCCGCGCCAGGAACAGGTCGAGGAGGAGGTCCCACGCCGGCTCCACGAACACCGTGGAGTGGTCTCCGAACGCCTCCGCACGCATCCGGCGCTGCTCGTAGAGCATCCGCGCCACCGCCTCCTGGCTGTCGCCCTCCGTCGGCGGAAGCACGAACCGCCTCCGCACGCTCCTGGGGGCGTGATCGAGCAGCGCCCGCAGCTTCGTCACGGTCGAATCGAGCAGATCGGAGGCTGCGTCGTTCCAGGGACGGTGGGCCGACCCGTTCACGCCTTCGTGCCGACGCGTAAGCTGCGCGTGCCCTGTTCCGCTACCACGAGATGATCGAGGACGGCGATGCCCAGGGGGGAGCAGGCTCTGACGAGGGCGTCCGTGGCCGCGAGGTCGGCAGGCGAGGCGTCTGGGCTTCCTCCCGGGTGGTTGTGCGCCAGGACGAGCCCCACGGCGCCGACTTCAAGCGCACGGATCACGATCTCGCGGGCGTAGAACGATAGGGAGTCGACGGTGCCCTCCGCGGCGACCTCGTCCAGGAGGAGCCGGTGGCCGGCATCGAGGTAGAGCACGCGGAGCGTCTCGCGACGCGTGAACGCCATCTCTATGCGAAGGTATTCGAGCACCGCCACCCGATCGGCAAGGACGCATCGGCCGCGCACCCCGCCGGCGAGGGCGCACCGCAGGACGTCCGAAACGGCGCCGACGAGTTCCTCCATGCGCGGATCCCCGACGCATCTGCGCAGACGCAGGCCCCCTGCCGATCCCAGGACGGCGCCGGCGGAACCGAACTCCCGGAGCAGAAGATCGGCCCTTCCTCCGGGATCATCCAGTCCGCAGATCGCGATCAGCCGCTCCA
Source organism: Sphingomonas sanguinis (assembly GCF_019297835.1). NCBI lineage: Bacteria > Pseudomonadati > Pseudomonadota > Alphaproteobacteria > Sphingomonadales > Sphingomonadaceae > Sphingomonas > Sphingomonas sanguinis. Next base: position 2,947,283 of record NZ_CP079203.1, on the reverse strand, counting down.
GGACGGATCTGTCCCGTACCTCCGTACCCGGGAGCGGTGACGCCGCGTTCCGATCGCCAGGACCGCGAGCCCCGGCAGTGTCGGTAACGCGATCATCACCGCATAGCCGAGGCGCAGCAGCTCCGGGTTGAGCAGCTTGCCCACGTGACCCAGCACCGTCACCGCATGGAGCGCGGCCAGAAGCATCGGCCACCTTCGATCAGCCTTCGCGGCCAGCAGCAGCAGGCCCACGAGCAGTGCGACGTCGATCGCCGCGACCGAGGCCTGCACTAAAGCGTAGCGGACCTTGAAGTCCGACCGTACGGCGACCGTGGCGATCGCCGCGGCCAGAAGCATCCAGCCGGCGGCCCGCTCGGGACCGCCGCCCCTCCTGATCGCATATAGACACGTCAGGAGCAGGGGCACCCAGAAGCGGAGCAGCAGCGCGACGAGGCTTGCACGGAGATCCATGCCGCATGGGGGCACCCGCATGCGTCGGCGTCAAGTTCCCCTGCATCGGCCGCCGTCCGTCAGGCCGCCGCGATCACGGGCCGCGGGAGCGCTCCGTACTTCGCGTCGGGCGGGCACTCGTCGTCGCCGTAGGCGTAGAAGCGGCCCAGCCCCGCCTCGTCGATGAGGGCGGCGAGCTTAGGGTGCGCCTCCGCGAAGCAGCGCTGCGCTTCGTAGAGCAGCGCCGCTCCGCGCGCGATGTCGGCGAGCGGCGCCGCACCGGTTCCGAGCGGCAGCCCGGAGCGTACCCGCGCATGCTGGATCGCGATGAGGCATTCGCTCGCCCGCTGGGCGAGGTGGTCGGTATCCCGCTTCAGGGGGACGTACGCGTCCCGCACGCTGTGGGCTGCGGAGAGTCGGTCGTTCAGCATGGTCTTCTCCTCGCCCGGCGGCGAGGCGCCGGGATCAGTCTCGTCGTTGCGTCATCACGAGCCGCGCGACGTGCTGCACCGCTTCGGACAGAGGAATGGACGCGATTCCCGCGACCACCATCGCCAGCAGGCAGAACGCGATGAGGGCCATCCGATTGAGCGTCGACAGCCGATTGCGATCGGCCGTCGAGCGTCCGGGGGAATGCCGCGTGGCGCCGTCGTCGAAGGCGGCACGGGCATCTGCCATCACCAGCGGTCGGGAGCCGACCTCGTGTGATCGGCTCGACCAGTCTCCTGCATCCGCCTTCATCGGTTCGGCGATCGTCAGACCCTGACTAGTCAGCGGTTGACGAGCCTCGTGCTCCGTCAGCATGCGCGCGGCCACGAACCGGCTGACCCCGCCTAGCTTCGCACGCGCCGACCTGATGTGCGTCTCGACCGTCGGCACCGCGATCCCCAGCTGCGCGGCGATAACCGCGCTCTTCCTGTCCGGCGCCACGAGCCGGAGGCAGTCGCGTTCCTTGGGAGTCAACGAATCGAGGGGGTTGGCAGCCATCCTCCGCCTTCTAGGTCAGCAGGCGTCAACTCGCCACGCACGACCGCGGACTGGGGATGCGTGCGGCCGCTCCCGGCGTAGGGAAGGGATAGCTTGCGCGGCTCGATGGTTTACATGCCTCGAGCGGCGATCAACGGGAAGGAACGCATGAGGATAGGCGTGAGTGGGCATCAGGAGCGGGACGGTGCCGACTGGCAATGGACGGGCGAGGCGCTGGAGGGGCTGCTCGTCGGCCTCCCCTGCCCGATCGAGGGCTGGTCGTCGCTCGCGATCGGTGCCGATCAGCTATTCGCCGAGACGGTGCTTCGTATGGGAGGTTCGTTGACGACCGTGGTTCCGGGCGAATGGTACGAAGAGTGCTACGGAACCCCGCAGGCGCTGGCTCGCTATCGCGATCTGCTGGGCCGCGGCGACGTGGTGGCACTCGGCGGTTTCGAGGGCGAGGAGGCCTTCCTGCAGGCAGGGCGGCGGATAGTCGAGGAGACGGACCTCCTGGTCGCGATATGGGACGGCAGGCCCGCACGGGGTAGAGGCGGTACGGGCGACATCGTCGAATACGCCCTCGGATTGGGCAAGCCGGTCCGACGAATCGACCCGGTTCGACGCGAGCACCACGATCTGGGGAAGGGCTGAACCGAACTCGCGCCGAATCGGTCAGAAAAGGTCCTCCCCGCCCGGTTGTCCGGGTGCTATCTGGTCACGATGTGTTCCTGCGCGGACGCACCGGGAGGGGACAATGGCGAAGACCAGGCTGTTCATCAGCTTCGACTACGATCACGACGAGACGCTCAAGACCTTCCTCGTCGGACAGGCGAGGAACGCCGACAGTCCGTTCGAACTGGCCGACTGGTCGATAAAGGAGCACATCGACGGCGACTGGAAGGCGAAGGCCCGCAGCCGCATCCGTGCGACCGACGTGGTCTGCGTGATCTGCGGGCAGCATACGGACACCGCGAACGGCGTCAGTGCCGAGGTCACGATCGCACAGGAGGAAGGCAAGCCCTACTTCCTCCTCAATGGCTACTCGGGAAAGACCGGCAAGAAGCCGAAGTCCGCGAGGGCCGGCGACAAGGTCTACGAATGGACCTGGGACAACCTCAAGAAGCTTGTCGGGGGCGCGCGCTGATGATCAAGAGGGCCCTCGTCGTCGGCATCGACGACTACGCCGCGGCGCCCCTGCAGGGGTGCGTCGCCGACGCGAACGCGATCACCCAGCTCCTGGAGTCCAACGGCGACGGCTCGCCGAACTTCGAGGTGCGGACCCTGACCAGCGACGTCGCTGCCGTCACCAACGTCCTGCTCGGCGAGGCGGTTGAGGAGCTGTTCCGGGCAGAGGCCGACATCGCCCTGCTCTACTTCGCCGGCCACGGCATCCTCAACCCGGAGACGAACGCCGGCTACATCGTCGGGCAGGACGGAAAGAAGGGCTCGTGGGGCATGGGCATGTCCGAGATCCTGAGCCTCGCGAACGCCGCGCATCCGCGCATCAAGTCGAGCGTGATCATCCTCGACAGCTGCCATTCGGGCTACGCCGGGGAGATAGCGGGTCTCGGAAAGGGCGCGGCGTCCGTGATCGGCACGGGCGTGACCATCCTCACCGCGACGCATCGCGACGGGGAGGCGGACGATGGCCCGCACGGGATGTTCACGGAGATCCTGCTGGACGGTCTGAAGGGCGGCTGTTCCGACATCCGCGGCAACGTGACGCCCGCCGCGCTCTATTCCCACGTCGACCAGACGCTGGGTGCCTGGGAGCAGCGTCCGATCTACAAGGCGAACGTCCAGACCTTCATCGCTCTGAGGAAGGTGCCACCCAAGGTACCCGACGCCGTCCTCAGGGCTCTTCCCGAATACTTTCCCGAACGTGCCAGCGTCTACGCGTTGGACCCGTCGTACGAGGAGGACCGCAGCAACGCTCCCCACCTCGACCACGTGCCCGTCGATCCCGATCACGTGCGCATCTTCAAGGATCTGCAGAACTGCAATCGGCATGGACTGGTGGTGCCCGTGGACGAGGAGTTCATGTACTACGCAGCGGTGAATTCGACCGGCTGCCGCCTGACGGCGACGGGCGCCCACTACCGCAAGCTCGCCAAGCTGCGCCGCATATAATCGAGTCGGCCGCAGCGTGAGCATCCACCAGATACACGTCTTCATCAGCCATTCGTGGCGCTACTCCGGCCACTACGACACCCTGTCCGGCTGGATCTTCGGGCAGTCGTGGCGCGTCGGGTCGGCGTCGATGCTGCTGCACGACTATTCGGTTCCCCGCAGCGATCCGATCCTCACGGCCTCGAACGACAGGCAGCTCAGGGACGCCATATACAACCAGATACGTCGTAGCCACGTCATCGTCATTCCGACCGGCATGTACGCGCATTACAGCAAGTGGATCGGAAAGGAGATCGACGGGGCGGCGTTCTACGGCAAGCCGATCCTCGCAGTGAACCCGCGCGGGCAGCTCCGCACGGCCTCCACCGTCCAGAATGCGGCCACCCGCTGCGTCGGATGGAGTTCCCGCTCCGTGGTGGAGGGGATCTGGGAGCTCTACTACCGCTGACGTCCCCGGGCGTCGCGATCCTCCGCCCTCCCCCGCATTCAGGCGGCCTCCGCCATGCCGCCCTCGCCCCAACCACCGGTCAGGAGACCCGACTTGAAGGTTTTCATATCTCACCAGCGGCACGATTCCGTGCTGGCCGCGGCCGTAGCCGCCCGGCTCCGGACCGTGCATGCGATCGACTGCTACGTGGACGTCATCGATCCCTACTACGGCGGTCCGGTGGAGACGCTCGCCGATCACATCCGGGAGGAGATGGCCAAGTGTACGCAGCTGCTCGCGATCGTATCGGCTTCGACGTCCAGCTCGCAGTGGGTTCCCTGGGAGATCGGCGTGGCGACCGAGAAGAGCTTCCCGCTCGCGACCTTCTCCGGCGCTAACCACATCCCACCAGAGTTTCTTCGCAAATGGCCGTACCTGCGCAGCGATTCGGACCTCGACGAGTACGCGCGCATCAGCAAGCGAACCGCCCGGTCCCTCGTCGAGAAGCGGGCGCAGTTCGATGCGGGCTATGCGAGACGCTCCACGACCAGCGAGTTCTTCACCGAGCTGAAGGCCTCCCTTCGCCAGTGAGCCGACGATCCGCCCTTCCGACGAGAGCCGCACGCGTCGTTCGGTTCGTCCGTGTCGGTCTGAGGGCGCGACGTCCTTCTCGGCCGTGGGCGATCGACGTCGACGTGGCGTTCTGCGGCCGGCCGATGAATGGGTAGCCGAAGCGAGAGCCTAAGAGGGTCGACACCGACCAGACCACCTGAACCCCGGATTCACTGGCGGAGTCGCGCAGAACAGGCATATCACCTGGGCTGCGGCGGCCTGTCTTGCGGCCGGCGCGATCGCCGCCGCGCCGAAACCACTCCATCGCATTCCGCCGAGGGCGTCGGCCACACCGTCGGCGAGGGCGAAGCGGCCGTGAAGAAGCCATTGTCGGCGGATCGATCATGCACGCCTCGGTCGAGAGGAATCCGAAGTACAGCGTACTCGCGCGCCACGGCTGGCTCTTGGCGAAATCTGCGAGAAGCTAGGCGGCCGGAGCCGCCGCACCTGCACCGATTCCCCTTGCAGGACGTCCGTCACCCGCTCCCGCCTTCACGCAACTCGCTCATCCTGTCGAGGCAGCCTCGGCCGCCGGACGCCTAGCGGTTCACCATGCACAATCCGTGTCGTCTGCCTGCATCTTCCCGAGGTATCGACCCCCGCAGAAGCTTAGATCCCGGCATCCGCGAAGGGGAGGGACGTCGCTGGTTGCGCCTCCGGCACGACGTGCGCCCGCAGCGCCGCGTCGGTCAGCACATAGCCCAGATTGACCATTCTGCGCCGGAGATCGACGGGCATGCGCTTTAGGCGGGTGGGCACAGCGGCGAGTTCGGTGCGTCCCTCGGGCCGATATCGCAGCAGGATCGGGACGCCGTAGTCGTCGGGATCCGTGCGCATGCCCCAGTAGGCGCCCTGCCGCTCGCCCGTACGGAAGGCGCCAATCAGCTGCCGCTTGCGCAGAGCGCGCACCTGCCCATCTATGACGTCGAGGACGCGTCTGGACTGCTGAGCCCAGTCGGCCGGCGGCGACGAGTCGTCGCCCGCGATCCCTCCGCCGTCGGAGACCAGGAGGGTCCTGCACCTCTTCCACGCCGGCTCGAGTCCCAGGTTGTCGTACACCCCGCCGTCCGTCAGGCTGACGTTGCGCCGGAACTCGTCTCCGAGGCCCCGTTCCACGACGTCGAAGTCGGCGGGCTCGACGTCCAGCACGTACGGCGACAGCACGGGTGGAAACGCCGACGATGCGGCGACGGCGTCGGCGATGCGCAGATCGGGATGAGCGATGGATCCGACGCGCCAGTCCCGCATGTACGGCTTCGAGAACCGCCAAAGGGCTCCGGTCTCCAGGTTCGTGGCGTTGATGACGAAGCGCGGCCGGTCGGGAAGGGACTGGAGCGTCGCGCCGTGGAACAGCTGTTCGTCGTACGTGTCCGCGACCCGCTGGCTTATGGTGCCCGGCAGCAGGGCGCCGCCGACGAGGGCGCCGCGATCGATGGTCCTGCCGGCGAGCTCCAGAGTCGGCTCCGCCACGAGATCGGCGAAGGAACCTCCGGTCGTCAGCTGCCGCCAGGCGAGCGCGAGCACCCCAGCGGTGATCGAACCGCCGGACACGGAGGAGACGCGGTCGACGTCGAGCAGCAGGCCCAGCTCGTGTATGCGCCATAGGGCGCCAACGTGAAAGACCATCGCCCGGTATCCGCCTCCCGACAGGCATATCGCCGTGCCGCCCCTCGGCGCGGCCTCACCCCCTTCCCCTGCCGTTACCGTCGCTCCCGTCATGATCCGCCTCTCCTCTCCTACCCCGACCGGCAAGGAAGTCATCGCGGCCCGCCTTTGGCAACGTCCGATCGAACCGGATCGGTGCGAAACGGCCGTTTCGGTGGACGGGGTCGAGCACGCTGTGGCAGCGATGCCGTCATGAGCCTCCTGGAATTCCTGAACGGCGAGACGCCAACGCGCCGGAGCATGTCGCTGATGCACTGTACCCCGGTCCTCCAGGGAGTCCGAGCCCTCGACCAGGGCGCGCTGCGCGTGCGTCCGTGTTCGAACTACGGCGACAGGCCGATGGTCTACCTCTTCTACGGCCGGCCCGCCTTCAAGCCGATGCCGGGCATGCTGCCCGCCCGGATGGAGGAGCATCTCCCGATGTGCCTCGTGCTTGATGCCGGACTCATCGGCCGGGCGGTCAGGATTGTCCCGTTCGACAGTGGGGGCTTCGCCAGGTACCAACCGATGGTCGGCCCGCTGGCGCGCGACCGCTTCGAGCTCCATCCCTCGCCCGATCTCCCGAGGAGGATTGTCGGCGCGTTCTTCGAGACGAACGCCAACTACTTCCATCAGATGCCGACGCGCGAGGAAATAGACATTTCCCTGCTCCATCCTGAGGCCCGCGCGATCGTCAGGCTGTCGCGGGATCCGGCGCTGGCGGACGACGACGATCGGCGCACGACGATCGAGATTCAACTCGAGGAGGACGTTGTCATTGAGTCGGCGCTCAAGGCAATCATCGGGCCGCCGCTGTTGTTCGACGAGCCGGTGGTCGCCAGGGCGTTGGCCGCCAGCGGGGCGGTACCGCTGAGCTACGAGACCTTCGGCCGGCAGAGTCCGTCGTTCTACGCCAGCCAGCTTTACGTACAGGCCAAGGGTCTCCTCAGGAAGCGGGGCATGCTGTGACGTTCTCCAACACGCCGCGCGCCGAACTGGCGGGGCTGCTCGATCCGGCCGGCCTGGGACTGGGATTCATGATCCCGGTCTTCTCCGCGCCACTCGAGAATGCGAGGCTCGTTCAGCGCATCGGCCGGGACGGTCTGGTGGAGCGCTTCGAGATCGCCGAGGATCAGGACACCGCCCTGCTGCCGGTCGGAAACAGAACGGTCTCCCTGGGCGACGAAGCCCTCTGGGGGTTCAGGTTCGGCGACGAGACGATCGCCTGCGAGGAGGCTGCGCTGCGGGACCGTCTGTTCGAGCTCGTCGAGGAGGAGGCGATGCGATCGCGTCCGATGCTCGGCTTCGAGGTCGCAACCTTTCTCGGCAACGGCGATCTGGAGAACCGCTACGCCCGTCTGGCGATGAGGCGCCTCGTCGACCTCACTCCCGATGGTGCGCGGGATTGGCGGGACCTCAGCGTCCTCACGCCCATGCTCAGACGTTCGCTCGCCTCCATGCGGGGGGCGCGAGGAACGGCGTGGCTCGACGAGCTGTACGTTTCCCTCGACCGGTCCTCGGCTTCTGTACACGGCATGCCCGGTGCCACCAGCGGCGACGTCTCCGTGCTGCGCAGGGCGCTGGACGAGGTGACGGCGCGTCTACCGGACCTGTTCGACCGACCCAAGGCGGGCTGGACGCTGCGTCTCGCAGAGGAAGGAGATCCCGAGCACGAGAGGGCCGCCCCCGATCTCTGGATCACGGTGCTGGGTGCGAGGCTCACCCACCTTCTGGATGGGGGCGTCGCCGGCAAGGCGCTGGACGTCGGAGTGCGGACGCTCGGAAGCGTCGTGCCGAAGGAGTTTCCGACGACTGCGATCGTCTTCGAGGCGCGCGACCGCGACGCCGAGGAGGAGGCGCGTCAGGCTGCGGTCGACATGAGGACGATGATGATCGCGGTCGGTACGTCGAGACGCGGCGTTGCCGAGCCGAGCCCGACCAATTTGCGCGACTTCCCGCACGGCAGGATCGATCTGCCCAACGTGGGGGCGTACCAGGCGGGTGCCCTACAGAAGACGGACGCCGTCGCAGTCCGGCTCGCCGCAGCCATCGCTGCCGAACTAGCCGAAGGCATCTATGACGCACCTCATCCCCGATCCGTGCTCCTCCGGGCGGCCGGCAGATCGGATGCCCCGTACGTGCTCGCCTCCCTCTACGGCCGCGCTTGGTCCCTCGGGCTCACTCCCTGGAACGCGGTCCACGTCGTCGATCCCGGAGCGCGCGACATCGGCGTGCTGCTCGACGATGACGTCCGGCGCTGCCTCTTCGACGGCGTAGAGGTCGTCGGCGGCAGGCTCGTGAACAGGGCTCTGGTGGGTTCCAGGGCTTCGGGTGGCCTGCTCGTCTCATCTGCCGAGGCCGACGTCGACGACGAATCTCGCCACGCGTCCAACGCGGCGGCGCTGATGAAGGGTGGACGTTGGCGCATCGAGAACGCCCGCCGGTCCGGGGAGCCGCGATTCCGGGCTGTGGGCGGCAGGCGCGCCTTCTCCGTCCGCCTGCCCGACATGTGGAGCGGGAAGATGGCCGATGCGGGCCGCAAGCCGGCCCCGACGTCACCGACGGTCGACTTCGAACGGATCGAGACCCTCAGGCTCGTCCCCACCTCGTCGAGCATGGTCATGCTCGACTGCCTCCGGGTAGGCGAGTTCCCGGTCGAGATGCGGGACCTCCTCGAGCTGGAAGCGGACCTGGCGACCATTTGGTCCGTGGTGGCGCTGCAGCTGAGGCGTCTGTCATCACCTCTGCCATCCCGTGTGAAGTCGCTGGTGCTGGCGTCGGTGGTGAGGGCCGTGGTCGCGAGATCCGGCTTCGTCGACGTGGAAGCGGGGAGTGTGATTTACGACGTGCTCGACGACGAGCACCTGGGGGCGGCGCTGCAGCTCGTGCTCACCCACGCGCGTTGGAGCGACGGTACCCTTCGCGGCACGATCTCGGTGGTGGAGAGACCGCATGGCGGCGCCAAGCACGTGCCGATACGCCCGTTCGAGAGCTATGAGCTGCTTATCGATGCCGAAGGTCCTCGATTGAGGGCGCTTCGCTCCCACGTCCCAAGCGGAGATTCGTGGCTTGCGTAAGCAGATCGACGCCCGCCGGACGATCGGTCGCCGCCCCATCCGCACCGCGGAAGGCCGGATCCGCGGACGCCGACCGCCGGAGGTGCGGCTTCCCCGCCGGAGCACGGATGCGCAATGGTCATTGATCTCCCGGGCCCGAGCTCTCCGGCATTTCCGGCGGCCGCCAGTCATCACCGAGCGGCGGTACGAGGTGCATCACCTCCGCGGTACGCAGGCATTTGGCCAAGGTCGCGACCGACACGGCGAACGTCCTGCCCGCACGCACGTCTTCGAGGACGAGGAACGCGTCACCGAACCATTCGCCCGGAGCTTCCGCCTCAGCCACCGATCTTCTCTCCCGCGACGAGCGCCGCGATCTCGAGGAGCTTCTCGTCGCGTCTCGCCTTGCCGGGCGCCGTGTTGACGAGCGCTTCGAAGGCCTCGGGCCGGAACGTGATCCGGCTGCGATGGACGAGCGGGGCGCGTTCCGGGACGTTCGTGTCCGTGAAGTCCCGGACGGTCGCGTCCATCCGCTCCTCGAGGGTCCCGTCCGGCTTCGCCTCAATCCTGTGGTGCAGGCACTGCAGGTCGAGCCGTATCCAGCTTTCGCCCCCCACGAGCCGCCCCTCGTCGGAGATGACCGCGTTCGGCACGATCTTCCGCACGGCGGCGGCCATATCCCCGTTGCGACCGATCGGCTGGCCGAAGAGGTTCTGGGATGGGCCGAAGTACGCGATCATCCAGGGCAGATTCCGTAGGTGTGCGCCGGTGTAAAGGTATCCGCCGGAATCGAACCACTGTTCGAGCATCCGGCGCGCGAAGAGGTTCGAGAAGCGGAACCCCAAATCCTCGCGCAGGATGAGGACGATGCGGTCGAACTCCGAAACCGCCATCTCCACGAGGTGCATGCCCATCGCACCCCGGGGGCGGCGCGCGTTCCGGTCGGGCCGGTCCCGTTTGTACCGGAAGGGACAGAATTCGTGGTCGGCGCCGTCGAACGCGAAGCCTTCGACCGGTTCCCCGACATGACTGCCGTAGGGTCGGGTCCCACCCGCGTTCCGGTGGTAGAGCCCCTTCAGTTGAATGGGGTTTTCGCAGTACGGGCAGACGGCGAAATGGCTGTCGCCGTCCCGCGTGCGTCCCTTCTGCAGCCAGGGATGCCGCCTCCCCAGATCGGCCTCGACGACGTGCGGTGTGATCTTCTTCACGGCCGTCTCACCCTTCCGCATCTTGAAGTGCGCAACCATCCGAGCATCCCGTCCGCGACCACCAGTCCTCGTCGAGGGTTGGCACGACTCCCTCCCGCTGCGCAAACCGGAGAAGCGTCAGCAGGGTGGCGTAGCTCAGGTCGACGATGGTAGAGTCGGGCAGCTGCAGGTGGAATAGCACCGAGCAGCCACTGGGCGTGTCCGCCCTCTTCGTGGCTCCGACCAGGACCGCCAAGGGCAGCCCGGCCCCGGTACCGCCTGCCACGCCGTCAAGATCCGGAACGCTCCGGGAGCGCACACCGTTCGCCTCCGACCGGGTCGGACCGTCGTCCGCCGCATACCGCGCGTCTCCGCGCGAAACCTCTTTCATCCTGCTAACTCCCTTCATGCCGAACATTGAAGGATGTGCAGTCAGGGGACGGCCCACGCTTGGGGCGGATGATCGCGGAAGGGCTGCGGCGACCCACGATTACTTGCGATCACCGGAGTACGCCGATGGCACTTCCGAACAGCCGGCTGGCGCACGGAGGGAACGGGCTCCCCCCCGACCACGCCAGCCAGCATGGCGAGCTGACTGCGCAGCAAGGCGAGCAGAAGACCCATAGCCTCCGATCTAGGTCGTAAGCGACCCATGACAAGGGCGCGTCGATGGGAATCCTGTACGGGGCTGCTGGTCCACGATCTCCTTGGGCAGTCGCCTCCAAACGGCGTCGCAGGGCGGCAGCGGCGTAGGGCAGTCACCGATCGCGTGCCGGTCAAGCGGTCCGTGCCCGTGCCCGTGCCCGTGCCCGTGCCTGCGGCTTGATCTGACACTGCGATCGATCCACCATCGCGAGATGCGGATGGATGCGGTAGGCGGTCGACGTGGCCGAACGTGAGATCAGGAACAGGTACGGGCTGCTGCAGAAGGGCCTGTTCCCGGAGGTCCTGCCTCCATGCTTCGTCTCCACGGACCTGAAGCGCGCGTTGTCCGGTCTCGTGCGGACCCTGAAGGGTCGGGCGTTCCAGGCGAAGCGCCACTCGGACTACATCCGCTACAGCGGCACCAAGCACGACGGCAGCCGGCGCTACTACGGAACGCCCAATCCGATCTCGTACTTCCACGTCGCGAGTTTCATAGCCGATCACTGGGGCGAGTTTGCCGCGCGCTTCGACTCCTCTCCCTTCTCCGTCAGTCGACCCAAGGTCGGACGCGAGGACGACGATCGCCCCATCATCATGCAGTCCCTCTCCGAGCTGACGACCGTGGCGTCGAGGAAGCTCCGGTACGCCGGTCACGTGCTCAGGACAGACGTGGCGCAGTTCTTCCCCAGCGTGTATTCCCACGCCATCGTCTGGTCGGCCCACGGCATCAGGGAGGCGAAGGCGGACACCAGCCCGCGATCCGCCGCCAACACGTTCAACGCGCTCGATCTGTTCGTCCGGAACTGCCAGATGGGGGAGTCGCAGGGTCTCCTCGTCGGGCCGGACGCGTTCCGGCTCATCGCCGAGTTCGTGATGGCGGGTCTTGACGCCGAGCTGAAGGCGGGGTTCGGTACGGCCGTCGTGGGGGCCGCGCGTCACGTGGACGACTATTATCTCGGTCTGAGCAGCGAAGCGGAGGCACTGGTCGCCCTCTCGACGCTGCGCGACACCCTGCAGCGGTACAGTCTCAACGTGAACGACGGGAAGACCTACGTCATGAGAGGCGTCGAGCCGCTGAACGAGATTTGGGCTCAGGAGCTTCGTCAGAATGCGCGCGGCATGGGCGGATGGCTCGGGGATCCCGACACCGAGGACCTAGTGCTCTTCGTCAACAAGGCCCTCCAGATCGCACGTGAGATCAAGTCCGACAGCCCCGTGAAGATTGCGCTCCGGACGCTGGACCAGATCCGTTCGTACGGCGGGCCGGACTGGGACACGATCGAACCGTATCTCCAACGCATCATGTTCCATCACCCGCACGCGATCGACTACGTCGCGTTGCTCGTGGTCAAGAGGGTCGCGGACGGCGGCGCGATCGATCGGGACGGCTGGAGGGAGGCGTCCTACAACCTGATACATCGCCACCTAGCGTTCAACCACCATCACGAGGTCGTCTGGCTGCTATGGCTGCTGTTCACGGCGGAGCTCGAGGTGACGGAGCAACTGGCGACCGCCTGCTGCGGCAATCCGAACGCGCACATCAGGGCGCTCATCGTGGCTGCCCACGGTGCGAAGCGGCTCGCACGCAAGCCGCCGATCAGGTTCAGGGCGGCGAAACTCGCGTCCAACGACGGTGACTGGCTCCTCAATCTGGTCGCACGTTCCACCGGTTTCACGGGCATGGCCTTCGGAGGAACGCTGGCGGAGGAGATGGAGCATCTCGCGAGCAGAAGGGTGAAGCTGATCGACTTCAAGGCTCACGTCAGCGCCGTGAGGGGCGGGCGAGCCGATGCGATCAGCCGGACTAGGTACGGGTACGATTCCGAAGGCAAGTCGAAGAGAAGACGCTCTGACGCGTCGGACGAGGACGGCGACGTGTTTCCGAACGCCTATGACGTGGATTTCGACGAATTGATCTAACATGCGTTCGGCCGCGACAGTGCACTTCGGCCGCATCGCGCCTCCGGCCCCGGAAGGGTGCTCCCATGCCTGACTCGGGATACTTTCGACCACGTTCAGATTTCCGGCCGCCGGAGTCCACCGTTGTGGATCAGGATGGAAAAGGGACCCCGGTAGCGCGGTGATCTGCGTCGAAAAAGCTCCCTAATCGCGGCGGTCTAGGCTGCACGCTTGGCGGTTCGTCAGGCGGCGAGATCGGGATGTTGGCATTGGAGACGGTGTTGAGGATTCGGCGCGAGCATGCGGCGGGGAAAGCCATCAAGGCGACCATGCGAGACCTGCCTTTATCCCGCAAAGTGGTGCGCAAGGCGATCCGGGCGCCGGATGCGGACATGGGATACCGGCGCGAGGTGCAGCCGCTGCCCAATCTGGGGCCGTTCCAGGCAAGACTGGATGCGTTGCGAGAGGAAGACGAGGCGCGGCCGCAGCGCGAGAAGCTGCGTATCACGCGCATCCACGATCTGCTGCTGCGCGAGGGTTCGACGGCTCACACGATGCGGTGCGCCGCTATTCGGCCCGCTGGCGGCAGGCACGCCGTCGGGACGTGATGAATGCACCGGCGTTCACCTACGTCGCGACCTGGGCGGAGTTCGTCTACGTGGCGTTCGTCATCGCAGCGTGACTCACATCCAACGGCCTCCGGCAAACCCGGCGCGGTTCACTTCTGGCGCGAGGACGAGATCGATTGGCATCCGGGGATGGGGGTCCGCGACAGCTTCCGACTCCTCGGCAGGATCGGCAGCAATCGAGGCAGCCTGAGGGTGGCGGACTTCCGGCATCAGCAGGGCGTATACATCCTCTATGACGACTACGGCCCGAGCTATGTCGGCCTCACCCGCAACCAAGGCATGGGCAAACGGCTGAAGGACCACAAGACGGATCACCTGAAGGGCAGATGGGATCGCTTCAGCTGGTTCGGCTTCCGTCCGCTCCTTCCCGCGAGCGCGACGAGTGGCGTTCTGGGTCTCGGCGATCCGCAGACCGACGTCTCCGGGGACACCAGCACTACGATCGGCGATCTTGAGGCCCTTCTGATCCGCGCCATGGGCCCCAAGCGCAACCGCCAGCACATGGCCTTCGACTGCGCTGAGCGCTGGACCCAGATCGCATACGACGACGGGGACCACTATCTCGGTCGCGCTGTACAGCCCCGCAGGGTGACCGGAGTCGCGGCGATCGTCTGAAGGGGGGGCGCTGGCGAGGAGGTCGGAGGACGGGGTTGCCGTTTATGCTGCGTCGAAGAGTTCCATCATCACCGTCGCAAGAAGCATGATCGCGATACCGGGCAGCAACTCGATCAGTCTCATGGTGCGCGCCCTTCCGTGCGGCGAGTGCGTCTCCTCGTGAAGGCGAGATCCAGCTCACGCCGGTGTAGTTGCGAACGGGCACCCCATATCAAGGAGATGACTCAGCGCAGTCATTCAGAGGTTATCGAAACTCCATCGAGAGACTTCTCACTCAACTCCATGAGCAGTCGGCTCCGTACATCGGGTGTGACCTTCCCCCCATTGGGGCGGACATGCACCTGGAAGACGAACTCATGATCACCGATCTTCTCCAGATCGATGCGGGCGGAAGGATTCCCGCCACCGACCTCGGAAGCGCCCAGAATGCCTTGAAGAAGATCCTTGGCGGCACGCGCGGATGCGATCCCGGTCACGATGATCTTCAACGACAGCTCGGTTGGCGCCGCGACCTCCGACTTGTTCACCACGATCGATGATATGAAGGCGGAATTCGGAATGATCGCCACCGAGCCATCGTCTGCGACCAGCTCGGTCGCGCGAACACGCATCTTGCGGATCCTTCCTTCGGATCCGCTGACCAGGACGCGGTCGCCGATCTTGACCGGTCGCTCGAAGAGCATGATGATGCCGGAGACGAAATTCTGGATGATCGCCTGCAGGCCGAAACCGATGCCCACGGTGAGAGCACTGGCGATCAGCGTGACCTTCTCGAGCTGCAGTCCGAGCGCGCTGCTGGCCCCCACGAGGGCGAATATGACCCCGATGTAGCCCAGACCGGTGGTGATCGAGGTGCGCGCCGCGATGTCGAGGGTCGTGGCAGGTAGGAAACGCCGCTCGAGCCAGCCCCGGATCATGCGCGTCGCAGCGATCCCGCCGGCGAGGATCATGACGGCCGTGAAGATCGTTCCAGGCGTCAGATCGATGTAGCGTAGCGACGCGAGCATCGGCTTCGGCCGCACCTGCTCGACGACGTTGTCGCCGCGTCCATGCAGAGGAGCGATCGTGAGCAGAAGGGCGATGAGCCAGATCACGACATTCATCACGGCGCTCATCAGCAGCGCCGCCTGGTCTATCCTCATCTTCTGAACGCCGACGACCCCCGTCGCGAAGCGGGTCGTGCGTTGATTCTGGCTGAGCAGCTGGACGACCAGGGCATCGAGGAAGCGCGTGATGATCCAGGTGGTGGTCAGTACGAGGGCGGCCCACAGGATCTCCTGCAGGACCGTCATGGCGAATCGGGCATGGCCCAGAAGCAGGGCGACGGCGGCTACGGCGATGATGCTCCAGACGATTGCGGTCAGTCCGAAGACAGCAGGGAGACGCGGCTTTTCATCCCCGGCCACGGTAAGCGTGGAACGCTCGCGTGCCTGGCCGGCCAACACCAGAAAGCGTCCAATCAGCAGCAGTTGCGCAAGGGCCACGATCCCTTGCGCGACTCCCCAGGATGAGGCTGACGCGTGCAGCATGCGCGATGCCGAATCCACGAATGAGACGGCCCCGAGCAGGATACCGCCGGCGAACGGGTAGATGGCGATCGTCTGACCGAGGCCGGGGGGCAGCTGAACCGGTCGCAGTTCCTTGGCATCCGGAGATCGTAAGGCCCGGCCGATCCCCAGGCCCAGCCCCGAGAGGACGCAGCCGGTGGTCACGACGCCCACCAGCGCCTGCATCTCGGGAAGAAGCATCAGGCAGGAACTGACGGCGTTGAGCACCGCTGCACTTCCGATGCTGAAAGTGACCAGCGTGATGATCACCGCTCCCAGAGCCCGTCCGAAGACAGTGAGGTCGGAGTGCCGCTGCCCCCTCGCCAGGAAGGCTGAAAGTCGTCTGATCGCCCATTCACGGGCCGGTCGGACGATCCCGTAGGCCAACGCCAGAGTCAGCAGGAGCCACACAAGCCTGACTGCATCTGGTGCCGGCTGTGCCATTTGACGAGCCATGAGCGCGATACCGACCTCGGCATCCTTCAGCAGACTTGCGAAGACGCCTGTTTCCGCCGTCTCCGGGTGGGAGGAGACAACGGCAGCGAACGCAGGACCGCTCATGACCAATCCCCACACCGACCAAAACAGAACAAGAGCGCGGCGTCGCCATGTCATCGTTGCACCTCAAAATTTTTTACGGACGATACCGAGCAGGGCCAATTACCGCCTCGCGCATACATAGACAGGTCGGATCCGAAGAGCGTCTTTGCAAAATCTCATTCGTACTCGCCCCTCTAGGAGGCTTTATCAGGACCTGACTTCACCGTTTTCATTTCCAGAGAATATCTTGATTTCGGCAAACCGCCGCGGTGGGTAGCAGACGGGGTTTGCAACGATAACCTTGAACGACTCTATGCAGAGCAGTGCAGGGTGAAATCCGGCGTTCAGGCCCTGCATGATAACGTGAGCAACACAGAATTCGGCAAAAGCGGTCTCGTCCGTTATCGAAACAATCTCGGTCATCGTGTCACTCCTGGTTCCCTTCCATCCAGCAGACGCGACGATGCTGCTCCAAGGTTACCTCAAGATTGCGTCCTTCCGAACTGCAGCGCTGCGGGGCGCTCCCTGCCCGAGCCGGAGATGCGGTACGCTGCGTCCGGGGCAGATCAGCCCAGCACGAGACGCAGGCAGGCCCCCCGTGGCGTAGGGACGACGTGCACGTGCCCGCCATGCAGGTGGGCGATCTGTCGGACCAGCGCCAATCCAAGCCCGGCACCGGTGCTCGAAGGTCGCAATCGGTAGAAGGGCTCGAAGATCCTACGCGCTTCGACGCCGATACCGGGCCCCTCGTCGGCCACTTCGACGATCGATGTGGAAACGATCGAGACCGAGATCGTACCGCTGCCTCCGCCATGCTGGATGGCGTTGACCACCAGATTCGTGACGGCCCGTTCGATCGACGTCGCGTCTCCTCGTATGACGGCAGATCGTGGCACCGTCGCGAATTCGAGATCGTAACCGGCCTCGATCGCTACTGGAGCCAGATCGGCCACCACCTGTTCGCACAGCGCGACAAAATCGACGTCGACCACGTTCTGCCGCACGGCGAAGCGCTGCATGTCGAGCAACTGCTCGGCTACCGCTCCCAGGCGCCCCACGTCGCGAAGCAGGTCGTTCTTCCCGGGAGATGGCGTCAGCCCCTCCAGACGGGCCTGAAGGATGGCGATCGGTGTTCGCAGCTCGTGCGCGGCGTCCGCCAGGAAGCGTTGCCGGCCGCGCACCGTCGCCTCGATGCCGTCGAGGGCGGTGTTCACCGCATGGACGAGAGGTTCGATCTCGATCGGGATGTCGTCAGTGGGCAGCCTGTTCGGAAGGCTGTCGACGCTGATACTCGCCGCGAGCACGGTGGTGCGCCTCAACCCGGCCAACGCCCGCCTTACGAGCAGTGGAATGGCGACGAAGGAGAGCAGGGCCGGCACGATCAGCGCGGGAAAGAACAGAATGCCGAGAATGGCGATCACGCCCGCCAGGAGCGACGATTGATCGGCCTTGCCGCCGTATATGACCTTTATGGACGAGCCGTCGATGGCGACCGTGGCGATCTTGGTCGTCAACTCGGACGCTGCCTCCGTCTTGAGGTCGAGTTCTGCGAGAATGGGAAGCCGTGCTATCAACGGCTCCATCTCCGGCGGCACGGCTCCGTAGCGCACGGTATGGCCCGTCGCGTCCCGGGCTTCGAACCATAACTGCGGGGCGCTTTCGCGAGCTTGGGCCAGCGCGCTCGTCGGGCGAAGCATCAACCCGTCACGAGTGGGGAGAAGAGAGTCCCTGATGATGGTGGGAAGCGCGGGATCGGCACCCCGGCTGAGGTCGGGGAAACGCCAGGCGATGATCGCTGCCACCGTCACGTTCAGGCCTATCATCAGTATGACGAGGCTCACCGTGAAACGGGAGGCGAGGCGCCAGCTCAACGATCTCGATCCGAAGAGACGCATCAGCGATCCGCCTTCAGCAGATAGCCGAGTCCCCGGATGCTATGGATGGTGACGTCGGCCGCGTTCTCGGTGAGACGCCGACGTAGGCGGGAGACGTGGCTGTCGAGAGCGTTGGACTGGATCTCGTCGTCATAGCCGTAGACCGCCTCTTCGAGATTGCGGCGGAGCACGGTGCGGCCAGGGCGGCGCAGAAGCATCTTCAGGATGAGGATCTCACGCCGAGGGGCAGCGACGATCCGCCCATCGACGAGGAGGTCGGAGCTCAGAAGGTCCAGGGTGACGTTTCCCTCGCTCAACGTCTGACTCACATAGGCCGAGGATCTGCGACCGGCCGCTCGTACGCGCGCCACGAGTTCGGCCAGGACGAACGGCTTGCCGACGTAATCGTCGGCGCCGACGTCCAGCCCCTTCACGCGGGAAGGCGGGTCGTTGTGCGCCGTCAGGATGATGACGGGAGTCGTGTTCCCGGCATGACGCATTTCCGACAGCAGACTGATGCCATCGCCGTCGGGGAGCTGGCGATCGAGCAGGATCACTTCGTGCAGCCCGCCTTCGATCGCCTCGCGCGCAAGACCCAGATCGCCCACATGATCCACGATGAAGCCGCAGGGCGAGAGGATGGAGATCAATGCCGACGCCATGTCGGGCTCGTCCTCCACCAGCAATATCCTCACGACTGGTGCTCGGCAGTCGTCGGAAGCATCGCACTTTCGACGCTCATCACCTCGATGCGCTCCGGTCGCGCTTCGAACGGCGCAATGGCCATGTCAGCCTCTCCATTCTTCTCGAACATCTGGTTCCCGACGCGCCGTATCTGGCGTCCCCTTTGTGACCGAACGCCGGTCGCATGCCTTCATCCTTGAGGGCGTACATTGCCCGAACATTACATCCGGTCCCCCGCCAACCTCGAGCCTGGAAAGAGCAAAATCATCGGACGCCTCTGACGCAATGTTCGCGTAATGTCGGCGACGGAAGACGATCAGACCAGCCCAGTTCGCAGGTCGGCAAGACCGGCGAGGTGGGCCTCTCAGATCACGAGGTTCGTCATGCGTCTTCTTCTAGCAGGTCTCATACCCGCAGTCATGCTCAGCGGCTGCGCAGCCGATCATCAGGAGCGTCGGGCGGCAGCACGGGGCGCCCTCATCGGCGCCGCAGCGGGCGCCGTGCTCAGTGCGGCAACGGGCGGCGACGCCCTCACCGGGGCCGCAGCGGGCGCGGCAGGTGGCGCGGCGATCGGCGTCATCACCAAGGATGGCCGCCGACGCGACATGTACCGTCATCGCGACGGGCGCCGTTACTGGGTCGACGATCGCGGCCGCGAACGCTTCCTCGACGATCGTGGCCGCTGAGGCGCGATCCGGCTTCTCTCCAACTTTCGACCAATACTCCAAGGAAACATCAATGCGTATGCGTATCATCCCGTCCGTCCTCGTCGCCCTGCTGCCCGTAATGGCCATCGCCAGCCCCGCAGCGGCACAGGATGCCGCTCAGGGCGGCTTGCGCGTCGGCGCGATCGGCGGGCTCGACATCCTTCGGTCGGGCAGCACCGAGCGCTCTGGAATCGACGGCGACGATCAGAGCGCGGAGGGCTTCCTGTACGGCGTTGAGGTCGGCTACGACCTGCCGCTGGGAGGCGTCGTCCTCGGAGTCGAAGGCGAGTGGACCGACTCCACCGGCAAGGCGAAGGCCGATCGCCGCGATCCGAACCTGTTCGGCTACGGCGAGGTCAAGGCCGGCCGCGATCTGTATGTCGGTGGGCGTGCGGGTTTCGCCGTTGCGCCGTCCACCCTCGCCTATGTCAAGGGCGGCTACACCAACGCCCATCTCGATACGGTTCTGGGCAATGGATCGGTCTCGGATCGTGAACGCTTCCGTCTGAATGGCTGGCGCATCGGTGCCGGGCTCCAGCAGTCCATCGGCACCAACACCTATGCGAAGCTCGAGTATCGCTACTCCAACTACGAGCAGGCCGACTACCGGTTCGTCGATGGTGGCTCGACCGATCGCTTCGACGTGGACACCGACCGGCACCAGATCGTCGCCGGCGTCGGCGTCCGGTTCTGATCGGAAAGGACGGACTCGATGTTGCGCAACTCCCTGCGTGCCGTTCTGGCATCTTCCATTCTCCTCGCGCCCCTCGCGGCCGAGGCTCAACAGCATTGGCCTCGCGATCGCGATGGCATGCGGCAGCGACACGTCGAACAGGCGCGGGGCTGGTCACCCGGTCGAGGTGATCTGCGGCAGCGCCACATCGAGCAGGTGCAACGTTACCGCCAATGGCGCCGGGGAGAACGCTTCGATCAGCGCTACGCCCGACATTACGCCCCCATCGACTATCGACGGTATCGTGGTCTCCGGCCGCCCCCGCGCGGCTATCGCTACGTTCGGTCCGGCAACGATGCCGTACTGGTCGGCATCGCGACAGGCATCGTAGCAGCCGTGATCGCCAACGCCGTGCGGTGAATGAACGGATCCGGTTCCGGCGGAATGCCGAAACCGGATCCATGTCGACGGGCTGGGGCCGACGAGGCACCTGACTGACCGTCATCTTCCTTCCGAGCGGCGCGCTGACGCTCGTGCTCGAGCACCTTCGGGGTCATCATGAACAGCCTGAAACTTCTCGCTGCCACCTTGGCGCTCGCGGCGTCCGCCTGCGCCAATGGTCAGCAGCCCTCTTCGTTCGTCGAGAGCAGCGTCCGCCCGGATTATGTCACGACGACCTTCACCTACGCCTCGAGATCCGGCCAGGAGCTGAAGCTCGACCGGGTCGTAGACAGGTCGGTCAAGGTGAAGGGCAAACGGCCGGTCATCATCTTCATGTACGGTGGTGGCTGGGAAAGCGGATCACGAACCGACGCCGGCATCGTGTCCGGCTACAAGTACTTCGCGTCGCTGGGGTATACGATCCTTGCCATCGACTACCGCCTTGGCGTCAAGATCGCCAAGGATCGAAAGGAAGTCACGTCTGCGAATTGGCCCGACGTCTTGTTGCGCTCCATCGAATGGAGCGTGGAGGATCTTTTCGACGCGACCGCCTTCGCTCTGAAGCATGCAGCCGAATGGGACATCGACCCGGCGCAGATCGTCCTTCTCGGAGGGAGTGCCGGAGCGACCAACTCGCTGGTGGCCGAGTACAACGTCGCGAACGAGACACGCTTGGCGCAGTCACGTCTGCCGGC
This sequence comes from Sphingomonas sanguinis, assembly GCF_019297835.1. Taxonomy (NCBI): domain Bacteria; kingdom Pseudomonadati; phylum Pseudomonadota; class Alphaproteobacteria; order Sphingomonadales; family Sphingomonadaceae; genus Sphingomonas; species Sphingomonas sanguinis. Next base: position 2,925,880 of record NZ_CP079203.1, on the reverse strand, counting down.
CAATTTTCGTTACGCTGGCGTGATCTCGATGGCCGGAGCGTTCTGGTTGAAGCCGGGAACTCCTCTGACCTTCAAGAACAAGCCTGCTCCGATCATGTTCTTCCATGGATCCAAGGATCAGCTCGTCACCTATGACGAGGTCCAGGCGCCGTTTGCCGGCTATGGTCCGGTGGCGTACTTCAAGAAGTTCCCGGACGCCGAGCATTCCAAGTGGTTCGTGGACTACCCTGAGGGGGATCATGTGATCGCGGGCACCCCGCTGCTCGATCAGAAGCTCGAGATGCAGTCCTTCCTCCAAAAGCTCGTCAGAGAGCGGCAAGAGCTTTCGATACACACCGTCGAGCGATCCAAAACGCCGAAGAACATCGAATCCTTCTTCAAAGCTCTGAAGGGCGGCTGACGCCGTGCACTCCGCCAAACCGACAGCGCGAATCGACGAGATTACCGAGGGGACGATCGTGACTGCAGTCTTGAGGTCGGGATTGTGCTGCCTGGCAGCGATCGCAGCCATGGGTGGAAGTGTAGTGGGAGCCCAGACCAGACAACGTCCGCCAGCTACGGAACGACCTGCCACTGACAGGAATGTCGAAGACACATCGAACGACATCGTCGTGGTCGCCCGCCGTTCCGGGGTTCCGATCTGGGAAGTCACCACCGGGAATGGCACCATTCTCATGGTGGGTGAGATCAACGACGTCCCCAAATCCACCCCGTGGCGGCCGGCACGCCTCGAGGAAGCGACCAGACGTGCCGATCGGGTGATCCTCGGCGTCTCCAGCAAACCATCGGTGGGAGATGTGCTTCGGCTTATCCTCAAAGGAGGAAAGGTCATGAAGCTACCCGACGACAGGGTGGCGGACGACTATCTCGATCCGCGCCTGGCACGTCGGCTTCATCTGCTGGAGGACAGGTACGATGTCGATTATTCGAGGCAGAACTTCCTCGTGACGGCGCGTGACATCCTCACCCAGCAACTGGGGTTCGGCCATGACGTCACGTTCAATGCCACCGAGGTTGTCCGCAAAGTCGTCAAGCAGGCAAGGATACCGGCCCGGCCGGTTGACACGATGCGGTTCCGCAGCGTCATCGACGATCTGCTGCAGGCACCACCCGAGTCGCATATCCGCTGTCTGCGTGCCGCGGTCGATGCGGCTGACACGGGGCCTGAAAGCGTTGAGGAACGTGGGCGGGCTTGGACGCGGTCCGATATCCCGGCGCTGTCCGCCAATCCCATCGAGATCGCGATCGGGCGATGCTGGCCCTGGAGTTCGGATGAGCTCGGCGTGGAGCTCCGTCGACAGTGGTCCGTCGCCATCGATGAGGCGGCGCGGACGTCCGGCACGATTCTCGCCGTGATCCCGATCCGTGTCCTGACGGAGCGTGGAGGCGTGCTCGACCATCTCCGGCAGGGCGGCAGCGACATCACAGGCCCCTCCTGGGACGGGCAGCTTCGGTGAGTCCGACATCCGCCTGCGGAAAAGGCGGCTTTCATTTTAGATAAGTGCAAGGACGAAGTCATATGCGTAAGTTGTTCATCACGGGCGCCATGGTCGCGCTTGGTACCCTGCTGCTATCGGGGTGCGTAGACGATCGGCCAGGGCGGTGGAGCGACCACCCGCGTCGGCATGATAGAGGCGAGCGACATGGCGATCGTTGGCGTGACCGCGGCCGGTCTCAGGATGGCAGCGGCACCAGCCACAATCGCGGCGATCGACAAGACCGGGACGCGCCGGACAGAGGTGATCGTCCGGAATGATGCTTCTAGGCCTTCCGTCGGTCGAGAATGACACTGCCCTTCCGACGAAGAGCATGATCGGTCCGGCTACATAGGCTGTCCGCTTTCAAGCATGTGACCAATTCGGAGATGAGCATGAAGAGGTCATGGATTATGGCCATGGTCATGGCGGGAGCGTCTTTGAGCACCTCTTGCGCCCAGTCGGCGCCTGCGGATCCGCCGAGCAGCTCATCCTTGGGCGCCGGGGCCATTCCGCTCTACGGCTCTGCGAATCCAGGCAAGGTCGGAGACGAAATGTCGACCGGCTCGGACGGGGGCGTGCGCAATGTGACGTATCCGACGCTGACGCCGGTGCTGCCGAGGCCCGGAACAGCGAATGGTGCAGCCGTCATCGTCGCACCCGGAGGAGCCTTCATGTCGTTGTCCATCGACAGTGAAGGCCGGCAGGTCGCCAGGAAACTGGCGGATCAGGGCATCACGGCATTCGTACTGAAGTATCGAGTGAACCCGACGCCTCGTAGCAAGCTGGCCTATACCGCTGGCCTCCTGATGGCGCTGACCGGAACTGGTGGCGACGGATCCCGGTCCTCCCTTGATCCGACGAACGCCATCAAGGACGGCGTGGAAGCGCTCAAGCTCGTTCGCAGCCACTCGAAGGAATGGAAGATCGACCCCGAACGCGTCGGGATGATCGGTTTCTCCGCTGGCGCCATAGCCGCGATCTCACCGATCCTCGACGCCGGCAAGAGGAATGAGGATGCTCCGACGCCGCCTGCTTTCATCGGTTATGTCTATGGCCCGATGGACGCCGCAAAGGTGCCGCCGAATGCGCCGCCGCTCTTCGCGGCTCTGGCAATGGACGACTTCCTGTTCGGAAAGCAGAACTTCGACATCGTTCAATCCTGGCGGCAGGCCAAGCGACCGGTCGAACTCCACGTCTATCAGGGCGGCGGACACGGTTTCGGCACGGGAAGGCCCGGAACCACGAATGCCATGCTGATACCTGAATTCACCGCGTGGCTGAAGATGCAGGGCTTCCTCGAGCGTAACAAATAACACCAGGTTTGAATTGTAGCGCTTCAAAGTTCGGCAAGGATTTATTTTGATGAACAAAGTTCTAATCAGTGCCCTGGTAGCGGCGGCTTACGCACTACCCGTACAAGCGCGAGTGTCGAGTTACGAAACGAAGGGGCCGGTAGAGGCGAGGTATCAGGTCCTTGGCCCGTGGTCGGTGACCCGGATGACAACCCGCGACGCCTGTGACCGCAAGAACAAGCTCTGCGATATCTGGTACCCCACGCAGCTGGGAACGGACGCTGCGAAGGGCGGCAGGCGTGGATACAGGCACCCCGTCGTGAGCTGGGCCAACGGAACTGGTCAGAAGCCGGAGAACTACGCATATTATCTCAAGCATCTCGCGTCCTGGGGGTTCATCGTCGTGGCGAGCCAGGACACGAGTACCGGGAATGGTGCCACGACCGAAGATGCCGCCAAATATGTGCTGAAGCTCGGCGAGACGTCCTCGAGCCCGTTCTACGGAAAGGTGGACGCTGCGAATGTCGGAGCTGTCGGTCACTCGCAGGGCGGGGCGGCCGTTACCAGCCTGCACGCTCGGCTGAGCCCCGTGTTCAAGACATATGTCGCGTTCCACACGTCGCCTTGGTTCTTCTCCGCCCTGTGCTGCAAGGTCACGCCGTCGTCATATCGCAAGTCGAACGTGACCGCGTCGATATTCCAATGGACCAGCACGCCGGACAGCGGCACTTCGGACTGGTACGATCCAGTACCGGATACCGCGGAGAAGGCGTTCGCGCTGCTGCGGTACGCGGTCCATGCAGACATTCAGAACGGCGATCGCCCGGACTGCGCCCGCCTGGGCTGTGTACAGGGCATGTACCCATACCTGGGATACTCCACGGCATGGCTGATGTGGCGCCTGCAGGCTTCGAACGACGTCGCAGCTGCCTTCCGTCCCCGGGGCGAGTTTCTCCGCAGCGGCTCCAATTGGTCCCGGAGCGCCTCCAACATTCGATGACGTACGATCGATGTGGCGCGTGAACCCTTCCAATTAGGTAAGGGCGAGAGGCGAGACAATCAGCCGCGAAGGACCGCCAGTCGGTCATTCGCGGCTGTGGAGCTCTTGAGATATGAAAACCTATCGACGTTCGACAAATTATCGGTGCGATCATCTGCAACGTCGGCGACGTGAAAGCGGCACCTGCGCTCCTCGAGCGGGCCGGTCGCATGCGCTACCTCCTTGCTGACAAGGGCTACGACGCCGACCGGCTGCGCCGCTCACTCTGCGACGCTGGAGCCGTTCCCGTCATGCCGGGGCGACGCGCCCGGAAACGAGCCATCCGATACGGCAGGGACCCGATACCGTGGCAGGCACCTCATCGAGAACGCCTTCTGCCATCTCAAGGATTTCCGCCGTGTCGCCACCCGCTACGACAGACTCGCCATCAACTTCCTCTCAAGCGTCGCCATCGCAACCGCATTTGCTTTCTGGCTCTGATTGAGCCTCAGTCCAGGCTCGTCCTTCATGGAAGGATCGCGTTTTTGAGCATGTCCATGACGTTGGTCGCTTCCTTGGGACCAGAGAGGATACCCTTGGCCGAATAGAGGGCCATGCCGAATACCTGTCCGGGTTCGATCTTGGGCGGCATGACCAACTCGTCGCGCACCGTTACGACATCCAGCAGTGCGGGGCCGGGTTCGGCAAGCCATGCCCTCACGGCATCGTCGAGCGCATCGGGATGTTCGACCCGCCGGCCCCACCAGCCCATGGCCTCCGCCATGCGGCCGAAATCGGGGTTCTGCAGGTTGGTGAAGGTGTCGAGCAGCCCCTCTACCTTCTGCTCGATCTCGACGAAACCGAGCGTGCCGTTGTTGAAGACGACGACCTTGATCGGCAGGTGCTCCTGCACCGCGGTCAGCATGTCGCCCAGCAGCATGGTCAGCCCGCCGTCACCCGACATGGAAATGACCTGCCGCCCCGGATAGGCAGCCTGCGCACCCAGCGCCTGCGGCATGGCATTCGCCATCGTCCCGTGGCTGAGGCTGACCACCGTCCGGTTCGCGCCGGTCGACGGGATGTGGCGCAGGCACCAGACCATGGGCGAGCCGCCATCGGCGGTGAAGACCGCATCCGTCGCGGCATGTTGCGCGATCAACCCGGTCAGATATTGTGGATGGATCACCTCGCGGTGCCCGGCCGTCTGGCGCGCATCGAGCGCGGCTTCCGCCTTTTGCGCATGCGACAGGGCATGGTCCAGGAAACTGCGATCCTCACGCGGGGTGACCAACGGGATCAGCGCCTTGAGCGTGTCGGCGATCGTCCCCACCGCCGCGATGTCGATCGGATGGCGACGGCCCAGATGCGTGCCCTCCACGTCGATCTGGATGATCGTCGCCTTGCTCGGATAGAATTGCCGCCACGCAAAGTCGCAGCCGAGCAGCAGCAGCGTGTCGCAGTCCATCAGCGCCTGATAGCCGCCCGCCGTACCGAACACGCCGGTCATGCCGACGTCATAGGGGTTGTCGTGTTCCAGAAAGTCCTTGGCCCGGCTGGTCCGCGCGACCGGGGCCTGCAACCGCTGGGCGAGGGCGACGACCGCGTCATGCGCGTGCTCGCAGCCCGAGCCGCCATAGATGGCGATCCGCTCGCCGCTGTTGAGCGCATCGGCGATCCGGGCCAATTCCCCATCCGACGGACGGATCACTGGTGCGGCACGGTGGACGGCAAAGTCCGGTTCGTCGGGCGCCTCGGCCTTGGACACGTCGACCGGCACGATCAGGACCGCGACGCCACGCTTGGAGAGCGCCGCCTGCGCGGCCATCGCCGTCATCCGCCTCGCCTGGGCGGGGGTGCGGATCTCTTCGCAGAAGACGGTACCTTTGGCGTAGACCGACTTGAAGTCTACCTCCTGCGGGAAGTCGAAGCCGAGTTCGTCCTGCACGATCTGGCTGGCGATGAGCACCACCGGCGCGCGGTTCCTGTTCGATTCCCAGACCCCGTTGATGAAATGCAGGCTGCCGGGGCCGCACGATCCGGCGCACAGCGCCAGTTCGCCGGTCAGCAGCGCGTCGGCCCCAGCGGCAAAGGCACCGGCCTCTTCATGCCGGACATGGATCCAGCGCATGTCGCTGCGGCGGATGGCGTCGGTGACGTAATTGAGCGTGTCGCCCGGTACGCCATAACAGCGCTTCGCGCCTGCAGCGGCTAGCGTTTCCACGATCACATCGGCCACACGTCGCGTCATCATCCACCTTCTGTTGATTGATTGCCGTCTTGATCTTGGTCAATAGATGTCGCGGCGATCTGTTCCTGATGCGCAACGGTCCGAGATCCGTCCCTCAGTTCGATCTTCTCGTCGCTTGATCGACCGCTTCTAGAAGAGCGGAGCCTCGGAATGGCTTGAGCAGGAGGTTCACGCCCACTGGCGAATCGATCTGATCCTCGGCGTATCCCGTGACCATCAGAATCGCGACGTGAGGCCATTCGGCCTTCAGACAAGCGATCAAGTGGGCTCCGGACCTTCCGGGCATGACGAAGTCCGTGATGACCATGCCTATGCCGCTCTGCGCAGCCAGCACGGTCAGGGCGTCATCCACGTCGCCCGCCTCGACGACCTTGTGCCCCGCCTCTCGCAGCACCTCGGCACAGGCACGACGCACCCTCTGGTCGTCATCGACGAGCAGGATCTCGAGCCCCCCGGGAGCCTCGACGTCGGTCGCCGCCAGTGAAGGCACCGGTCGCTCGCTGGTACAGGGCAGGATTATGCTAGCTCTCGTGCCTTTCCCGCATTCGCTTTCGAGGATGAACGCTCCTCCCGACTGGACGGCGAAACCGTCGACCATCGACAGGCCGAGGCCCGTCCCCTTTCCCACGGGCTTCGTGGTGAAGAACGGATCGACTGCGCACGCCAACGTCGCCGCATCCATGCCGGTCCCGCTATCCGACACGGTGATCGCAACATGCTCCCCGTTGCCGAGTGAGGCTCCATTGTCCCGGAAGACGCGCGCGGCGGAAACCTTCAGCAGCCCCCCTCCGGCCATCGCGTCGCGCGCATTGACGACGAGGTTCAGGACAGCGAGTTCGAGCTGGTTGCGGTCGGCCTTCACGGGGCAGAGATCCTGCTCCATCTCGACCGCTACGGTGATCGACGGGGTCACCAGGCCCTCGATCAGGCCTTTGATGTCTTCGATCAGAACACTTGGCTCGATCGCCTCGGGCGAGAGCTGCTGCTGACGGGAGAATGAAAGCAGACGGCTGACCAACGTCTTGGCGCGCTCCGACGCCGCCAGGGCCGCCCCCAGGTGCTGTTTGGTTCCGGCGTCGATCGTCCGTTGGCTCGCGACGTCCAGGCCGATGATGATCGGGGTTAGCAGGTTGTTGAAGTCGTGCGCCACGCCGCCGGTGAGACGACCCAGCGCCTCCATGCGCTGACGCTGCAGGTCGGATGCCTCGCGCCGGCGTTCCTGCCGGAGTTCGAGCGCCAGCCTCCGCGTCAGCAACGCCAGGAGCAAGGCGCAGACCGCGGCCGCACCGAGCAGCAGGAGCGCGGCACGTCGCACCGGAGCCAGGAATGCCTGCGCCGGCGCGGTGATCCTCACCGCCCACGACGATCCGCGTATGGGCATCCACATTTCGACGGGACGCGGCTCGGTGGCGACCGGAGCTCGTTGGGCATCGGGAACGATCAGCGCGGGGCCGGACCGCGTGACCACGGAGGCGGTCCAGCCCGCATCGAGCGGCTCCACGTTCATGAGTCGCTTCAGACTGCCCACGGGAATGGACGCCGAGACGATGAGTCGAGGCCGTTCCCGCCTTCCCACCGGGACGGAGACGTTGAAGACGCGTTCGCCGCTCGAGTCGATGAAGACGGGCCCGACCCCGATAGCGAACGGCTCGCGCATTCCGCCGCGTCGACCCACTGCGATCGTCGGTCGGTCCGCCGTCCCGCCCTTGGACAGCGTGCTGAAGAGCACTCCACCGGCCGCGTCCGTCAGGATGATCGCCTTCCAATCGCTCTGAGCGGCGAGAATGCGACGAGCGAGGACGGCGAAACGTCCCATGTCGGGCCTTCCAACGTCGATAGCCGGCGATTGCGCCACCATCCTGACAGCTTCGACGTTGCTTCGAAGCATCTCCTCGACGAGCGTCGCAGCCAGGTTGGCGTTGGTGCGGCCACGAGCCGCGATCGTCTCCTGCTCGTTTCGCAACGTCATCGCACCGAAGGTCGCGCACAATGCGACGATGGGGATCGCTCCGGCCAATACAGTCAGACTGAGCGAACGCCTCATGCCCGCGACCCTTCCGGCAATCTGCTTCCTCCTTCCGCGAAGTGCACGTCAGCCTCCTGATCTCGACGCTTCGAATTGCGCCATCCGCCAGCCGCCCAACCGAAACGATATTCGATCCGACCAACCCACCCGCCCGATCGGCTTCGGTTGCGGATCACGCCTTGCTGCGAGGAGACGATCGTTTGACGAGCTTTCCCATCAGCACCGCCTCACGCGGGGACGCGCCAGCGTTCAGGCGCGGCCTCATCATCTTCGAGGCGCGGAAGTACGGGATGCGTGTCGGGCCGAGTTCGACGAACTGACCGTTCTTGGGATTTCGCGCAGTGCGGGTGCCGCGGGGTCGCGTGGAGAAGCCGCCGAACCCTCGGATCTCTATCCGCGCCCCTCTGCCCAAGCCCTCGATGATGCAGTCGAAGAAAGCGTTCACCGCCCGCGCCACGTCCCGGCGTCGCAGATGCGGTTCGGCGTCTAGCAGGCTCTCGATCAGCTGGGACTTGTTCATTGGCACTCCGTTCCCGGCGGGAACGTCGGCCCAGCTGATGCTGTACTCCGGACGCCCTCCCCGGCGCCTAAGATCCGGCAGCGGATCGTCGCAGGTTTCGACGCCTTGAGACGAAGCCGATCGAGGACCACCTCACATCCGCGGAACGATTTTCCTGTTCAGTCGGTGCCGCGCATCCGGATGCCGGCGGACCCATCGTACCCTGCTCAACTGTGGGAGGTACGCATCGTAGCCCCGCAACACGGCATAGTCCTCCTTCAAATCGACATTCCGAACGATGGGCTTCGCTGAGGCACTCGGACGCCGACTTCGTCTCGGTGGTGCTGGAGGTCGACGGCTTCTCTCCTGGAGCCGCGCTGGATCAGCCAAGCACATGAAGATGGAGTTGTCGACTTGGACCGTCCGCTTTCCCGACGCGCACGCCTGATAATACTCCTTGTTCTGACCCTCTCTTGCTGGGCGATGATCGCCGCGGCATTGTCGTCGTTCTGAGCCCCCCTGACTTGGCGCTCGATCCCGTTCCATCGGTCCGGACCCGCCGATCGCTTCTCCAGCAGATACCGTCCGTTCTCCATCGTACTCAGGAAGGTCGACACTCAGGCGCACTCGGCCGGGCGTCGGACGTCCACACCCTGCAGTGCCACCGGTATCGTCCGACGACGATGTCGGGGAGGCGGATCCAACGGTCGTCGTGGAAGAGCGGCGCGACCCGCCGCTCCTGTCCTTCGTAGGTCGTCACGACCACGCGATCGGCGACCCTCGCCATCTGCTCCAGGATGAAATGCGCCGCGGGCGAGTAGCACAGGACCTCGCACGCGGTGGCCACCGCGAAGCGTCGATCGCCGACGATAAGCTCGAGATCCTCTCCGCGTCCCCGGTGGAAGGTGGCGCTCGGAACTCGGTCGCGCGCACGTCTGACGGCTTCGGCGCTGATCTCGATACCGACGACCGCGCTGGCCACCTCCATCAGGTGCTGAGTGTGATGCCCTTCCCCCGAACCGATCTCCAGCAGGGCGCCGCGCTCCGGCGCCAGCAGCCTGATGATGTCGTTCGTACGGCGATATCGCTCGACCTCCTGGGGCCGTCCGAGACGCCACGGGTCCGGAAGCCGGTAGAGACGCGACAGGCGGTCGTAGTCGCCGTCGTACTCCCCCGCGCGCAGGCCGACGCGCGACAGTGCCTGGCGCAGGCGGTCGGAGAGCGTGGCGAAGACACCCCTAACGCGCATCGGTAGCCTCGTCGTCCATTTGAGGTTCCTTCGTGAAGGTGGCGCCCGTCGTCGGACGGCGGGCGCCGGCCTGCTCAGCGCTTGGGGCGGGGCTTTGAGGGAGCTTCCCGCTTCGCGTGCTCCACCTTCACCTTGGCGTCCTTGGCAGTCACGGTCTTCACCGGCGCAGCAACCTTCGTCGCCCGGGGAGCCGGTCGTGCAGGCTTCGTCCCGGTCTGCGTCTGCGCGACAGCTGGAGCCGCGATGAGCGTGGAGGCGGCGATCAGAGCTAGAATCTTCATCGAATGTTCCTTCCATCCGCGGCGTCGAGGCCGCTGACGCATGGACGAAGGCGATAGACGACCACCTCAACTCCGCTCAGAAGGTGAACCGAGCTCCCACCCGCACGGTCCGCGGCTGGAGCGGTGTCCGCTGATCACCGCTCATGGCCGTGAAGGGGTTCCCGAGCGCGAAGCGGTTGCCGCGCACGTCGAACAGGTTGTCGACGTCGAGGAAGAGACTGCGTCCATCGATAATGATCTCGGCGCCCGTGCCGACCTCGAGATAGTCGCCCTGCCGTATCGACAGGTCCTCACCCACGCCGAGACGCGACAGGCCGACGTACCGTGTTCGACCTCGCAGCGTGAGGTCGGCATCACCGATCCGCGACCTCCACTCCGCATCAAGACGGGCGGTCGCAAGCGGTATGTTGGGCAGCCACTGGCGGTTTGAAGGGCGGGAGGCCGTTTCGTCGCGGTAAAGGGTGGTGTCGGCCACGAACGCCGCTGCGGAGAGGGTCAGGCTCGGCGTCACGTGCCAACCGACGCTCGTCTCGATGCCGAGGATGCGCCCATCGCCGACGTTCCCGGTGAACGGGCCGTAGGAATCGAACAGGTCGGCCTGGATGCGCTTCCATCTCGTGGCGGACAGCGCGATCATTCCGGTCAACGGCGAGTTTTTGGTCCGACCGAACCGGACGCCGATCTCCACCATGTCCAGTGAGTCCGGGTGGAAGACGTTCACCATGTAATCCGGCAGGGTACCGTAGGGATCGCTGAGAGGATGGATGGTGAGGCCGCCCACGCGATAGCCGCGTTGGTAGCGGAGATACGCCGACGCGCCTGCGATGGGATGCCAGCCGAGCGCGGCGGAGGGAAGAAACCTGGTCGTTCCGCCGTCCAGCGTGGACAAGCGGGACGGATCGACCGCCGACGGCAGCTCGCCGGAGACGCGCACCTCGGAATACGAGATGCGACCGCCGACGGTCGCGGTCCACGTTCGCGACACGGGCACCGTCGCTTCTCCGAACAACGCGGCATCGACGACTCCGGTGCCGACCTCGCTGCCGCGGGTTTCGACATCGGCGCCGGTCAGCGTTGTCGCCAGCAGGTCAGAGCTGCTCATCGCATGGAGACCGAGCACCCACCCGCCCCGTCGCTTGGTCCGCGACAGACGCGTCTCGTGGCTGATCACTCTCGCCCGGTCGCGGCTGTCGCTCGAGACCCCCGCCACGATCTTCGACAGGTCGTATCGAGCGCGGGCGTCGTTGCTCACCATCGACGAGGTGCTGACCAGTTCCAGGCCGCTGTTCCAGCGCTTGCGCAGCGTGACGGCTGCGAGCGAGAACCGGATGCCGGCCGGCTGAGCGATCGCCGAGGAGCGCGAGGGCGGGTCGCGCGGGCCCTCCGCGTAGCGGGCATCCGAATGGTCGATGACCTGATGGGCTCCCGTCAGGTCGATCGACCATCCATCGCCGACCGGCAGTGCGACCATCGCGCGAGCCCCAGTCGTGCGATAGTCCCCGACCGCCCGGAGACCGCGTCCGACGTCGTCAACTGCACCCGACACCGTGTTCCGGTAGGCGACGATCCTGGCGGCGGAGCGCGTGCCGAGCGGCACGTTCAGCACTCCGGCGAGGTCCGTACCGGATCGCCCGTTCGCCGCGAGCGAGACCGCCGAGGTGACGCTCCCCTCCCATCGGCCGGCGACGGGCCTGCGGGGCACGAGCCGGAGGATGCCGCCCAGCGAGCCGGCTCCGTACAGCGTGGACTGCGGCCCCTCGAGAACCTCGATTCCGGATAGATCGTACAGCGCGAGACTCGGATCGGGTGCGTTGTAGTTGAGGCGGACTTCGCCGAGATACTGGCCGACTGCGGCCTGGGTGGAGCCGGAGAAGCTGCTGTCCGCTATCCCGCGCACGAAGAGCTTGTCGCGCCCGGGGCCCAGCCCGGTCGAGGCCATGATAGGCAGCTGGTCGACGATCGCCGCCGAACCCCGCCCCTCCGCACCCCGCAATCCGGGGGCGTCGAGCGATAGCACGTGCGCGGTGCCGTTGAACGTGGACAGGGGCTGGTCGATCTTGGTCGCCGTGACCACGATGTCCGGACCGGTATCCGGCGGCGGAGGCGGCCTGCGCGGCGGGAGCACGGGCCGGCGCGGAGGCGGGGGACGCCGTCTCACGACGAACGTCGTGGCGTTCAGACGAGCGCCTTCGAAGTTCGTGCCCGCGAGCATCGCCCTCAACGCCGCGTCGACGGTCAGCAGGCCGTGGACGCCCCTCACGCGGACGCCGGGCGCGGCGGCGTCCGACGTGACGATGGTCGTCCCGGTCTGCCGAGCCAGCGCGATGATGGCATTGGCAAGCGAGCCGGCGGCGACGTCGACGCGGCGCCCCTGCGCCTTGACCGCACAGGGCGCGACGAACAACGCCGCCACCGGCAGCACCGCACGAGCGGCACGGCATGGATCCAACGCACGCGACAAGGGCGACGGTCTACCTCTTGACGATTTCCCGACCCGCTTCGGTCCGGAGGATGCGGATCGGAAGAAGCAGCTCGAGCTGTCGGATCAGGTCGTCCTCGTCACGCGCGGTCACCACGCCGGAGACTTGGAGGTCCCTCGCGTCGCTTGCGACCGATACGGGCTTCCCGACGTAACGCTGGTAGTCCTGCGCGACGTTGGCGAGCGTGCTGTTCATGTAGGTGAGACGTCCGTCCCTCCATGCCAGCGCGTTGTCGAGATCGACGTCGCTCACGCGATCGCGGCTTTCGCCACGTAGACGGAGCAGCGCCTTGCCCGCGGGGAGCCGCGTCACCGCTCCGGCGTCCGCGGCATCCGATACGGAGACGAGCCCCCGCCGCACCGAGACGCCGAACGCTCCGTCGCGCCTCAGCACGTCGAACTCGGTGCCCAGCACCCGGACGTCGCGGTCGCCGGCCGAGATGACGAAGGGACGGGAGGAGTCGTGCCGCACGTCGAAGGCGGCCTGGCCCGACGCGAGCGTCACGCCGCGCTCGGCGTCCGAGAACCGGACCGAAACCTCGGTGTTCCGACCGAGCGTCAGGCGCGATCCGTCGGCCAGAGCCACCTCCCGGGCGTGCGTCGCATCGGTCCGGAACGTCTCGTCGGCCGGAGCGAGCAGACGCGATGCCTGCGGACCCGCCACCATCGCCACGAGCGCCGCGGCGGCCGCTGCGGGCACCCACACAAGGACGCGCCGCCGCGATGTCCGCCGTTCGGCGAGGTCGATCACCGGCGCGGACACGTCCTCCCGCTCTGGCTCTGGCTCCCGCTCCCGCAGCGCGTCCGCGTCGATCCAGAGCGCTTCGACCGCGTCGTATGCCTCCGCGTTCGCCGGCGTCGCCTCCAGCCACTCGCGGTGGGCGAACCACACGGCTTCGTCATCGCATTCCTGCAGCCTCACGAACCAGGACACCGCCTGGTCCTCGCGGCTTCCGGACGTCTCGCCCTGTCTCATCGCCTGTTCATCCAATTAGAAGCCCCGTGCATCGAAGACGAAGCCCGCGGCGTTCCACCACACAGGCGCCCAAGTTCTTTCTTCAACGATCCCATCCTCATTCCGCGACGGTGAGCAGATGCTTGAGCGCGCGCATCATGTGCTTCTCGACCAGACTGCGCGAAACCCCCAGCCGGGCCGCCACCTCACCGTGGGAGAGACCCTCGATCTTGTGAAGCCGGAAGGTGCGCTGAACCGCCTCCGGCAACTCCCCCAAGGCTTCCGAAAGTCTCCGCAGTCTCTCGCGCGCGATGAGCGTCCTGTCGGCCGGCGCGGCATCGTCCATGTCGTCGCCACCCGCCGCGCACGTGACCGTCGCGTCGTGCCAGTCACCATCCCGGGCTCGCCGCGCACGCTGCTGTCGTATCCGGTCGAGCATGACGTTCGCGCCGAGCCGATAGAGGTAGGCTCCGGGACTGCGCACCGAGGCCTCCGCGGATGTGGCCGCCGCGCGCAGATACGTCTCCTGAACGAGGTCGTCGGCTTCGGCGTCTCCGACGCGCGCAGCGAAATACCGCCTGAGGTCGTCACGCCGCGTCAGGAACGCCTCGACCAGCGTGTTCGTATGCATCATCTTCAGGATCGACACCCCTGATCACCGCCGGAAATCGGCCGGACTTCGTCAGAGACGAAGCGGTGGTGCGACCACCTCAATCCGAGCGTCACGCTAGCGACCGCGTCCTTAAGGTCAGCCTAAGGCGTCGGTGTGAGGGACGGCCAGTGCCATATCCGCTCGCACGCTGAACCTTCTTCGCGGCCCGCTTGCTTGCGCGTTCGATCATAGGTCGTCCCGTGAGGCGCGAACAACAGGTCCTCGTCTATCGCGAAGGCGACCGAACGGCGTCGCGTCCGCGAAGGGACCAGCAATCATGACCTTACTATCATCGCTTCCTCGACATTTGCGGCTTCGACGTCGAACTCGACTGCTCGCGACATGCCTGGGCCTAGGCCTGATCGGAGCAGCGTTCGCGGCGGCAGGCGTCGCCGGATCGACGGACGCCAGTCCTTCCACCGCTTCCGGATCGCCCGACCCGAAGTCCACGCTCCACCTGTCACCGACCGCGCTTGCGGGACTCACGATCCAGAGGATCGGCGCCGCAGGCCGCATCTCGGACGCCATCGCGGCCACGGGCACCATCCAGGTGGATGGAAACCGGAGCACGCCGGTCTCTCCGCCCTTCTCAGGGCTCGTCACAAGGCTGCTCGTGGAGCCGGGTCAGCGTGTCGTACCCGGACAGCCTCTCATGACGGTGAAGTCGACGGAGGTCGTCGAAGCGCGCGATGCCCTCGCGAGTGCGTCCGCGCAGCACGACACCTCGTTGTCGCAGTTGAAGCTGGCGGATGCCAACGCGGCGCGCGTCGGCGAGATATACCGCACGGCGGGCGGGGCTCTGAAGGACTACCAGCAGGCCCAAGCCGAAGTCGCGGTCGCGCAGGGCGCCGAACGCACGGCCGCCGCGGCGCTCGCGGCAGCGAGGGGACGGCTCACCGTCTACGGCATGTCCGACGACGACGTGCGGCGGTTCCAGCGACGCCCCGGAGCGGCGGCGACGGAGACGACTGTCCGCGCGCCGATCGGCGGCGTCATCGCGAAGCGGGACGTCGCCACGGGACAGTTCATCGACGGCAAGGGATCGGCGGCCTTCGTCATCACGGATCCCTCGGCCGTGTGGCTGGTCGCTCAGATCGCGGAGCGGGACGCGGCCAGGGTCCACGTCGGCGACGCGGTCGAGGTCACTACGCCAGCGTGGCCCGGCAGACGGTTCGACGCACGGGTCGCACAGGTGGGCGCCGCGATAGACCCGACAACCCACCGTCTTCCCGTGCGCGCCACGATCGCGAACCCGGACGGCGCGCTGAAGCCCGACATGTTCGCCAACTTCGCCATCAGGTCGACGCGTCCCGGAGCCCCTGCCCTGCTGATCCCCGCCAGCGCCGTCATCTACGAAGGCGACACCGCCCGGGTATGGGTCGAGGGGCCAGGCGGCGCGCTGTCGCCGCGCCTCGTGACGGTGGCGGAGCGCGACGGCGACCAGGTCCAGGTCGTACGCGGCCTCGATCCTGGCGAACGGCTCGTCACCGGCGGAGCGATCTTCGTCAACGAAGCCGCCAAGACGCGCTGATCGGCGCCGAAGACACCCTTCTGAACTCTGGAAAATCGATGGACAAGATCGTCGCCTCCGCGCTGCGTCACCGCACGCTCGTGGTCATCCTGCTGCTCACCCTCCTCGGCGCGGGCGGCTTCGCGTTCAGCCGCCTCAACATCGAAGCCTACCCTGATCCCGTCCCGCCGATGGTGGAGATCGTGACGCAGGCGCCGGGCCTCTCCGCCGAGGAGATCGAGCGCAACATCACCGTGCCGCTCGAAGTCCAGCTCGCCGGCATCCCGCACGTCACGGCGGTCCGCGCATCGACGCTGTTCGGCCTGTCCGACATCCGCGTGCAGTTCAGCTACGACGTGTCCTACGACGAGGGTCGGCAGAACATCATCAATCGCCTCTCCCAGCTGCCTCCGCTGCCGTACGACGCCAAGCCCGCCATCTCGCCGACCTCTCCGATCGGAGACGTGTTCCGCTACCGCGTGAAGGGGGCGGGATACTCCGTCATGGATCTCAAGACCCTTCAGGACTGGGTCGTCGAGCGACGCATAAAGACCGTCCCCGGCGTGATCGACGTCATCAGCTGGGGCGGCAAGACGCGCACCTACGAGGTCGTCATCGACAACGACAGGCTCGTCGCCAACGGCATGACCGTGCCGCAGGTACTGACGGCACTCGGAAAGAGCAACGCCAACGTCGGCGGCCAGACCATCAACTTCGGGCCGCAGTCGGCCATCGTGCGCGGACTAGGCCTCATCCACTATCCGGCACAGATCGAATCCGTGCTGATCGGCGAGAACAACGGCGTGCCGGTGACCGTACGCGACGTGGCGAAGGTACGCGTCGGCAACGTGCCTCGCACCGGCATATCCGGCGAGGACGCGGACGACGACATCGTTCAGGGCATCGTCATCATGCACCGAAGCGCCAAGTCGTCGCCGACGATCGCCGCGATCAAGGCGAAGGTGGCGGAGATCAACGCGTCGGGCGCCCTGCCGCCGGGCGTCAAGCTGGAAAGGATCTACGACCGCTCCGGACTGATCGGCCTCACCACCAGAACCGTCCTGCACAGCATGGCCGAAGGCATCCTGCTGATCTTCATCATCCAATGGCTGTTCCTCGGCAATCTGCGATCGGCGCTGATCGTCGCCACCACGATCCCGTTCGCGTTGTCCTTCGCCGTGCTGATCCTGACCATCCAGGGCGAGAGCGCCAACCTCCTGTCCGTGGGCGCGTTGGACTTCGGCCTGATCGTCGACGCCACCGTCATCATGGTGGAGAACATCTACCGACGCCTGGCCGAGCGATCGCATGCCAGAGGCGACGACGCGCCTCCCGACACCACGTCGGGCCGGATCACGACGATCCTCGCGGCGGCCAGGGAGGTCAATCGCGGGATCTTCTTTGCCGCGGCGATCATCATCGCCAGCTTCATCCCGCTATTCACCCTTTCCGGAGTGGAAGGTCACATCTTCGGTCCGATGGCCAAGACCTACGCCTACGCGATCATCGGCGGACTGATCGCCACGTTCACCATCTCGCCGGTCCTTTCCGCGCTGCTGCTGCCCGATCGCCTCTCCGAAGCCGAGACGTGGATCGTGCGGTCCATCCGCCACGCGTACCGACCGGCGGCCGCCTTCGCTCTCGGACGGCGGGCCGTGACGGTAGGCGTTGCGGCGCTGCTCCTGGCATGCACGGTGGTCGGAGTCCGCTCGCTCGGCGTCGAGTTCCTGCCTCGTCTCGAGGAGGGCAACATGTGGATCCGCGCCAGCCTTCCCTCCTCGATCTCCATCGAGGAAGGACAGCACGTCGTGAACGACATCCGTCGCATCATCGACGGCTACCCGGAGGTCGAGACGGTGGTGTCGCACCAAGGACGTCCCGACGACGGCACCGATCCGTCCGGGTTCTCGAACGCCGAGTTCTTCGCTCCTCTGAAGCCGATGGCCGACTGGCCGGGGCACATCTCGAAAGAGGAGCTGACGAAGCGCATGAACGACCGGCTGCGTGCCCGCTTCCCCGGCGTCGACTTCTCCTTCTCGCAGTACATCGAGGACAACGTGAGCGAATCGTCGTCCGGCGTGAAGGGCGCCAACGCGGTGAAGCTCTTCGGCCCCGACCTCGAGACTCTGCAGCGGCTCGGCGACCGGGTCCGCGACGTCATGGCGGGCGTCGAGGGCGTCGCGGATCTCGCCGCCTTCCCGCTCCTCGGGCAGCCGACGGTGAGGATCGACGTCGACCGTGAACGCACCGCCCGCTACGGGCTCGACACGGGCGACGTGAACGACGTGGTGCGGGCCGCCATCGGGGGACAGGAGGCCGGCCGCCTCTACGAACGCTCCAGCGACCGCAACTTCCCCATCATCGTCCGCCTCAGGCCGGAGCAGCGGGACGGCCTGGAGGCCATCCGCCGCATCACCGTCGGCGCGCCGGTCGCCGGGGGCGGAACCCGGCAGGTGCCGCTGTCGGAACTCGCCGACGTCCACCTCACGTCGGGAGCGTCCTTCATCTATCGCCAGCAGCAGGAGCGCTACCTCCCGATCAAGTTCGCGGTCCGTGGACGCGATCTGGGAAGCACGGTTGGCGAAGCGCAGGCGAAGGTCGCCGCGCAGGTGAAGCTTCCGCCCGGCTATCACATCGAATGGGCGGGAGAGCTTGGCAATCTCGACAGCGCCATCGCGCGTCTGAAGCTAGTCGTGCCGGCCAGCCTTGCGCTCATCCTCCTCCTGCTGTTCATGAACTTCGGCTCCGCGCGCGACATGCTGCTCGCCGCGTCCGTCATGCCCATGGCGCTGGTCGGCGGAGTCCTGACCCTCGCGTTGACGGGTACGCCGTTCAGCATATCGGCCGCCATCGGGTTCATCGCGCTTCTCGGCGTGTCGGTCATGGACGGGATCATCGTGCTGACCGCCTTCAACCAGGCGCTCGATGAAGGTCTCGAACGAGCCGCCGCACTCCATCGTGCGTGCGAGGAGAGCCTGAGGCCGGTCCTCATGACCTGCCTGGTGGCGGCGATCGGTCTGCTGCCGGCGGCATTGTCCACCGGCATCGGCAGCCAGGTGCAAAAGCCGCTGGCGCTCGTCGTGGTCGGTGGAATGACCCTCGCCCCGATCCTCATCCTCCTGGTCCAGCCGGTCCTGATCGACCTCTTCTCGCGAAGAAGATCCCGGGACGATCGGGAATCCACCGAGGCCGAGCATACGGCCGCAGCCGATGGAAAGGCGCTGGCATGAGCCGCAATCGCTACGTAACCCTCGTCGCCCTCATGCTCGGAGGATGCACGGTCGGGCCCGACTTCAGGCCGCCAGCGCCGCCGACGAGCCTCGGCTACCCGCTCGCATCAACAGCGGGTAGCGGCGCGGGGGCCGTCGGCTCGCCGGTCATCGTCGGCGCGAAGGTCCCCGAACGCTGGTGGGAGCAGTTCGCGAATCCGGATCTCGACGCGATGATCGAGGAGGCGCTGCGACGCAACAACGACATCGCCGCAGCCGAAGCCTCCCTCCGACAGTACGGAGCGCTGGCCGACGTGGCCGGTTCAGCTCGGCTTCCCTCGATCGATGCCGGCGTCCAGGGCGAGAAGACGCGTACTTCACGGTCCCTGTCCGGCGTGCTGGCCGACGACAAGCGCTACAACTACACGCTCAGCACCGCGCAGCTCTCGATAAGCTACCCGCTCGACGTGTTCGGCGGGCTCGCCCGGAGACTCGAGTCCGCTCGTGCGACGGCGGAGGTCCAGGCGCACCGACTCGATGCCGCTCGCCTCACCATCGCCAGCAGCACCGCTCTCGCCGCGATCCGTCTTGCGGGCATCCACGACCAGCTGGCCGCCGCGCGGCGCGCCATCGTGTTCCGCCGCGCGTTCCTCGCGGCCTTCCTGCGCCGCCATACGCTCGGCGACGTCGGGGCGGCGGAGATCGAAGCGCAGCGTGCGGCGCTGTCGCGTGCCGAGGCGGTGCTTCCCCCGCTCATCAAGGCGGAGGCGCATGAACGCGCCGGCATCGACGTGCTGCTGGGTCGCGAACCGGGCTCCGCGCCGATCCCGCCGATCGCTCTCGACGCGTTGCGTCTTCCGCCGTCGATGCCGCTCACGCTGCCGGCCGATCTGGTCGCGCAGCGACCCGACGTCCGCGCCGCCGAGGCGCAGATGCACGCCGCCAGCGCCGACGTCGGCGTCGCGGTCGCCGCTCGTCTTCCATCCATCACCCTCACGGGCAACCTGGGCGGCCGGGCGATAGAATTCGGCAGGATGTTCTCCGGCGGCAACCTGTTCTCGACGCTGGTCGGCGGCATCGCCCAGCCGATCGTGCGCGGCGGCGCTCTGCGCCGTCAGCAGGCGTCCGCCGAAGCGGCGTTGGACGGCGCACGCGCCCAGTACCGCGGCGTGGTGCTGGCCGCGCTCACCAACGTGTCGGACGCCCTCGTGGCCTTGCGCGAGGACCGGGAGGCGCTCCGCGCCGCCGACGAGGGTAACGCGGCGGCGGAGCGTAACCGGTTGATGGTGACCCGTCAGATCGAACTCGGTGCCTCGGGCTCGCTGGAGGCACTGAACGCGGCATCGTCGGCAGCGGAAGCGCAGCTTCGCATCGTCGACGCACGCGTCACTCAGCTTTCGGACACGGTCGGCCTGTTCCAGGCCCTCGGTGGTGGATGGAGGGAGAGAGGCTCTCCGCCGGCGGAGAGCTGACGGCCGGTGCAGGGAGTCGTCGCGGAAAGCGCATGATCCGCCTTTGGCAGCGCCAACGTCTTCCAACGAGGCGCCCCCTCTCCGGTTCGGGGCGGGCGCCCGCGCCGCCTCGCGGCGGCGGCCGTCGAACCGATGCCGCCAGTGAACGGGTGACCCGACCAAATGTGAAGTGTCCCGATCACGGCTTCGTCGAAGCAATGAAGGCCGGAATGCATCAGGGCCGGGACAAGGAGCTCGTCATGCGTAAGCTCATCACTACCGCCACCGCCACCATTTGCTGGTCACCACGACGTCCATGCCGGCGAATGCTCAGCGCTTGGTGCGGGAGCGCGTCGTCGTCGAAGACGACGAGCCCGAGCACTACGACTACGACTACCAGGACGGACGCGAACACGGTTACGATCAGGGATATCGCGACGGTCGAGACGGCGCTCCGGTCGTCGCGCAGGCCGCCGAACCCCGCCCGTGGCGGAAGGGCAAGGGCGCTGTCGTTGGCGCACTGGCCGGCGGCGTGCTCGGGCACCTGACCTCCAACCGGAACAAGCTGGCCAACACCGCCATCGGCGCGGCTGGCGGCAGTTTGCTCGGCGACCTCGTCGGCGCCCGCGGCTAAGACTACGACTGCTGATCCGCGACGTCCGCCCGGTGCCTGGGGCACCGGGCGGAGATCACCCGCCGCCCAGGAGGTCCGCATAGCGCATCGGGCGGCGATCCGCGAACGCGGCGAACGTCCGGTCGATGCTCGCGATCAGACGGTCCGAGTTCAGATCGCCCGGATGGACGGCCACGCGTACCGTCGGGAGAGGATGGAGCGATGCACGCAGAACCGCCGCTGCCGCGCGGGAGCTGATGCGCCGCCAAGCCGAGCGGCTCGCCCAGGTCACGACCGGGCCGCGCGCCAGCACCTTGTCCTCCTTCTCTGGCGACCAGACCCGCCAGTGGTCCTCGGCGATGCGGAAGCCCTCCTCCGCGAGGGCGATGCGCGCCCCCTCCGAGTAGAGCCAGGCCGGCGCCACGAACATGTCCACGCGCGATCCCGTGATGTCCTCCAGCAGCGACCGACCACGCCTGAGCCGCCGCAGCGCCTCCTCCCTGCCCATCCCAAGGAACTCGCCTTCCCCCGCCGTCATGTGGCGGCCCTTCAGACCGGCGACGCCGCGATGACGGGAGCGGTCCAGGTGGTTCCAGCCATGCAGAACGACCTCGATCCCGCTCTCGCTCCAGCGCCGAAGTCGCGACGCGAAGGCGTCGCCGCGTAGGATGGGCGCGGAGTTCCAGTGATCGGGAATGACCAGCATCGCGAAGCGGGGGCCACCGAGGTGGTCCTGCAGACGGTCGACGAGCTCGTCGACCTCGCTTTCGAAGCGTGGCGACACGTCGTGGATCGAGGCCAGCAGTCGCTTCCCGCCGTGGATCATGCCGCCCTCCCCAGCGAGGCGCGGTAGCGATCGAACAGCTCGACGAAGTGATCGGTCATGGAACGTCTCCTTCCGAATGAGGGCGAGGAGGCGCGCGGTCTCGCGCCTTCCAACCGGATTATCGCTCCGGCGGCACTCGCCGCGTCGCCGGATCTGTAGAGCCTGGCGGCATCGCCTGCCGCGTAGCGGGCCCCACCCACATCGGGTGCGAGAACCGGAATCCCCGATGCGGCGGCTTCGGCCGCGACGAAGCAGAACGTCTCGGCGGCGCACGCGTGGATCAAAGCGTCCGAACTGGCCATCAGCCCGGCCAACGCAGCCCTATCCGACGTCGGCGCCAGCAGGCGGACGTGCGGATTGCCGGCCGCCGCCTGGAGGACGGCGGACGTGTCTCGTCCGTCGCCCACCAGCACCAATGCGACCTCGCGCCAAGCTCCCGCCACCCGCGCCGCCTCGATGGCGAGCGGCCAGTTCTTCTCGGGCGAGTGTCGGCCCACACCCAGCAGCAGCAGGCCGTCCGGGGATCGTCCGCAGGCCGCGAGTAGGCGGCGTCGCAGTCCCTCGTCGCGGAGTCGGGGGGAGAACACGCCCGGCTCCACGCCGAAAGGTATCGCGCATGCCTGAGGCATGCCGCCCTTCAGAAGCCTGGAGGCCAGCCAACCGTTGGGGCACACTATGCTGGCGTACGCCGGCGCCATCCGGCGCATGTAGCGCCAGTACCAACCGAACCCGGCATCGATCGTCCGATGGCTTACGAGCCGATCGAACCAGCGGTACGGGTATGCGGCAAGCGGATCGGCGTGCATGATCCAGTGCTTCGGCGCATCGCCGCCCCATTCCGCCACGATCGCGGCAGTGCGCCACGGAGATGACGCCTCGACGATGTCCGGGCGCAGTTCGTCGAGCAGCCGATGTATCGGTCCGGCATTCACCAGCATGCGGTAGCGGCGATCGAGAGGGAAACGGGGCGCCGCCACCCAGCGCACGGCCCCTCCGCGGCGTCCTTCAAGACGATCGTCTGCGCCGGGGGCGACGACGATCACCTCGTCGCCGTTGGCGTGGGCATAGGCGAGCTTGGCCTCCACGTAGCGGCGGACGCCTCCCCCTCCGGCCGCGTAGAAGCCGCTTACGTCGACGATCCTCATCCGCTCAGGCCGGGCGCCGTTGACGGCACGCGCGGAGCCCGGGCGCGTCGCACGGGCGAACCGGGTCGCCGCCAACGTCCAGGGGTAGAAACCGGAGTCGCCAGCCGGGCAAGACTCTTGCCGGAATTCCTGCGTTGCGCGACGCGCGCTCGGCGGCACCAGAAAACCGGTGAGCGGCGAAGGCGACACCACCGACGCGCCGTCAGATGCCGACGGAGCATCCCGGCGATGGTCAGGAGGGAGAAGCACGCCAAGTGCAAGGCGAGGAAGGCCATTGCGGTCAGCGAGATGAGAACGGCCACCGCGTTGTCATGACCGACGACCAGCACCACGATGGACGCGAACAGCATGTCCTTGTTGGGGACCAGCGGCAATCTCGACACCAACAGCCTCAGCGCGAGAAGCCCGATGCAGTAGCTCAGCGCCACGCCCGGCAGGACCATCCGCCACAACATAGCCGTCAGCACGAGGGAAGCCACCAGCCTCGCGAGGTGCACCCTCGCGATGAAGCGCAGATCGTCTCCCGGCAGGCTGAAGACCCGGCGGGAGAACACGAGGACCAGCAGCGGTGCGACGAGCAGCAGCAGAACGGAGGCCGCAGTCGGCACGATCGTGTCTGGCGGCACGTAGCGGATCGCGAGCGGCGCGATGATCATCATCGTGACGAGCGTCACGAGGTTCCCGACCACGGCGGAAAGCACGCTCACGTCCTTGATGGCGCCGAACGGCGCGATCCGTCCGTCCAGGCTGCGCCTCGCCCAGGCGTACAGCGCGACCTCTCCTCCGTAGCTCAGGACCACGTCGTTGATGACCGCCTTCCTCAGCAGCGGGAACAGGACGTTCGCGGGCACGCCCCAGACCCGCCGGAAGATCACCATCTCCGATACGGGAAGGGTCAGGTAGAGCATGATCAGCGCCACGTAGAAGCCGGGCCGCGACGGCAGCATGCCGATCAGGTCGCGATAGCCGAAATGGGCCAGCTGCCACCCCACGAACATCATTACCACGGCCCCGGGCAGCCACGAGGCTACGGCACGCGGGCCGCCCCGCCTGATCGACAGCGTAGGCCAGACCGCCCGACCGGATGCCGTCGCCGGCGAGGCCTCGGACGGCGTCACCTGAAGGCGCCGAGCGACAGTCCGCGATCCGCCGCGAGAAGCTCGATCGGCGCCCGGCTGAGGAAATCGTACTCCGCCACCCGCGCGGGTCCGATGGCGTCCCCGGAATCCGCGGCTCGCGCCGGATGGCAGATGACGAGGTGGTTCGGGCCGGAGGCGTGATCCATGAAGCGCGGTAGGCGACGATGGTAGTTCAGCGGATCGCGGAGGTCGTACAGTCCCGCGAAGCCGTCGTTCGCCCGCAGGCCGAGTGCCCGTGCCGACGCCCGCATCCCGCGCGACAGGACCGCACTGCGCAGAGCCCGCCCGCGGTCCACGCCGCGTCGGATCAGCGATGCGAGGGATTCCTCGCATGACCGCACCCAGCAGGAGGGGCTCCTCTGCGCCGCCGTCAGGAGCACGATCTCCCGGATGCCCGGAAGCATATGGCAGTGCTGGTGGCCGTCCACGAAGTGCGGAGCGTGTCCGAACACCCTCTCGAACTCGTCGAACTGTGCGACCACCTCGAGGGCGATCCGATCCAACGGGAGCCGTCGCAGCAGCGCGGCCCGCGTGAGTCCGTCGATGTCGCGGGGGACATACCCGCCGGAGAGGGTGGCTCTGCCTTCCGCCGAAACGTCGCCGCTCAGGACGACGTGCAGGCCGATCTCGATGGTGCCGACGCGCTTGAGGGCAGCGCAGCTGCGCCAGAGCTTCGCTTCTCCGACCATCACCGTGGCCGCGCCCAGGCGACCGCGCTCCGCGAGTTCGACGATGGCGTCGTCGATCGCGGCGCTTCGTCCGAAGTCGTCGGCGCACATGACGAGATTGACCACGGCCTCTGCTCGTCGTCGCCTTCGAGAACGATCGAGCCGGATACCGGCGTCCTGCATCATTCCCAGGGAATCCCCGCGCCTCCGTTCTGAAACGCCGAGGGTCACTTCATCCGTATCATCCAGCATCCACGCGGTGACGAAGTCGTGCCCTCATCGCCTCACACGAAGCGAACTTCGGATGGAGTCCTTGATCAGGCCGGGCGCCGCTCGGACGACTTCGGGGTGAGGCGCTTCCGCCGCGGCTTCGTCGGGTGGTCGTAGCGGCACGAGCACTCGAGCGCGCCACAATTTCGAACCTCGTTCTCTCAATCTTCCAAAGGGATGTCCCCGACCATGTCGTTCTCCACGACCATTCTCCGTCTCGCGCCGCTCTCCTTGGCGACCGGCTTCTCCCTTCTGGCCGCGCCGTCGGCGTCGGCGCAATCCGAACCGGGGCCGTACGCGGTCGCCCGGGCGGGCATTCAGCTCGACGCCGACCTGAAGGGCCCCAAGCCCGCGACGGTCGCGACCCCGGCCCGCCCCGGGGCGACGACGCCCACTGCGATCGGCGTGCTCCCACGCAACATCGACGCCAAGCCCGGGTTCACCGGCGAGCTCGGCATGGGCTACGACTTCGGCGGCTTCAGGCTCGAGGGCACGGTCGGCCACAACACCGCGTCACTGAACTCCGCGCGGCTGAGCGATCGCGCGTTCGCCGGTTCGGGTCGCGTCAAGTCGCTCGACATCGGCGTGGCCGGCTACGTGGACTTCAACTCGGAAGGCCGCCTGAAGCCCTTCGTCGGCGCCGGCATCGGTGCGTCGCGCGTGGACCTGCGCGCGACGCGGCTGGCCGTGCCCGCTACCGCCACGACGCAGGCGCAGGCGGCGCGGATCGCCGGCACTCGGATCAGGGATCGTGACTGGGGTCTCCGCTGGCACCTCGACGCGGGCGCTGGCTACGAGCTGACCCCGACCACGACGCTGGAGCTCGCCGGACGCTACTCGCGGACCTCCGCCCTCGACTTCACGAGCCAGAACCGAGCCACGACGGGCGGACCGGTGGTGACGCAGACGTACAAGCCGCGCGCATCGTCCGCCTCCCTCATGCTCGGCATCCGCCAGAAGTTCTGAGATCCCCAAGCCCTCGGGGGATCGTGGGCCGGTCGCGAGACCGGCCCACGTCATGCATCTCGGACGAACGGCTCCGCGACCGAACGGTCGGTTGTCAGGAGGGAGCGCATCGGACGGTGCGCGATCGATGCATCCGCGCCGAGCATCGCGATCTGCTGCGCTGCCGAGCGAGCCGTGAGCCGATCCCAATTCATCCTATCGGAGGAAGCGCGTCGTCATGGTCGTGAAGGGCATATCGGACAGGGTTTCCCGACGACCGGAGAACAGAACGAAATCCGGTCCTGGCGGCGCCGCATTCTCCGATGCGATGCGATCGGCGAGCGGCGCGGCCGGAGCACCTGGCATGTCGAGGAGCAAGTCGGCCGGAACGACCTCCACCCCGAAAGCTACGAAGGGTTCGGCAAGCGCCTCTTCCAGACAGACCGCTAGGCCGAAAGGGACGTTCATGACGGCAGCGGAGGCCGTGAGGATCTACGGCACCGGAACGCTGGAAGATCTTCGCGCGAGGTTCAAGGCGAACATGACCTTCCGCATTTCCCAGGGCACGAAGAAGCGGTCCTAGCGGGCGGGTACCCTATCGAGGACCCGCGCTCCGCGTTCGCGGACGTACTCGATGGACCTCGATATGGGTGGCTACACGCCGGTTCCCTCTACTACGACGTCGGCATCGTCTTCAACGCGGCGATAACGTGGCGATCGGACGAAAGCAGATCTCAGACCGCCTAGCCGCACGGGAAGGTGCTGCCTGCAGTCGCCCTCGCGCGCCCGGCGGTCGTTGCCCATCATCGACCCATCACCAACGTCCCGGCTTCCAGCGGCACCTGGGATGCAGCCGCTCAGCCGGCAAGACACCGCCCCTTCAAGGCTATACGGCCAACGGCAGGAAGCGTGGCGACCTGCCGCAGCCGCTGCAGGAGGGCGTTGGACGACGCAGGACGACCGGGTCATGGTGCGTCGGGTACATGCACCACAGCCGCGACCGCGGACCCTCCCCGACGCGAGACATCGAGATCGCGTCCCGCATAGTTGGTGATGGATCGCGACCCGGACGAGGCTTGCAGGCGATTCTCTGCACGAGAGGAGCGCAAGGCCCCGGACGTCGACGACGCACGGCCCCGCGCTATCGGCGCCGAGGCAGCGGACCAACGAAGGTGATGATCGCGAAGCAGGCCTGAAGCGCAAGCAGGAGGAACGTCACGCTCGCGATCATCGGGACGACCTCGGGCCGCTGTCCGGCGAACAGGCCGGCGCAGGCCACGAACGCAAGATCCTTGTTCGGTATGACGGGGATGCGGGAGACGATCATCCGACCGGCCGACAGCAGCATCCACGCCGAGAGCGAAACGGCAGGGAGCGCGAGGTGCCAAGCCAGCGCGATGCCTGCGGCGACGGCAACGGTCCTGAGCGATTGAAGCAGCATGATCGTCACCAGCCCCGACGCGCTGCGCGCGCGGACGCGGTTCCAAGCGAGCACCGCCACGGGAACCAGGACGATGCCGAGCAGTCCGACACCTCCCCGGACGCCCACGTACCCGCTGGTGATCGCGCTCAGCGGTGCCCACATCGCCACTAGGAGCGCAAGCGTGACGATCGTGTTCATGAGCGACGAGACTACGGACAGGTCGCAGACGATCGTGAAGGCGCGTCGGGGATCTCCGAGTCTGCGGCGCAGCCAGATCAGGAAGTACGCGTCTCCGACGTAGCCGAAGAACAGATCGTTCAACGTCTGCTTGCGCACCAGGGGTACGACGGCTTCCCGCCCGATCCTCTCCAGGCGGCGGAGCGCGATCCAGTCGCACACCGGTTCGGTCAGGACGACCGCCACGCACACCAGCCAGAAGGCGGGATCCGCGGGGATCGCGCCCACGAGGCTCAGCGCGTCCTGGCCGCGCAGCTGCCGCATGATCAAGGCGATGGTCGCCGCTGTCGCGACGACGCCGAACCACGGCGCCACGATGGGCTCGCATCGGCGCCATAGCGCGGCGCCTCTCCGCATCGCCCTCCCGCCTGCGAAACGCTGCAGTGATGCGGTCATCATCCTGATCCTCGTTGCCGCAGCGGACCTGGGCCAGCGCGCCGGACGGATCCCGCGGATCCGTAGTGCGGTGGTCCCGCCACTGCTTCGTCAATGGGTCGGATGGAGCTGATCGGTTGGTACCCGTCGCATGCTCTTGAAACAGATTATCCGGGCTCGCGCAATGATCGTGGACACATCCCTGCAAGCAAGACTCCGGAAGGCTATCCGGCGATGGAAGGTCAGACGCCGTCAATTCGAAGGTGGCTTGGAGATACTGAACGAACTCTACGAGATGCCGGACCCGTGGCGCCTTTCCAGCGACCGGGAACAGGCCCGCTTCGCGGCTACGAACAGGCGTATCGAGGAACATCTTCCGGAGATCTCCTCCGTTCTGGAGATCGGTTGTGGCGAAGGCCTGCAGACGCGCTTCCTGATGGACGTCGCCGAGGAGGTGACAGGCCTCGAAGGCGCAGCCAGGGCGATTGCCCGGGCGCGCATCCTTCTGCCGTCCGTCGACTTCATCGAGGCCGACTTCGATGAGGACGTCCCATCGCTGGAGGGCAGGAGGTTTTCGCTCGTGACCATGTGCGAGATGCTCTGTTACCTGAAGGCTCCGGCCGCCGCGGTCCGCCGTGCGCAGGCTCACGCCGATCTCGTTCTCGTCACGATGTACGAACCCCTGGCACGCCCCTTGAAGCCCATCTTCTCCGGTCCGCAGTGGAGCAACCTTCCGCCGATCGTCGCCGACGGACGCACATGGCTGGTCCACCTCTGGACCCACCCGCCCCAGCAGGCGTCGCCGGGAACCGAGGGCCGCTTGGGCCATGCGAGGCGCAGGCGGCCGTTCTGAGGCGACGGACGAACCACGGCGGATCCTCGTCCTTCGAACCTGACGTCCTCGACGCGGGCACCGTGTCGGACGCGTCGCCACGGCGATCGAGGATCCCGCGACGCTGTGCCCGCGGCATGCCCGGCCACCTCCCGTCAAAGTCGAAGCGATGCGGCGCTGGCTCCCACCCTATCCGGCACGCCGACATTGCTCATGGGGGCCCGGTCGGAGAGGGTTGCGTCCACGATCGTCCGGATGGCCCGCCTGCTGCGGCAGCGCGACAGGCGCACGGCGCGTCCATCCGAAGCTCGGCGGTTCCGAAGCGGCTTTCTTCACAGGCACGGCCGGAGCGTCGTTCAAGCTGCACCCGATCGTGTTGACGTCGTCGAAATCCTTCGCGGGAGCTCCGGTCCAGCCCGCAGCCACAGGTGTGGACATGGCGCCCCTCGTTCTCGCTGGAGAGCGCCTGAAGCTGCCCAGCGCGGACGAACCGGTCGGCGGCCGATAGCGAGAAGACTCACTCCAACGGACGCATCGACAAGCCGCGGCGGTAGTTCAACACGACGCGCGTGCGAGTGCCGCCTGGGGAGACCGTCACCGACGCAGCCTCAGCCTTGGGCTTGGAGAAGCCGAGCTTTGGGTTTCCGCCGAAGCCGACGCCGTCGGGCACGAGACCGAACTTGTGGTTCCCGTCGCGGTCGTGGAGCACGACCAGCGCATACCGGCCGGCTGCCGGAGCCATGATGCAGAGCGATACGCGCGGGGACTGCGGCGTCGCGACGTCCACCCGACGAAACGTCTTTCCTGCCGCAAGGAGCTTGCCGTCGTCGGCCAGGAAGTCCCGGTCGTTGTCAGGATACAGTTCCACCCGCACCCGACCAGCACGGTCCTTCCATCCGTCCACCTCGACCTCGAGAGGCACACCGTCCCCGCTCTGCGTGCAGTTCGCAGTGCTCTGCGCTATCATGCTGAAGGCGGCGAGCAGAAGATCATTCATCATCGCGGGTCATCCATCCATGTTGATGGCGGTCGGGGTGGAACGGCGGATCAGGTGGATCGAAGCCTCACCCGGGCCTGCGGGAGACGTCATCCGCTCGTGACTTCGGGCGGAGCAGCCGGAGTCGTCAGGATCCCATCTCCCACGTACGTTCACGCAGGCGGGCGGCGAAGAGCCCTCTCCGTTCGAAGCGACGTCCAAGCCAGCGGAAGTACCAATCCTTCGCGGGGAACGGCACGACGTGGTAGAGGATGCGCTCCGTCAGCGACCACCTCAGCGGAAAGGTGCGTCTGTCTGAGGGACTGCACCAGTGCGACAGCGACATCGCCTGTCCCCCCTGCTTGAAGACCCTGTGCATGATCTCGTGGTCGCCCAGCAGATACGGCCATTTCACTTGGCAGTACCCGCCCGCGCGTCTCAGCGCGGCGGTTCGGAAGGACTGTCCGGCAGCACCGACATGCGCCTGTCGCGGCAGCAACCGTGAGATGCCGACCTGATGTAGAGCGGCTGCGATGTGACGCAGGAAGCCGCGATTCTTCGGGGAGTAGTAGGCGCATGCGGCCACCACCCCCTCGCTGCCCTCGTCGAGGAGCGCCTCCGCGTTGCGCAGGTAGTCCGAGGGATAGAAGGTGTCCGCGTCGCACGTGGCGACGAATTCGGTCTCGACGGCCTCCAAGCCCCGTGAGAGCGCTGCCGTCTGACCCGCTACCAAGTCGTGACGAAGGATGACGTAGTCCATATCGCAACCGAGCAAGGCCCTCACGCAGGTTTCGACGCTGCCATCGGTCGACCCGTTATCGACGAGAACGAGACGGAACGGCTCGGACTGGAGACACAGCTTGCGCAACGTAGTCCCGATCTCGGATTCCTCGTTGTAGAAGGCGAGCACCACGGTCCAGCGAGGCTGCTTCGCTCGTCGAGCAATCGATCCGATCGAGGCGTCGAACCCGGAAGAGGCCGACGGCCGATGCGGCTTGTGGGGGTCATCGTACGCCATCGTGCGACAGACGAAGCGACCGCGGCGTCACCTCACATGCTCGCCGATGAAGGGCATCTGGAGCCGCAGTGGGGGCTACGTCGCGCCTCCGCCATCGCCTGCAAGGCGCACATTGCAAGCGGTCGGCGGCGCCGTACGGCCGCCGGTCGCCGGATCGATCTCGGGGAGGGCAGGTCGGCGAAGACCGCATGGATGCACGCGGTGAACCGAGGGGAAATGAACCGCCGTCATCGACGAGGATCCACTCGGGATGATCACGGTAGCACCTCCGTCCGTCGATCCGCTCCTTCCAGCGGATCGACGGACGCTTCGATCACGCCGCCTCCGGGACGCCCCGGCCGGTGACGTCGTCGAACGCGCTTCCCGCTCGGGCGACGCGATCGGCAAGCCAGACTCGGGCCCGTGCAAGGCCCTCGAGCCGGTCGCTCCCGGGTGCATCCGTCAGGCGCACGATGCCATGCGCGGTGAGGCGGAAGGATCCTCCTACATCCGACGGGGGCACGATGGTGGCTTTCCCGCCGCACGCGGACATCCAGAGCCGACATCCGCCCTGCACATCGCATCGGCCGAAACGCGGCAGGAACAACGTGACGTCGTCAAGGGGTCTGGCCCGTCCCGATCCGAACGCGAGGTGCAGCACGTCGACGGCCGAGGTGATGGCGTGTCGAACCATCCGCGCGCGGTTCCCGGCATCCAGCCTACCACCTCCGGTCACGACGACCTCCGGCCCCAGGGTGCGGCCGTCGAGAAGCAGTTCGAGAAATGCGTGTGCGCAGGACGCCTCGGTCGCGGGATCAGACATGACGACGATCCGCACGAAGAGGCGTCCAGCCCCTTCCATGCCGACGCCGCCACGTCGAACAGGGTCGCCCGAACGGACCACTGTCGGCCGAACCCGGCGAACGCCGACCTTCGATCAAGCGACGTGGCGAAGCGCCTAGCGGCTCGAAGTCGCCGACGTCGTGCGGTCTGAGGCGCGCGGGAGTCGAGATGGCCTTGATCATCCGTCGGCCCTCCCGCTCTTCAGAAGCGTCATCAGGTAGCTCACGACGATAAGCGCCATGACGGCGAGCAACGACGCGAAGATGTAGATGATCGCAGAGATGTCATCCATTTATCGATCTCCAATCCAAGAGCATGCATGAGCGAGTGCGTTCCGCGTGTCGGACGCGACGCACCTCCGGTGTGACGGGATCCGGATCCGTCCCAGGCCTCCTTTCGGACGACGTGGAGGCCGATCATCCCGCATGGGCATAGACGGCACGATCCCCGACCCACCTCATCGTCATCCCGCCCGTTCGTCGCACGGACGGGACCGCTGATCGCTTGTTTTCAGGCCTGAATCGGGAGAGCGGCTGCTCGATCCGGTTGCGGTCGCATGGCGGACAGGAGCGAGTTGCCGCACCGTTGCTCATGACGGGCGGGATCGGCTTGACCGCGGCGCGCTCAGCGGCCGCGCAAGAATGAGGTCCGCGATCAAGCTAGTGGCGCCAGCCTGGCAGACGCCTTCGCGATCAGGTGCGATCTCGCGCGATCTCCCGAATGCGCCTTAGTCCTGCGCCGGACCGCACGGATCGGGCGCCGCACGGCGTCGGCGTGAAGCGATCGCGTTTGAGGCGGAGCCTGGTCGGCAACGTCTTCGGTGCGGCGAGAGCATCTCGTTGCCTGGAAGGCCCTCGCCGGCCGCCTTTCGAACGAGAAGGGACGCCCCATCGATCGACGAGGGGGCGGTAAACGCCGGAACGCCTTCGAGGCCAAGAGCGAGACAATCGCCGACGGACGACATCCCACGGCAAACCTCACCGGAGAACAATGCATGAAGAAGTACGTCATCGCCGCAATCACCACCGCGCTGATCGCGACCACCTCCGCCGCATCGGCCGCGCCGACCAATCCGGCGGCGGCGCTGTCGCTGGCCAAGTCGCATCGGGCCGTCACGAGGACGAAGGACGGCAGCAAGCTGGTCGGCAACGTCCTGGTTCCCGCTCTCGTCGCCGCGGCGGTGGTCGTCGGCATCGTCGTCGTCGCCTCCGACAAGAGCGACAGCAACTAGGCGCGCCGGACGGGGCGGACTTCCGACGCGCAGTTCCCCCCGTCCCTTGCCCCGGCACCCTACCAACCCGGAAACGGCACTTCGATCGCTTCTACAGGCGATGGCGTTGGATCGGAGCCGCGAGGCGGTCCCCGCCCCTTTATGTCTGGGCCCGGCAGCCTCCCCTCTCCCTCCAGCGCTACGTCCGTCGCATTCTCGCTCGGGATCGCGGTTTCAGCGTACGACCGGCCGCCGTGATGACCAGCGGCGAGACGTGCCACCTGCTCTCAATCCGGAAGGCATTCACACCGGCGCGTCGTGGATCGTCTCCATCACCACGAAGGTCGAGGTGCTGGCGACGTGCGGCAGCGACGAGAGATCCGCTCGCCAAGAACCTCGCGATAGCGGCGGATGTCGGCCATGCGCGCCTTCAGCAGAAAGGCGACGAGCATCCCGGCAGTCGGCGCTTCCGCAAGGCGGCCTGCTGACCACTCTTTCCCTGTGCGGGCTGAAACGTCGGAAGCCAGTTGCGGATGCGACGAAGGTCTACCAGGTCGGGCTGCGGGGCGGCCTGAGCAAGGCTGACGTCCGAAATCCTGATACGGGCGTCGTCAGCCCTGCCGATCGAGGTTGAGGACGGCGAGTGTCGCGGCTCGATGGTGGAACGGTCCTCCCGAGACGGCCGTGCGCCGCGCAGCGAAGTTCCTGGCCGAAGCCGACGCCGTGCCTCTTGTCAGAGCAGTGATCTCACGCAAGGAGATGAGCCGCTCCGCCAGCTTCAGTATCTCGGAAAGGGGTACAGTACGCTCGGGCCCCTGGCAGGTGCGCCATTCGTCGAGCAGGCCGTCAGCGAACCTTGCCTCTGTGTTGAGGACCGCGAAGGCGTCGCTCTTCGACATCCACGGATCGAAGCGGCGATCGGCATCGTCGAAGTCCGACTCGATACCGCGCAGCGCGATGGCATCGTTGCGACGCAGGACGACGCGCTCGGCAAGCGGTCGCGAACCGGACTTCATCACGAACGGCAGCCTTCCGTCGCCCAACGCCCTGAGAACGGCGCTCCAGGGCTTCAGCCTTCCGCCGATCCCCCACATCGCGCGCTTCAGTGGAACGTCGAAGCCATCCTCCTGCACCGCTGACTGCTCGGCCAAGGTCGCAAGCAGGTCGTCCAAGCTGGCACCTTCGACATGCAGCCTACCATCGACGTCGCGGATCGAGGAGGCCGAGCGGGTCAGGAGCCCCACGATGATCAGTTCCTCCACGCCGCGGTAGGTGCATCCGATCCGGGAAGCGGCATGCTCCGCCATCATCGAACCCATCAGGATGCTTCGCGAACGCTCGGCCGCATCCAATGGAAGTAGGGGCACGACCTTTCCTGCGTCGGTCAGACCCAGGATCGACGGAATGGTTCCCGCCCGCCTCCGCCGCACAACCTCGGTGGCCTTCAGGCCGGAAAGGCGGACGAAGGCACGGGCTTCCACATGCCCGGCCTGCCGTTCGAGGGCGGCGGCGCGCAGTTGACCGATCGCGCTCCCCAGCGGTGGGGAGACCCCGTTCCGTGCGTCCAGCGACAGCAGCATCGTCGTGGCGCCGTCGTTGCCGTCTCCGTGCCGCCCAGACCTGCGGGCGAGTTTCGCATCGCAGTGACGGAGCACCGCGTCCGGCCAGCCCATGAGCATGTCCCATGCTCCGGCTATCGCGTCGATGGTACGGTTCGGCTCCGCCATGTCGGCAGGCA
Source organism: Sphingomonas sanguinis (assembly GCF_019297835.1). Lineage (NCBI taxonomy): Bacteria > Pseudomonadati > Pseudomonadota > Alphaproteobacteria > Sphingomonadales > Sphingomonadaceae > Sphingomonas > Sphingomonas sanguinis. Next base: position 2,891,335 of record NZ_CP079203.1, on the reverse strand, counting down.
TCTGCGGGTTGCAGGTCGCCCGCACCGTGGGGTCAAGCACGCCCGACACCGCGCACAGCACGTCGAAGCATCCCCCCGGACCCAGCATCCTGAGGCTATCCGGGAGAGCCGCCATGCTCTCGCTCCGCCGTGACGCTTGCTGGTGCAGCAGGCCCGCTGCCAGGCGAAGCCGTGGGCGCAGGACTGCGGGGACGGGTGCGGTCGATCCTTCGCAGAGGGGCTGGGTGCAGACGTCGCAGAGCTCGATCCCCCAGGCGCGCGACCACCGTTGAAGGGATCCACACGCATGGCAGGCGTCCGTGATCAGGGTCCAGGACGTCTCGCAGAAGGGCAGCGGCCGGATCTGCCAGGAGGCCCGGTGCCACGGCTCGGACACGAGGGTGGCGGGAGCGAAGCGGCGGATGCGCTTCTCGATCATCCTACCGTCGATCGGCACGCCGAAGTAGCAGCGCCGGTGGATTTCGCCTGCGAGCGGACCATGTCGACGGGCGACGAGATCCTCCGTCCTGAGATCGAGTGCTTTCGCGAGCGAGGCGAGTTCCTCCCGGCCCGCGGCATGGTGCACCAGGCCGAAGAGGGACGTGCCGGCATCGGCGAGCAGTCCGCGGATGGTGCGTTCGCCCAAGGCTGCCGCACCCTCGATGACCAGCCCGCCGAGGGACTGGCCGGGTTTGGGGATGACGAGCGTCTCGATCGACACGTCAGTCCCCCTGGCCGCCGAGGTGGTCGAAGGCGGACTCTTCGCCGTGTTCGTGGTCCACGCGCGGTCCCTCGCCCGAGACCCTGGTACTCCCCGTTTCGAAGGACGCACTGGGATCGTCGAAGGGATTCCGGGCGACGAGCTGCTGCCGGACGCAGTATCGGCGCACGCCTTCCGCGAGGTCGTCCCTCACGATGGACGTTCCGCCCCGCTGGAGCGCCAGCACGAGCGCGGTCCGGACCGTCTTGACTATCGCGCGCAGCTTGCCCCGCGACGCACGGCAGAGGAGCCTTGGAACGTCTCCATCGGCGAGGCGGGCCGGTCGAAGGACGAGCCCCTCGTCCACCATCGTCTCGTCGATCTCGGCGAGGAACTCGCGCATGAGTTCGCTGTCGGCGGCGCGCTCCCAGACGAGGGGCGGCAGGTCGATGCAGTCGTCGAGCCGCTCATGGACCGAAGGCGCGGCGCGCAGCACCGTGCCGGCCTTCTCGCTGCCCGCAAGTACGACCGGGCATACGGAGGCGTCCATTATGCGCTCCTGGATCGAGAGCGCGATGGCTGCGCTCATCGTCGGGCGGCGGGCCGCCCGATTGAATTCGTCGACGAGAAGGATGCGGACATCGTGCCGTCGCATCATCTCTACCGCCCGATCCCACTGTACGGGCTCGGTGCCCGCATCGGGCCGCTTGGCGCCGAACGCCGCGAGGATCGCCTGCGGAACCGTGTCGGTCGTACCGCGCACGCCGATCTCGATCCTGAGCGCCGGCCGGCTTCCCTCCGGCGCGTCGGCGTTCGCCTCCCGCTCCGCCATCCTGAGCGTCTCGCTCTTGCCGGTGCCGATCGGCGCGACGAGGAAGCCGCCGCCGCAAGGGCTGCCAGGCGTTCGGCCCTCCGCGCCGTGCATCACGGAGAGGATGTCCTCTGCGGCATCCGTATGCGGGGGGAAGTCGCACCGGATAGCGTCGAACACGCTCTTCGCCGAGCCGATGCGACGGCTGCGGTCACGGGGCGATTCGTGTTCCGGAGCGGCGAAGTCCCACCCACCACTCACCGGAGGCCTCCCCGGGTCAGCCGCCCGCGCCGGGTGCGAGATGCGCCTGCCGCAGCGTCCGGCTCCGCATCGACGGTTGGGTCGGGTGGCGTGCCGCCGTCCTCGATACCCTTGCGCTTGCCGAGGATCTCCATGTCGAGCGCGGTGTAGCTCGCCGGATCCGCGGTGATGAAGCCTTCCAGATCGCCCGGATGCGAGCTGTGAACGTCGAGATCGATGATGTTTCCGACGATCGCCCTGAGACGGGGTATCTCCTTCAGCCGGGCCACCTCGGCGCGGCTGCGAGCCTTGGCCTTGGGGTCGATCGAACGGATCGCCGCGATGCGGCGGCTGCGCACCGCGATCCGATCGGCGGAGGTGTTGAAGCGGAGCTTCCTCTCTGCGGCGCGCCTCGCCAGATCGAGGTGGAACGCGAGCGGCATCCCTCGGGCGTACTCCTGATCGGCGCATTCGAGTTCGACGTACTCCTGACCGATGCGGTTCCAGACCCAGATCCTGGAGAGGTCCATCGGATCGAACCGGAACATGACCTTGGCGGCGGCGTCCTGCCGCCGCCGCCTGCCCGGCTCGGCCTTGACGAGGTCGTTCAGCAGTTCGGGAACGCGCGCGGCGTGCTGCCAGCGCAGCCCCCAGCGGGTGATGCCGCCCGCATCGACCTCCGCCTCGGGCACGATGTCCATGGTCTCGAGCCGGAAGCGGTCCAGATCCCGGAAGTTCATGATGCCGTGTCGGGCGGCCTCGCGCTGGAACACGTCGGCCGGAGCCTCGTCCCGGATGCCCGAATGCGGCTCCGTGTTGTACTCCGCGACCCACCAGTTCGCGACCGCCTCGAGCTCGTCCATGATCACGACGGCCTGTCCCTCGCCGTCGTAGTCGAGATGGCGCGCTTCGGCGATCGGAAGCACGCGACCGCTCATCTCCTGGCAGATCGCGGCGTTGGCCGTGCCGATGGCGCGCTCGCAGATGGCGCGATAGCGCGGCTTCTTCACCGGACAGTACCTGATGGAGAAGCCGAGCCCTCGGGCGGCGGCTTCGAAGAAGAGGGACCGGAACTCGGTCGCGTTGTCCACGATGATCTGGTCGGGCCTTCCGCGCAGCCGCCTGAGGATCGGATGGCGCTTCAGCAGCTCCGCAGGTGGGCGCTTCGGCATCGCCATCCGCCGCAGGATCTCTCCCACGGTCCAGATCGAGGGTGGCACGAAGGTGATGACGTGAGCCACGATGGCACGGGTGCGGACGTCTATGGCGAGGGTGAGCCATGGACGCCCCAGAACCATCTCCCGCGTGTCGTCCACGACGAACACGTCCATCTCGGTGTGATCGACGATGACGCGCTGCATGACATGATCCGCAGTGAGCGGTCGCCCCGCGCCACGCCAGTCCTGCTCCAGGGCGGCCTTGCCCTTCTTCGTCTGCTCGGTGTCGGCATCGAGCAGTTGGCGCACACGCCTGTAGAAGGTGCGCTCGGACACGGCCTTGTACGGCTTGGCCGGAGCGGGATGCACGGGATGGCGACCCGCATTCACGAGTCCGATCTCGTCGCAGTACAGCGACCAGGCGGTGGAAGTGCCGCCATTCACCGTCTTGTGGGTGAGCGCATGCTTCCAGAGGATCTCCTCTTCGACGTCGGTCCACCGCGATCTCGCCAGCTTCCCATTGAGCCGGATCATCTGGCGAGGGTGTCGACATCCCGGTACGCCCCGTTTCGACCGCCAGCTCTTGATCGTGCCGGGCAGATCGTGATCTCCCCACGCCGCCCTGTGCCGATCGGTCCAGCCGCCGTCCCGATCGAGGAAGGTCTCGATGGCCTTGGATCCGTTCTTCACTCCGGCGGCGTCGAGCAGTTCGATCTGAGCGAGCATCTTGTCGACCTCGGGATCGATCTCCCGCGCCTCCGCCATGGTCAGCTCGGCAGCATCGTTGAGGATGCGGACCCGATCCGGCGAGCGGGCGGAGACGACCGTCAGCTCCCCTCTCTCGAGCAGGTCGTCGAAGCCGGCGTCGGTCAGCAGACCGGTCACCCCGTCCGGCCCCTTCGTCACGAATGGCATCCCGGTCACGGCGTTGCGCAGATCGTGACGGCCGCTGAGGTATCCGTGGAAGTGGTGGTCGACGCCCCTGATGCGCACGATGATGCTGCGGTCGTTTCGGTAGTACGGTTCCATGTCGTCTTGCTCTCCTTCCGATCGCCCGCGCCGACTGGAACAGGGCGGATGGACGCCGCGCACGGCTGGCGGCGGGCCGCGTGCGGCTGATCGGCAAGCCTCGGCCGAGGGAGCGGCCTGGACCGCCCCCTCGGCCCGGCCGCCTAGTGGATCGTGGGCGTTGCGGTCCGATCCTGTTCCGCGGCCGACGAGAGGGCGGCGCGGACGTCGTCGACACGCCTGCGGAAGGCGGTGGGGGTCGCCATCCCCAGGTTGACCCCGCCGTAGCGGTGCCGGATCGGGATCAGTGCCCGGAGGTAGACGTCGTACCCGTCCAGCGCGTCGAGATCCGGGTCGCCGAGGTGCACGAACGCTGCGAGCGTCAGGGCCTCGTCGGCCGAGCGTCGCGCATCCATGCGATCGGCGGCGCCGGACGATCCGTGCGATCCGGCGGAGGCCGGCGATCCAGCCGCTGCCTGCTTGGGAGGATTGCCGCTCGCGTGTGGTCTCGAGGCGCGACCGGTCGACCTGACGAACTCCTTGCCGGCGCGCCGGAGGTGATCGGGCATTTCACCGGCGGGCGGCAAGGGCCCGCCGTCCTCACCGGACGCGTGGGTCTTGCCTGAGCCATCCGGGATGGTCGCGGGGTCGGCGCCGGGTTGGTGGCGGTAGGTCTGGTCTCCGGCGCCGGAGGCCGGAACGTCGTCGGTGCTGGGCTTCGTCCGCATGATGCTGCCTTTCCTGTGCTTCGGACGTGCGCCGGCCATCGGCCGACCGCTGCGCGCGCGTCTCCGTTCGATCCGACCGCGGCGCCGGATCCGGTCTGGCGCCACGACGGCGCCGGATGTGGTGAACCGATCCCTCGGCCCGGCGTCAGGCCGCCGCGGTAGCGGCGTCGTCGATGACGACGTGCCATTCGACGATGGTGCGCGACCAAGGGTCCATGACGAAGCTCAGGCGGGGCCTCCCGCTCGCGCCCTCGCGTGCGGCGGCCGTTCCGGGGGAGGACGTGCCGGCGTCGTCGGTGATGGATTGGGGGACCTGATCGAGCATGTCGTTCTCCTCAGTGGATGGCGGTGGCGGGATGGAGGGTGATCGGCAGGTCGTCGCGGACCCGCTGCGCGAGGTCGATCTCGACACGCCGGCGGATCACGAGGGCCTGAGCGGAAGCGACGGCGCCGATGCGATCGCGTCGATCGAGCAGCGAGACGAGCTCGCCCCACGTCGCCATCGGGCCGTGACCCGCGATGCGATCGTCGAAGGCGTCGAGCTGGCGGCGCGACACGTGCGCGAACCCCCTCGACGCGAAGATGTGCGCGTTCCTGCGGTGGCGGATGCTCTGGAAGATCTCGCGGCGGAAGACGACGGAGTAACCGATTCCCGCCCGCCTCAGTATCTCGGAGGCGACGGCGATGTTGCGGCGCAGTCGTGCGTCGCGCAGATCGTTCTCGTCCCGCTTGATCTCGCGGACGGCGATCCCGCCCCCCTCGCGGTAGAGGACGACGTCCGGGTCATGGCGCCCGCCCGCCCAGCGCACGCTCATCCCCTCGGTCACGATGGCGGTCGTGGCATGGGCCACCTGCTGGCTGATCACGTAGTTCTCGGCGGTAGCGCCCTCCACGTGCAGCATGCGGTGCGACTTGGGGCAGTTCATGATCGCCACCTCGCTCGCCTTCTTGCCCGTGAAGGTCCTGAGCGACCGGCCGTCATGCGAGATCCTGATCGAACCCAACGAGACGAGATCGTCATCGGGTTCGTTCTCCTCGACCAGTCGTCGGACGCGCAGGCGGCCGGGATCCGGCTCCTGGGTCTCGTCGAGGAACGTGTTCGGCCAGTCCTCGATGGCCAGGATCTGTTCGACGAGCGGCTGGACCGGCATCAGCCGTTCGCGTCGGATCCGGGTCTGCAGGCCCGTGAAGGAGGGCTTTCTGATGGCAAGCTCGCGCGCGGCCCTGACCGCCTCCCCCGGATTCGGAACCACGTCAGTCGGAGCCTGGACCGATCCCATGCTCATGCCCGGATCCCAGCGGTCGACGCCCGCCATGCTTCGCGCTTCGTCGCACCCGTCTCGACGGGCGTCGCCTGCGTGAACCAGCGGTGGGAGGCTGCGATCACTTCGACGTCGATCGGCATCGCGGAGGCGCGTCCCGATAGCAGCATGCGACTGAAGGCCGCGTCCTCGATGAAGCAGGTTTCTTCGGTGGCGAAGCCGGTCTGCGCGTCGATCATGGTGCGCCAGCCGCCTCCGCGGTTCCTCGACAACCAGACGTAGCCGTCCATTTCGACCGTTTCGTACGTGACCCGCGCCGTGACGCGATCGGACTCCCCGCAGGAAGCGGTCGCCACGGCACCGGATCCGGACGCACCCCATGCAGCCGAACGGCCGCACCGGACGGCGGGGATGAAGGGATCGGTCCTTACACCGTCGTCATGGACGCCGATGTCGTCGGCACCGCTCGAAGCGGATCGTTGATCGGCGTGCAGCATGGCGGCACCTTCTGCGGTGAGGTCGAGGAAGGAGCGGTCATGCCCCGGCCGGGGGAAGGACCTTCCGGGAAGGCGGCTGAAGCCCTCGAACGGCGGGGCCGGCATCTGTCCGCTCGGTAGTGGCGATCAGTGGATCGTCGGCAAGCTCTCGTCGCGAGCCAGGAGCCGATGCGGAGCGATCTGTCCGAGCACCTCTCCCACGACCTTCACCCGGTGGCGGAAGGTCGGGAGGTCGGTCGGCCCCATGGCGTCACCGTCACCGGCATGAGAGAGCTGGCTGACCTCGTCGACGTACATGCGGTGCGCCGAAGCCATCGATCGCCCGGGGTGGGTGAGGACGGTCACGGCGGCGGCGTTCATCGCAGCGTCGGACATTTCGAGCCGTTCGGCGTCCGTCTTCACCTTCGCCACGGAACGGCAGAGCTCCACCCGCACAGGCGGCTGGCGCTCGTCGATGGCCTCGTCACGACCGAGGAGCCGATGGATCACCGTCATGCCGCCGTTCCCGCGAGGGCAGAAATCCGGCCCTCCGGCCATGACCACTTGGAGGCGCCCCTTCTCCACCAGACGGTCGATCGTGGCCGTATCCGGAAGGCGGAGGCTGCCGTCCGGGGCGATGGCCGTGAGCACGCGTCCCGAACCATCGAGGAGCAGCGGCAGTCTGCCGTACTGGCGGAGCGTGTACATGACGCCGCTGTCGGTCAGCAGCATGCAAGTGTTGTTCGGAACGTTCATGGAGGGCTTCCTTCCGCGGCGCGCGCGTCGGCGCTTCGCCGATCGCGATGCGATCCTCGTGCATTTCTTCTTCTGCAGGTTCGTTCGACTGGCGGGCCCTCTCGGACACGGCCCTGATGTCAGATGCCGTTTCCGGTCAGCTCGTGTCCGGGTGTCCGTCGGCGCTTGAGCCGTCGCCTTTCATGTCCATGCGCCCGCTCCGGCCGATCATCATCGTCATACTTTCGACTTCTATTCTGGACTGACTAAACGACTATACGCATGGTGTCAATGAATGTTCATTCATGCGCTGCGAAAACTCGAATGACCGTATTGTCATGCGACCTGCCGGGGGGTAGCGGCAGGTCGATGCAGGAGCGGGAGTTCATGACGGCGGACGGACTGGCGATCGGTGCCGAAAGGATCAGGGCCGAGGTGGAGAGATGGCTCACCTTCCCCGGAGGGTCTGACGGATTGGAGCCGCAGCGGCCTGGGATCGATCCCGAGCGAGAGGTCGATGCTTGGCTTTCCTTGGACGAGGCGTCGCGCGCTCGGCTGGAGGAACGGCTGAGGGTCCTGTCCCGGCTGCGTCGGGAGGGACGTCGGGGCGATGCTGCGCGCGTCGCGACCGAACTCGAGATGAGCAGGCCGAATGTCGTCCGCCTGATGAAGCGGATGGATGAGGTCGGGCCCGTTACGGGTCTCGTCACGCAGAAACGGGTTCAGGTGCCGAGATCCGTCATCCGGGACGGCTTCCCCGAACCTGTCGAGGAATGGCTTCAGGCCGAACTCGCCGCCCATCCCGCGATTTCGGCAAGCGATCTGGAGGCTCGTCTGAGGGAGCGGTGCCGCGTCGCCGCCGAATCCGTGGATCTGCCCAGCGCATCGGCGCTGCGCAGGCGCATCGAGCATCTCAGAAAGCTCGGCTTCGCCGTGGCCGAGAGCGGTCCACGATTGGGTCGGAGCCTTCTGGTCGACGCCGGATGGGTGGATCTCTGGGTCCAGGGTGGAAGCTCAACGGGATCGGAGCCAGGCCAGGTCCGCGTCATGTTCATGATCGACGTGGGCACCCGACTGATCTGCGGTGCCCACGCGTACCTAAAGCCGCATGCAGGGGAGCTGTCGGGACTGCTCGGAGACGTCCGGCGGAGGTTCCCGGACTTTGCCACCATGCAGATGCCAGTCGCAGATGCGGTCGAGACGGTGCGCTGGGTCGTGCCGTCCGAACTGTCCTCCCGGTCGTCCTTCGTAGGCGCCTACGTCCCAGCCGAACGCAGACCAAGGTTCCAGCTGGCGAAGCGCCACGTGCGTCGTCTGGAAACTGATCTGCTCAGCGAGATCGGCGACCGACTCGGTGGTCTCCGACTCAGCCCTCGCCCCGCCGCCGCCGATGCTTCGTCTCGCGTCCTGCCCGCCATTGGCGAGGCGGTCTACCTGCTTTCCCGGGAGGTGGAGAACCACAACGGCTCGATCGTGCGCACGCTGCTGGATCAAGGGGCGACATCCACCGTCGGGAGCCGAGGCCGGACCGCCAACACGGCCCGCGCGGACGCCTTGGTCCGCGACATCGTCGCCATGTTCGTATCGGTTTCCATCGATGACGACGTCCTGGAGCCGGCGGTCCGTCGCGCGTACTCCTAGGTGTAGCGGCTCGCAAACACGGCGGCGTCTGCTCGCCATCGGAGCGATTTTGTGCTCACGCTCTCTGCCACTGGCGGGCGGCATCGTGCTCGAATTAGCTGCCAGCGTGCTCGCCATCATCCGGCGCTGCTCGCAATCGGAGATGGCTGCCCACATCATCCGCTCCGGGCGGATGCCAAAGGCGGATTCATCTCACCGGCCGGATCGTCCCATTTCTCCGTCTCCAACCGGCCATTTTGAGAATGAGCAATCGGGAACATATTTTGGGAAACGACTGCTTCCATGCCGTCCAGCGGGCCTTGCGGACGTCAGCCGTCCCGACCATCCTTCCTTTACGGGAACGCCGATCAGGCTCTGGTTAGCTCAGTTTTGCGCGTGATAGTCCAATGCTCCAGTCGTTTGTAGACGATCACCTTGTCGCCGATCAGATCTCCATGCCGGCGACAGAAGAGGTCGAGCTGATCGCGATCGCCGACCAGTTCGACACAGATCGTCAGATGCGGATCGGCAATTTCCGAGCCGTTCTCCCGGATCGGTTCGTGATTGCTGAAGCCGTAATGGGTATTTTGCGCGACGGCGTTGATGATGCCGTCCGCCTTCGCGGTGCGAATCAGCTCGCGATAGAGCGGCTTTGCCCCCCAGAAGCGACGCGGGCCGATCTTGTCGGACGGTTTCAGATAGATGCGCAGCATCCCGACTTCGCGGTGATGGACGGTGAAACGATTGGGCATGACGGGCTTTCGACAGGAAACAGGATCAGGCGCGCGTGCGCCGGCGAGAAGCGCGGTGCGTGCGGGCATCGCGCAGGGTCGCGTCGGGTGTGAGGTGTGCGGCAGGTACCTTTGGCACAGCGACGCGCTGCGACAGGTAGATGCCGTTGTGGCCTGAGCAGAGGTAGGCGACGAAGCACGCGACTGCGATCGGCACCGCATAGGCCGCGCCGAACAACTCGATCCCCATGAACGTGCAAGCCAGCGGTGTGTTGGCCGCGCCCGCGAACAGCGCGACGAAGCCGATCGCTGCGAATAGCCCCGACGGTACTCCGAACATCGGCGCGAGCGCATTGCCGAGCGCCGCGCCGATAAAGAACAGCGGCGTGACCTCGCCCCCCTTGAAGCCCGCGCTCAGGGTCACGACGGTAAAGAGCAGCTTCAGCGCCCAGCTCCACGAGTGCGTATCGGGACCAAAGAAGCTGGCGATGGTCAGGCTGTCCGGTGTCGCGGCGAGCGTACCCAGGCCAAGATAGTCGCGGGTTCCGAGCAGCCAGACCAGCGCAATCACGGCCAGCCCGCCGATAACGGGTCGTAGTGGGCCATAGGGGATCACGCGCTTCAACCATCCGCCCAGCGCGTGATTGGCCTCGGCAAAGGTCAGCCCGGTCAGACCGAAGGCAATGCCGGCGACACCGGCCTTGGCGACGAGCAGCGCGTCGACCGGCACCAGCGCATCGACATGGTAGACGCCGTGATGAATGCCCCAGGCAAGACAGGTCCAGTCACCGACCAGCGCCGCGACCAGGCATGGCACCAGCGCGCGATACTCGACCCGACCGATCGCCAGCACCTCCAGTGCAAAGACCGCGCCCGCAATCGGCGTCCCGAAGACCGCGCCGAACCCAGCCGCGATCCCGGTCATAAGGAGGGTGCGTGTCGCTTCCGCATCCAATCTGAGCGCGCGTCCAAACCCGCTGGCAAGACTGCCGCCCAACTGCACGGCGGTGCCTTCACGTCCCGCCGATCCCCCGAACAGATGTGTCACGACCGTGCCGAAGAAGATGAGCGGAGCCATGCGCAGCGGCACGCCGCCCCCCGGTTCGTGGATTTGCTCGACGATGAGGTTGTTGCCGCCTTCGACCGAGCGCCCTGTCAGATGGTAGAGCAGTCCGACCACGAACCCGCCGATCGGCAGCAGGTAGAGCAGCCAGGGAAAGGCGAAGCGAAGCCGGGTTACGGCGTCGAGGCTCCGCAGGAAGGCCGCGCAGAGCGTTCCCACCGCTGCGGCCATCGGGACCAGGATCAAAGCCCACCGCAGTACCGACGTGGCATGGGTGCGGCGATCGCGAATGAACGCTGCCATGTTGAACTGGTCATAGAGATTGCGAAATGTCGCGCGCACGATTCCTCCTTGCTGCCTTGCGGCGCCTGGTAGGAATCATCGGCCCTTGCGAGGGCGGTTCGACCGAATGGCCCGGCGGAAATCCATCGCCGTGCCTGCGCATATGCTGTCCGACCGCGACCCGGTCAACCAACCGCAGAAGCATGAGACTATCGTTTTGGTGAGGACCGATAAAATGGCTTTGGCCACGGAATAAACCCCGACGAGCATCGTCTACGCTTTCGAGACCGATGCGCTGGAGGCTTATGCGTAGACGAGATTGGATGCTGGGTCTGACGGCTTCGGCCCTACTTACCGGCGCAGTCGCGGCCGCCCCCGCCGATGGCTACGCTACCATGATGTCTGTCGCGATGGACCGGATGATGGCGGGCATGATGGTCAAGCCGTCCGGTGACGTCGACCGCGACTTCGTGGCGATGATGCTTCCGCATCATCAGGGTGCCATCGATATGGCGGTGGCGGAGCTGCGCTACGGCCATAACGAGCAGCTCAAGCGCATCGCGCAGGAAATCATCATCGATCAGCAGCAGGAGATCGCCGCCATGAAGCTGGCGATCGGCCAGCCGCTACCGCCTTCGACGCCAGCCCCGACGCAGGGCGGCGACCACCATAGCCCTATGGAGCACTGACATGATCCGGACCATCCTGCGCTCGGCCGCCTTGCTGATGAGCGCCGCACCGGGCCTCGCCATGGCCCAGCAGGCGCCGTGGAACGCTAAGGACATGCCCGTCAGCCACCGCGACCGCGTCTATGCGTCTGAACAATTCTCCAACACGGTGTCGGTGACCGACCCGGCCGACAACCGGCTGCTCGGCGTCATCAAACTCGGCGATCCCCAGCCGATGAACTTCTCCCCGCTCTACAAGGGACAGGTGCTGGTTCACGGCCTGGGCTTCTCGCCGGACGGGAAGACCTTGGCGGTCGTGTCGATCGGATCGAACGCCGTGTCGTGGATCGACACCGCCACCAACACCGTCAAGCACACGACCTATGTCGGGCGCAGTCCGCACGAGGCGTTCTTCACGCCGGACGGCAAGGAGGTGTGGGTCACGGTCCGCGGCGAGGATTATATCGCCGTGCTCGACCCCACGACGTACAAGGAGACGGGGCGCATCAAGACGCCCGGTGGTCCGGGCATGACGATCTTCTCTCCCGATGGCCGGTACGGCTATGTCTGCTCTTCGTTCAATCCGGTATTGGCTGTGTTCGATGTCGCGACCCACGCGCAGGTCGGACAGGTGGCGCAGCCAAGCCCCTTCTGCCCCAACATCGCCGCGACGCCGGACGGCAAGCAAGTGTGGTTTACGCTGAAGGACATCGGCAAGACGGTCGCATTCGATGCTCGGCCACCCTTCGCGATCCTGAAGGTGCTGGATACCGGGCCTATCACGAACCATGTCAATTTCGCCCGCACGGCCAAGGGGCAGTTCGCGTATGTGACGGTCGGCGGAGAGAATGTGGTCAAGGTGTTCCGCACGTCCGACTTCACGCCGGTGGCAACAATTCCGGTCGGCAAGATGCCGCACGGTGTTTGGCCATCGGGCGACGGCCGGCGCGTTTATGTCGGGCTAGAGAATTCCGATGAGCTGGCCGCGATCGACACTGCCGGCAACACGGTCGTCGCTACCGTGCCGGTCGGACAGGCACCGCAGGCGATCGCCTATGTGTCGAACGCAGTTCCGACAGGCCCCGGCACCGACAATCTCCAGCCGCTCGGCACAGCGGGCAAGGCGCTGCATCTGACCATGGGGCCGATTGGCGGCAAAGGTACGGCAAGCAGCATCACCCTCTTCGACCAGGGCATCATTCAGGTCGTGCAGAGTGCCGTTACCGGTTTGCAGCCCAAGAAGCCTTACATGCTCGTACTGACCGCCAATGCGGACGGCAGCGGCGCTGTAGAGCCGCTTGCGAACTTCATGAGCAACCCGGCAGGTGCGGCGATCGTCAACGCATCGGGTCCGATCCGCCAGATCGTTCAGGGCAGCACCGCGACACCCCGGCGCTTTCTGGCGGTTGCGGAGGTGGTGAACGGCGCGCCGGGGCGCATCGTGCAGGTGCAGCGCGACTGAGATGGACCCGCTTGCCGCCGCGATCGAACCGCTGATCCCCGGGCTGCGCCGCTATGCCCGGTCGTGGTTGCGCGACCGGGTGATGGCGGATGACGTGGTGCAGGATTGCCTGGAGCGCGCGGTCGGGCGCTGGCGACAGCGACGGGGTGCGGAGGTCCGCCCGTGGGTCTATGCGATCCTGCACAATTTGTTGGTCGATCATCAGCGGCAGCATAGCCGGCGAGGTACGGCGGTTCCGCTCCACCTCGTGGACGACGCCGCGCTCGGCCGCCCGGCCGATCAGGACACAGGCCTGCACCACCGCGACCTGCTGCGCGCGCTTGATGCGTTGCCTGAAGAACAGCGAACGGTGCTGCTCCTGGTCTCGGTCGAGGGCCTGCCCTATGCGGAGGTCGCTGCCGTAGTCGGCGTGCCGCTGGGCACGGTAATGTCGCGCATATCGCGGGGGCGCGACCGTCTGGCGACCCTCCTCCGGGAGGGTGAACGGCCGCGATTGAGGAGCGTGCAATGACCAGCCCGATCGGCGAGGACGATCTGGCCGCATGGATCGATGGCAGGCTGTCGCCCGAGCGGCAGCGCCTGGTCGACGCCTATCTTGAAGGCCAGCCGGACGTGCATGCCCGTGTGCGAGAGCAGGCGGAGCAGGCGCGAGCCCTTGCATCCCTGTTCGCCCCCGTCGCGGATGAACCGATCCCGGCGACGATGCGCGTGGCAGCGATCAGGGGACGGCAACGGCAACCGCGTTGGCAGCTCGCCATCGCCGCGTCACTTCTGCTGGCGTTGGGGTTTGGCGGTGGCTGGTCGAGCGCGCGGTGGAGCGGCGAACCCCGCGCGGGCATCGCGGCGCTGGCCAACGAGGCGAGTGATAATTTCCGTGTCTATGCCGCCGACCGGATACGACCGGCGGAGATCGGCCCCGACCAGCGCGCCATGCTGATCCGATGGACCTCCGCTCGATTGGGTGAGCGCGTCACGATCCCGGACCTCAGCACGGCCGGCTATCGCTATGGCGGGGGGCGACTGGTCGCGACGCCCCACGGCCCTGCGGCACTGCTCCTCTACGACGGACCGCAAGCGTCGAAACTTGCGGTGCTGACGAGGCCCATGCAGATCGACAAGACCGCGAGCATGACCAGCACGTCCAGCGGGACCATGGGCCGGGTCACATGGGCGGTCGACGGGATCGGCTATAGTGTGGTGGGCGAGCGACCCGCGGCCGAACTGCATCCGATCGCCGATGAAGTCCGGCGTCAGGCAGATGCCGCGCTTGTGTCCTGATAGCGCCTTGCCGCCTCCCGGCGCCGACGGGCACCGGGCGGTCCAGCGCGATCACGGCTTGCGCTCGACATCCTTCCTGTCGGTCTCGGCCGGCGTCAGACGGGCTCGCTCGCGGATGCGGCGTTCCAGCGGCGCGCCGACGAACAGGACGAGCATTGCAAGGCTCACCCCGCCGATGATGAGCGGCCACACCGCCAACCCTGCTGCCGCGCCGATCGTGGCTGTCACCCAGATGCACGCGGCGGTCGCCAATCCATGCACTTCCTGACCCTGGCCGACCCGCAGCACCGCAGCGGCACCGATGAAGCCGACGCCGGACAGAATGCCCTGCATCGCCCGTCCTGCGGCATCGGCGTTCACGTTCGGCAAGCCACTATGCACGATCGCCTGAACGGCGATGCAACTCGCCAGACCGACCAGACCCAGCGTCCGCAGGCCCATGATCTGCCGGTTCTCACGCGAGCGTTCCCAGCCGAGCACCATCCCGGCCGCGGTCGCCACCACCAGCCGGCCAATCGCATCGATCCAGAAAGCGACGTCCGGTGCCGCTGATGCTTCGATCATTCGACCAGCACGTGAACGTGATGCCAGGCGGTGCACAGATAGCCGGCGAAGTTCCACATCGTATCCGGCCGCTCGGGCTGTCCCTGCCCGGTCTCGTCGAAGGCACGGGCGACAAGGTGCTGGCGTCCCTTGGCAAGTGTGGCGTCAAGGATCCAGCGCCGCCAGCCCCAGCGCGTCTCCGGATCATCGGCGAAGGTCGCCTGTTGCCAGTCGCGACCGCCGTTCACCGACACTTCGATCCGAGAAATACGGCGGTCATAGGCAATGGCATATCCCTCAATCCGCACCTCTCCGGCGGCCAAACTCTCGCCCGCACCGGGCGAGCAGATCGCGGCGTTGAGCGGCATGGCATTGATCGTCAGACCCTGGCTCCAGTCGACGGTGTCGCTCGTCACAGCGGCGGGGAAGAGCTTGTAGTCGTGCGCCTGGATCGGTGCCTCGGAGGGCGTTTCACGCACCTCGATCCGTGTCAGCCATTTGGCGCTGCGGACCCCGGCATAGCCAGGCACCACCATGCGGAGCGGGGCGCCATGTTCGGGCGTCAGCGGCTCGCCATTCATCGCCCAGGCGAGGAGTACGTCGGGCTCCCGCGCCTTGCTCATGGCGATCGATACCCCGAACAAGGCTTCTTCACCCTCCACGTCCACCTCGTCCGCGCCGGTGAACGCCACGAACAGCTCGGACGCATCCGGCGCGCCGACCGCATCGAGCACATCGGCCAAGCGTACGCCGGTCCACTCCGCATTGCCGATCGCGCCTACGTCCCACGGATCGCCGGAGGTGTTGGCGACCTGCTGGAGATCGGTACGCCGGTTGCCGGCGCACTGGAGAACCGCCGTTACCGTGCGCGTGGCAAACGTGCTCTTCAGTTCCTGCACCGAGAAGAAGCGGCTCGCCATGCCCCTCCCGCTCACCTCGATCCGATGATTGGCGGGCAGATCCGGCACTGGCCCGTGGCTGCGCACGTAGAACAGCGCCTGCGGCGTCAGGAACCGCTCGATCAACGCACCGGGCGTCGGCTCGGCATTGTAGGGATCAGAACTGCGCTCGATCATATCGGTCATGGACGATCAAACGTCGCGGGCACGCGTAACGCTTCAAGTCTTCGAGACCATCGCAGACGAAAGGCTGCCGACCATTCCGATATCCAGATTGGAATGACCATATCAAACGGTTGGTCGTATCGATCTAAGTACGCGATATATGCTGCATGACTTTGGAGCAGCTCAGAATATTCGTCGGTGTCGCGGAGCGCGAACACGTCACCAAGGCAGCGGAGGCGCTGAACGTCACGCAGTCTGCTGCCTCCGGGGCGGTTGCGGCCCTCGAAGCGCGCTACGGCGTTCCGCTGTTCCACCGCGTCGGGCGTGGCATCCAGCTTACCGAGGCAGGCCGCGGCTTTCTGGAGGAAGCGCGCGCGGTGCTGGGGCGGGCAGCGCATGCCGAGACGATGCTCGCGGACTATGCCGGGCTCGCGCGTGGTTCGTTGCGGATCGTCGCCAGCCAGACGATCGCGAGCTATTGGTTGCCGGCAAAGCTCGCCGCCTTCCACGAACGCCACCCACAGATCGCGGTCGAGCTGGCGATCGACAACACCGAAGGCGCGGCAGCGCAGGTGTTGAGCGGCGCGGCGGAACTCGGCTTTGTCGAGGGCGAGGTGGACGAACCGGCGCTTGCCCACTGGAATGTCGGGCATGACCCAATGGTGCTGGTCGGCCGCGAGGAAGCCGAACGCATCGACGAGGCCTGGCTGCGCACTACACGCTGGATCGTCCGTGAGCAGGGATCGGGTACGCGCTCGACTTTCGAGGACGTGCTGCGAACGCGCGGGTTTGATCCGGCCCAGCTGACGATAGCGATGACGCTGCCGTCCAACGAGGCGGTGCGCACCGCCGTTGAGGCCGGTGCCGGCGTTGCCGTCTTGTCGCGATTGGTCGTCGCGCGCGCGCTCAAGGCTGGCGATCTCGTCGAGCTGCCGCTCGGGCTGCCCGACCGCGCCTTTCACGCGCTGCGCCACAAGGAACGCTATCGCACCCGCGCGGCCGACGCGCTGACGGATCTCATCAAGGAGCAGGTCGCATGACTGCCGACACGCACTCCGTTCTCAGCGGCCTCAAGCCGCTCAGCCGGCTCGATCACCCCCGCGAGATGATCCGCCAGTTCACGCCCAACTGGTTCGCCGCGACGATGGGCACGGGCATCCTTGCCCTCGCGCTGCCGCAGGTGCCCGGCATCGGGCCTTCGCTTAAACCTGTCGGCGAGGTGTTGTGGTTCTTCAATATCGCGCTCTTCGCGCTGTTCGCCGGCCTCTATGGCGCGCGCTGGGTGATGTTCGGGCACGAGGCGCGGCGCATCTTCGGGCACAACACCGTGTCGATGTTCATCGGGACCATTCCGATGGGGCTGGCGACGATCATCAACGGCTGTCTCGCCTTCGGCATCGCGCGGTTCGGAAATGGCATCGTGCCGGTCGCGCATATCCTGTGGTGGATCGACGTCGCCATGTCGCTCGCCTGCGGCGTGCTGATCCCCTACCTGATGTTTACCCGCCACGAGCACAGCCTGGACGGCATGACCGCCGTATGGCTGCTGCCGGTCGTCGCTGCCGAAGTGGCGGGCGCCAGCGGCGGGCTGCTCGCGCCGCATCTAACCGATCCCCACGCGCAGATAGTGACGCTCGCGACCTCCTATGTGCTGTGGGCCTATTCGGTGCCGGTCGCGTTTGGCATCCTCGCCATCCTCATCCTGCGCATGGCACTCCACAAGTTGCCGCATGAAAGCATGGCGGCATCTTCCTGGCTGGCGCTGGGGCCGATCGGCACGGGTGCTCTGGGCATGCTGGTGCTCGGCGCGGATGCGCCGGCGATCCTCACCGCGCACGGGCTAGCCGGCGTCGGCACCGTCGCGCAGGGGATCGGCGTTGTCGCCGGGCTCTGCCTTTGGGGTTTCGGCCTGTGGTGGCTGGCGCTCGCGACGCTTATCACCATCCGCTACTGGCGCGCGGGCGTGCCGTTCAACCTCGGCTGGTGGGGCTACACCTTCCCGCTCGGCGTCTACACCGTCGCCACCTTCCGCCTCGGCACGACGCTGAACCTTATGTTTTTCGGTATCGTCGGCACGGTGCTGACGGTTGCGCTCGCGGCGATGTGGCTGCTGGTCGGTGCCAAGACGCTAGCCGGTGCATGGCGGGGCAACCTGTTCGTCTCGCCCTGCATCGCCACCCCGAACTGATCCGCCATGATGATCGGATCAGTCGGTCCGATCACTTGCAGAATGCCCCTTCGATCCGCCAGCGTGACTGGCCACAGGAGAGCCTTGTCATGGACAATTTCGACGCCGGGCTGGCGAGTGAGACCAGCCGTCGCCGCTTCCTCAGCCATGCCGCGCTCGGCACCGCCGGCCTTGCCGCCGCGCCGGCACTGGCGCAGCAGCTCGTCGACCTGAAGCTGCCCGGCGGCAATGCCGAGCGGCCGATGACCAGCGCCTTTCCCGGCAAGGGCAGCATGATCCTCCAGCGCGTCCATCCACCCTTGCTGGAGACGCCGATGGAGGTCTTCGACAAGTCGGTGTTCACGCCCAACGACCAGTTCTTCGTCCGCTGGCACTGGGCCGACATACCGACCTCGATCGACGTCGAAAGTTTCCGCCTCAACGTCTTCGGCCACGTCAATCGGCCGCTGTCGATCAGCCTCGCTCAGCTGCTGCGCCTTCCACGGGTCGAGATGGCGGCGGTGAACCAGTGCTCGGGCAACAGCCGCGGGCTGTTCCAGCCGCGCGTCGCCGGCGCGCAATGGGGCAATGGCGCGATGGGCAACGCCAAGTGGCTCGGCGTTCGCCTGCGCGACGTGCTCGACCTCGCCGGGGTCAAGGCAGGCGCGGTGCAGGTGCGCTTCGGCGCTCTCGATCAGCCGGTCGTGGCGGGCGCTCCTGACTTCGAGAAGGCACTCGACATCGACCATGCCCGCGACGGCGAGGTCATGATCGCCTTCGGCATGAACGGCGAGCAACTGCCGCTCCTCAACGGCTTTCCCTGCCGGCTGATCGTGCCGGGCTGGTACTCGACCTATTGGGTCAAGATGCTGAACGCGATCGAGGTACTGCCCGGCCCTGACGACCAGTATTGGATGGCCAAGGCCTACAAGATCCCCGCGACACCCGGCGCGAATGTCGCGCCCGGTGCCAAGGACTTCCCGACCGTACCGATCAATCGCATGATCCCGCGTAGCTGGATGACCAGCCTGCCCGATGGTCAGGCGATCGCCTATGAAGCGTCGATCCCGGTCGGCGGCATCGCAATGGGCGGCGATTGCGGCGTCGCCAAGGTCGATGTGTCGTCGGACGGTGGCCGCACCTGGTACAGGACGACGCTCGGAGCGGACGAGGGCAGGTACAGCTTCCGGCGCTGGGACGGGCGGGTGCCGCTGAGACGCGGGCCTAACCCCATCATGGTGCGCTGCTGGAACACCAACGGTGTCGCTCAGCCGATGAAGCCGATCTGGAATCCCGGCGGGTTCATGCGCGGCAACATTGAAACCACCACCATCATCGCGGCCTGAGGAGCGAGCAAATCATGAAGACTCCGTCTCCCGGCATGATGGCTGCTGGCCTGATCGGCCTGACCGGCATCATCCTCGTCTCGATCGGCGCGCCGAGCAGCCGCAAGGCGCCCGTTCCGATCTCCGAGACATCCGAGCCGGCACCGGCCGCCAGCGTGTCAGCGCGCGGCTTCTCGCTTGCCTCGACCAGCGTCGACCTGCCGGCCGACGACGCGACCTACCCCGACGGTCCGCACGCCGACGTCATCAATGCCAATTGCACCTCGTGCCACTCAGCCAGCATGGCGCTGACCCAGCCTGCGCTATCGGCGGATCAGTGGAAGGCGACCGTCACCAAGATGCGTGAGGTGTATAAGGCGCCAGTGGCCGAGAAGGACGTCGATGCGATCGTTGCTTATCTCACCGCTATGCCGAGCCAGAAGGTGGCACCCGCGACCGGCAAGGCGCAGGACCCGGACCCCAAAGTGGCTCCTGATGTCTCAGGTGGAACCGGCTAACCGATCTACTTCCATAATCCCGAAATACCATCCCAATTGGGACGATCGCAGCCAGCGCGGTTCGACGGGTTCGGAGAACCCGTCGGCTGGGAGCGTGAGCACAATGCCCCGTTTGCAAGCAGCGCCGAATGATGGCGAGCATACTGGCAGATAATTCGAGCAGGACACTCCCCGCCGGTGGCAGAGAGCGTGAGCAGGAAATCAGGCTGTTTGCGAGCAGGCGCCGCTATGATTGCAAGCGCCTACACCTAGATTGCGGAGCTTGGCATGAGAAGGTGCAGCACCGCGATGAGATCGTGGCGGTCGACCAGTGGCCGGTCCTCGTTCGCGGCTTCGAGCGGAGTATTGGGCAGGATGGGGATCCGGCCCACCTTCAGCCCGACTGCCGCCAGCAGCGCGCTTCCCCTTCTCACGACGGGCATGCCGTTGCCGTCGCCCTTGGCCGGTGACGCCAAGCGTCGTCGTAGCGCCTCTTCGAACGCGTTGGAGATCAAGAGGCCGTCTACGCCGAACCGCGTTCGCCCCACATCGAGCAGCGGCATCAGTTCATGATCCCGGGCCGCACCGGCGGTCAGCTTCCAGTCGACGACGCCCCCCCCGGCATCGACGATCGCGTTCAGCACGGCCAGGACAGGCAGTGTCCGTTGATCGACGATCCTCACACCGAGCGCCGCTGCGTCCAGGATGGCTTGCCGCCCCGTTCCCAGGCGGGCACCGATCGCGTGGCCAGCGCCTTGACGGCCATGCAGCCTGCGGACGAGCGTGAGATGGGCCTCCGGAAGTCCGCGATGCCGTGCAAGGTCCTTGGCGAGGGCATGGACGCGGTCCAGGGTCGCTCCTGGTCCAGCCAGGGCGATCGCCTCTTCGATCATCACGGTGACGACCTCGTCTCGGGCGCGACGTGGTCCTGAAGGCCGCACCTGATCGTCCTGCGTGGCCCAGCTCTCGCGCAGGGCGAGCAGGCTGTAGAACAGGGCCTTGCTGATGCCGAGCTCGCTGGCGAACGCTCGAACCCTTCGGGTGGATCGGTCCTCCTGTGCGAGGAAGCGGTCGAGGCTCGCCATCCTGGTCTTCATCTGCTCCCAACGATGAGGCGGCAGCTCGGCCAGACGTGCCGGCGGGATCGTGGTCATGCGCTCGTTTCTTCCAAGGATTGAACCCGCCGGGGTCATTCCCACTTCGCCGTTCTTGCTTGGACGGCGAGCGTCCATGCCGAGTCGTTCGACTCGATGACCGTCGTCTGCTTCCGCCCGGCGTGCGTTTTTTCCACGGATCCCGGCCGCGTGGATGCAGTGTCGCCGTCCCTACTGGCTGCAACGGCAGCCACGCGGAGCGCGATCTTCCGGGTACACGTCAGAAGGACGAGCGCGCCCCCTGCCGTCGTCCTCACCTTTGGTGCTGCGCCTCGCACGCGCTGGAGCTCCCGCTGTGAATGGCAACCCCGCTACCCGGCTCCTTGACGAGGACGATGCCGCTCAGGGGGTTGTCCGGCATCGAACGTCTCCATCAACCTGACGACCCCTCGTTGATCCTAGCCGATCAGGCTCACCTCGAAGTCCAGTCAGCCGATGCGCCGGTGGACGACGACATCTCGTCGTGATGATGACTCGCGCTCTCGGCGGATTGACAGGGTAGACCGGTGCGGGCCACCATCCTTTCTGATCTGGCCGCTGCGACGGCGTCGAAGACCGGAGGACCCGAAGATGGCACGAACGGCGACGAAGCGCGGCAAGGACGAGACCAGGTCTGCCGAGAAGACCGGCAGGCCGGCGGGCGGCGCTCGCGGCGGCATCACGGCTCCCGTCACCCCGTCGCCGGACCTCGCCGAGATCGTGGGCGAGAACGATCTGCCGCGCAGCGAGGTCGTCAGGAGGGTCTGGGAGTACATCAAGAAGCACGACCTGCAGGACGCCAAGGACCGGCGCCAGATCAATGCGGACGACAGGCTGGAAGCGGTCTTCGGCAAGAGGTCCGCGAGCATGTTCGAAATGAACAAGCATCTCAGCCGTCATCTGACCGCCAGGAAGGACTGACGGAGGAGGCTCGACTGCTGCTGCCGCAGTGGATGCGGTCAGCTACCGTATATTGCTGATTCTGCCTCCCCCTCCGGCGGCTCTGGACGCGGGCGAGCCGATCTCGTTTGCGGGACCGGTGACGTCGGTCCAGCATCCATGTGGAGCGGACTTGCCTGTTCAGCCTTTCGGAGCGATCGGTGAGGGACGGGTCAATCGACATGGTCTCCACCCCAGGTGTCCTCCAGCACCGTCATCACGCTGATCAGCGGACCAAGGCGCCGCCTGATGTCCGCCTTGATGCTGTTGCGCAGCGACTGCTCGGCGCTCTTGGGCACGCTGCCGAGCGCGGCCGGGTAGAAGGTCTTCAGGTGTTCGATCGCCCCCCGCGCGATCTGGTGGGCATGCTCGTCGAACAGCTTCTTGGCGTAGTCGTGGGCCTCCGCCTTCGGATTCTCATCCACCTTTCATATCTCCATCGTCGTTCCTCCCCCTCCCTAGATGCTTCCCGTGACCGCGTTCCGGGAACACCATCGGCGCAGTGGCCGTCCCTGTACGCCTCGCTTCAGGCAGACGGGCGTGGTTCTGCGGATGTGCCTGCGTGTCCGTGGCTGGCGTTGTGAATCTGCGCTGACCGGGTACGATGCGGTGATGATGGAACCCCTTTCCGAGCCGAAGAAGGCTGCTCCCGATGCGACGACGGGGATGTCGCCTTCCGGTCGGCAGGGAGAGCCGCGGGTCCGATCGGCAGCGCGCGTCGTCGAAATCCTGCAACTCGTGGCGCGTGCGGATGCGCAGGGCATCTCGGCGACCGCCATCGCCGAACGGCTTGGGATGCCGCGACAGGTAGTCTACCATCTTGCCCACACTCTGATCGGCATGGACATGCTCCGCAAGGCGCGGCGCGGCCGTTACCTTCTTGGGATCGATGCTGCGATCGTTGCGGAAGGCTTCCACCGTCAGATGCGCACCACCGGCATGCTGGAGTCGTATGCCGAGAAGGCTGCGCAGGCCACAGGTGAGACAGCACATGTGGTCGGTTGGAGCGGAAACCAGATCGTCGTCCTCGCGACGGCGCCTGGGAACGCCTCGGGTCGACCCTCGTCGATCGGATCGATTACGGCAGAGATGGCGCAGGCGCACGCTGGTGGCAGGCTGCTGCTCGCCATGGCTCGCGAGCGGGATGCGGAGTCCGATGCCCAAGTCCACGATCGCGGCGGGGGACCTCGCGCCTCCGATGCGGCGAAGACCCGCACCGTTCCGGACGAGGAGTTCTGCCGAATACGTGAACGCCGGCTGTCGGTGGAACGGGAAGAATGTGGATCGGGCCTCTCATCCATCGCGGTGCCGCTCGGATCCCCGCCATCGACGATGGCAATAGGCGTAATCGGCCCGGCCGAACGGGTGGAGCGGCACTTCGAGGACTACACCGAGCGGCTGCGCGCGATATCCTCCGGGCTCTGAAGGAGCCTCGCGAGGAAGGGCGTCCTGCATACCCGGACCGGCGTGATCACGCCGGCCCTTGGCTTGAACGCGGTGGACGTCGGTTCTCCCGCGAGAACCAAAAGCCTAGACGGTACCTTTAGAGCGGCCGTCGCGCTTGACGCGGCCTGTGCTGGCGGCGCCCCGATCCCCGCTCCCGGTTCCGGCGGTACGATCCATGCAGGAGTGGGACTCACGTATCGGTCTGGTTTGGGAACGACGTCGACCGGTCCGTTGCCGTCTTCCGGTGCCTCACCCTCTGCGGGTATCGACGTTGACGCTGTCCCATCGAGCGCCGTTCGCGACGCGGTTGGATCGGTTTCCACTCCGTGCACCGGCATGCATGCCTATTGGCAGCGCCCTGATGATGCCGGACTTGCACCGTCATGGAATGAGGTGCTCACCCTTCGAATGCGTCATGCGTCCATGACAGATTCATCCTGCGAAGATAGCGCACCAGAAAGCCTCGACGATGCGATTTCTCGGTTCCACAGGAAGGGGTTGGACCTCGATGCTCTTCTAAGACTTGCCGAGGCGGAGCATGCGCAGGGGTTCAGCGGTCATTGGCCGTTGCGCAGAGCCGAAGCGATATGGTCGGAGCTCCAGGATATGGCAGAGGTGCTCACGAACCGCATCGCCGCCAAACTGGCCGACGGCCAGATGCAGGAGAAGGGTCGTCTGGCATCCCGTAGCGGCGCAGGGATGCCGACGGAACAGCCGGTCTCCATCTTGGAGGCGATTTCCGACGAGACGGGCGATCGGCGTCGCTAGCGAGGGCTGGTCGGCGGCTTGCGAGATGCCCATGGCGGCGAACGAGACTTCGATGCCGCCGGACAGACGAATTGCGGGGACCGCAGCGGTAAGGGTTCGGCTTCCTGGATGGGACGGTCGATTGACTTGACCGATCGCTCACGGATCGGCGTTCGTCGACACCGGAGGCCCGGTGTCGACGTTTTCGCACCCGATGGTGCCTGTCGGCTCGCGACCTGTGCAGAAAGCCGGGCGGCATGATCTATGCGGTTTGACGAGCGGACACGGTAAGACTCGATGCCATGTCGCATGGCTAATTCGGAATCCCGAAGCCGATACTTGCTGGGCGCCAGTGCGAGCCACTTCGCCGATGTCGCCCCTTGGACGCCCGAGGTCGAATTCGAACTCGTTTGAATCGTGCTCCCGCGAGCGCTACTGCCCGCCATCTCCTCTTTGTATCCGACGCAGCTGGGGCAGCAGATCGCGACGCCGACCACACGGTCGTACTCCATGCCCGCAGACCCAGATCATCCCGTCGTCGGGATTGTGGCGCTCGGCTGTCGATCCCTCCTCGAGCTCAAGCTCCTCGCCGGGTGACATGGCGATGATCGCAGCAGCCTCGGCCCTGGTCACCCAGATCGTCGTCGTCACCCCGTTGCCGGGATCGAAGATGTCCAATGGCGCGCCCATGGACCGACAGTATCACTCCATGGCGATCGTGACCATGGTTCTGGAGCAGCTGCGCGCGACGCCTGAATGCGGCACGTCCGATCGGCTTCGTGCCGCAGTGGTATGAGAGCACAGATCCAGACCGGGCCGAGGCGCGTGCCGCACCCGATGATGTTGATCTATATACGAATGGTGGCGGTCAGCGGAAACGAGGAACGCGACTTTGAGCGCTGGCCGCATCCCGCTTTGGAATCTTCGAGCGACACTGCTCGCGCGTGGAAGCTGATACGGACACGTCATCGATCGGATGCGTCGACCGTGCCGCGATCACCGACCGCCGCGCGACGACAAGGTCTCTCGAGGACATGGCGGATCGGATCAGGCTTCCACCGTTGGGATCATCCCAGGGAAGCGGGACCGATCGGCGTCTGCCGACCGGCCGCCTGGCTCCGGGGATCCGGGATGGTTCCGGATCGCCGACGTGACGCATCCGAAGGCCTGCAGGGCCCCTCAGCAGTCGTAGTCCTTTCCGCGCTTGCCGATCAGATCGCCTGCAAGGCCACCACCTGCCGCGCCTATGGCCGCATTGGCGAGCTTGTTGCTGTCCGAAGAGAGGAGGCCGAGCAGACCACCACCCAACGCACCGATTACGGCACCCTTGCCCTTGCGGCGAGTACAGGGTTGGGCGGCATAGGTCACCGTCCCGTCGTCGCGCCCATCCTCGTAGCCGCGCTGGTACCCCGCTTCGCGACCATCGTGGTGGCCGTCGTCATAGCCGTCGTCGTAGCGGTAGGGGTCCTGCACTACGATGACGCGATCCCGCCGCGACCGTTGTGCTTCCACCGGCACCGTGATGGCCGGGGTCAGCATCGCGGCGGCGGCGAGCATCGAGATGATCTTACGCATTACGAATCTCCACAGGCGACCGGATCAGTCGGTCTATGTGGGTGACGAAGACGAAACACGATCACCTCAGCCCATTCCCCCCACGGACCCGGAGTCCGCCTGGTCGCATGCGATCCTGCAGGCCCCGTCAGCGGAACGCCTTCCGGACGCCCAATCTGAACGTCCTCGGTTGGAGGGGGATGCGCTGGTCTCCGCTGGAGGCGGTGTAGGGATTGCCCAGGCCGAAGCGGTTGCCGCGTACGTTGAGAAGGTTCTCGGCCTCGAGGAACACGGTGCCGCCGCCCTGTCTCATCTCGATTCCAGCCCCGACATCGAAATAGTCGCCCTGTCGCAGCAGGCTGTTGCTGCCGATGCCGATATCGGACCGACCGACGTATCGTACTCGTGCGTGCGCCAAGAGTTCGGATTCGTCATGAAGGCGAAAGCTACGCTCGGCGTCGACCCGCAGGGTGGCTAACGGGATGTTCGGTAGCGAAAGGCGCGAGCCAGGAGGATCGTACGTGCCGCCCTTCAGTCTGGTGCTGCGTACGAGCGAGAAGGCCCCCGACAGGGTGAAACGGTCACCCGGCCGCCACGACGCGCAGCCCTCGAAGCCAAGAACATGAACATCGCCGACGTTCGTGGTGTAGGGTCCGTAGGTGTCGATCACGTCGGCCTGTATGTTGCGCCACCGGGTCACCGACACCGCCAGCGCACCCGACACCGCTGATTTCCGCACGTTGCCGAATCTCAGTCCTGCCTCGACCATGTCGACGGTGTCCGGGCGGAACGAATCGACCGAGAACGATCGTTCGCCGCTGAACGGATCGATGATCGGAATGACGGTCAGGCCCCCGACGCGGTAGCCACGCTGATACCGGGTGTAGGCCGAGAGGTCGACGCGATGCCAGGCGATCGCGGCCGATGGAAGTATCCTGAGAACGGCTCGCTTGAGCGGATCGAGATCAGATACCGTGATCTCGGGTGGCAGCGATCCGAGGACCCGCACTTCCGAATAGGCCACCCGCCCTCCCAAGGTCGCCGTCCAAGTCGGGCCGATGTCGGCGGCCGCCTCTCCGAAGAGGGCGACATCGGCCACGCCGGTACCGATCCGTACCTGGTTGATCCGTTTCCCTTCTCGTTCCAAGGCGGTGGTGAATTGGCTCGCGCTGCTCACGCCATGGATGCCGATCAGCCAGCCTGCCGTGCGGCTGGTGGATCGTGACAGCCGGGTCTCGTTGCTGACGAGCACCGCCTCGTTCCTGCTGTTGTTCAGCGCGCCTGACGCGACCGGGGAGAGATCGTATCGAGCGGCGAGATCGTTCTTCACCAGGGCGCTGGCGCTAACCAGTTCGACGCCGTCGGCCCAGCGCTTGCGGACCGTGATCTCGCCGAGCCCGAATATGTTGCTCGCAGGCTGTGCGATGCTCGACGAGCGGGCGGGTGGATTGTCCGGCCCCGCGGCGTAGCGGGCGTCTCGATGGTCGATCCGCTGAAAGGCTCCACCCGCTTCTATCGACCAGTCGCCGGCCAGTCGCGCTTCGACGACGGCGCGGCCACCCAGGATGCGGGATCGGCCCACGGCATGCAGGCCACGTTGGGTATCGTCCACCAGGCCCGGCGTCGTCCCTCCGTATGCGACGACCCGCGTCGCCACGTCCGTACCCAAGGGCACGTTCAGGACGCCAGCCAGGTCGCTGCCGATCCTGCCGTTCGCCGCAGCCGCCACGCTCGACAGGACGCTTCCCTCCCATCTGCCATGCACCGGACGGTTGGGCACGAGACGCAGGATGCCGCCGAGCGCTCCGGCCCCGTATAGGGTGGCCTGCGGCCCCTCCAGCAATTCGATACGGGAGAGGTCGTACAGCGCGAGACTCGGGTCGGGGGTGTTGTAGTTGAGGCGGACTTCGCCCAGATACTGGCCCACTGCAGCCTGCGTCGTGCCCGTGAAGCTGCTGTCGGCGATGCCGCGTACGAACAGCTTGTCCCTCCCAGGACCGAGCCCCGTCGACGCCATGACGGGTAGCTGGTCGACGATGGCCCCCGTGCCGCGTCCCTCGGTGTTGCGCATGCCGGCCTGATCGAGGTCGAGCACCTGCACGGTCCCGCTGAATGCGGCCAGCGGCTGCGGCAGCTTCGATGCGGTCACGACGATATCGGCGTCTGTGGCAGGGTGCTTCGGCGTGCGGGGGACAGGAGGTGCAGCGCGGGGGTCGGATCGTCTCGCTGCCTGTCTGCTCCGCCGTACGACGTATGTCGCGGCGTCGATCCTGATCGCCTCGAAACCGCTTCCCTGAAGCATCGCCCGCAAGGCTGCATCGATGGTCGGAGCGGCGCGCACCGCGCGGACGTGAACCTGCGCCGCGCCGGCTTCGCTGGTCGCGATGGTGACGCCGGCCTGCCGCGCCAGCGTGACGATCGCACGTGGCAGGGGACCGGCGGGCACGTCGAAACGCCCGCCGGCTCCATCCAGCGCTTCTGCCGGCGACGTAGCGGCGATCGCCAGTCCGATCGACGTCATCCCGGCCAGGATCGGCCTCACAATCTTCCGCAACCTATCTCTTGGCGATCTCACGCCCAGTCGAGGTCCTGACGATACGCACCGGCAGCAGTTCTTCAAGCTGACGGATGAGGTCGTTCTCGTCCCGGGCTCTGACGACGCCCGAGATGCGCAGCCGCGCGACGTCGGGAGCGACCGAGACCGGCTTGCCGATGTAGCGCTCGTAATCCCGCGCGACCGTTCCCAGGTCGCTGTCGAGGTACACCAGCCGTCCGTCCTTCCAGGCCAGCGCGTTGTCCGGATCGAAGCTGACGATCTGATCCCGGTCCTGGCCCGGCAGGCGAAGCAGCGCCCTTCCGGCAGGCAGCTTCACGTCGTCGCCGGGAGCCTTCGATTGGGACACCGAAACCAGTCCTCGACTCACCGAAACGCCGAAGGCGCCGTCTCGTGTCATCACGTCGAACGCGGTTCCGAGGACCCGGACCTGACGACCGCCGGCCGCGATGGTGAAGGGGCGGGTGGCGTCATGTCGTACGTCGAAGGCCACCTGGCCGGACGCCAGCACGACTGAACGCTCGTTGCCTTCGATTCGCACCGTTGCTTCGCTGTTCCGGTTCAGCGTCATCACGGAGCCGTCCGCCAGGACGACCTCACGCGTGCCTCTCGCATCGGTGCGGTAGACCGTCCCGGACGAAGGGAAGATGCCATCGATCTGCGGAACGGCGACCATGGCGACGAGCGCCGCGGCGACCGCCGTCGGAATCCAGACCATCGCGCGTCGGCGGGTGACGGCAGCCCGCCTATCCGCCAGATCGACCACGGTCCCGGACATGCCAGCCTCGTCCTGATGTGCCGTGATCTCATTCGACGAAGCGACGTGGGCCGGCAACGCCTCGGTTTCGATCCAGACACGCTCGACCGCCGCGTAGGCCGCTGCGTTCGCAGCGTTCGCTTCCAGCCAGTCCCGGTGGGCGATCCACGTCTCCTCGTCGTCGCAGTCCTGGAGGCGTAAGAACCAGGCGATCGCCTGGTCCTCACAAGACTGGATCTCGTACTCGTCGTTCATAGATCATTCACCCCGCCATCGAGACGTTTCGTCGTCAGGGACGAATTCATCGGCTCGGCACCGCAATCATCGCGCAGAATGCCTGGCATGCGATCGGATCGGATCATTCCGGCACCGACATCAGATGGCGCAGCGCTCGCATCATGTGCTTCTCGACGAGACTCTGCGAAACACCGAGACGGCTCGCCACCTCGCGGTGCGAGAGTCCCTCGATCTTGTGCATGTAGAACGTCCGTTCGACCGCTTCGGGCAGTTCTTCCAGGGCACGGCGAAGACGCTCCAGGCGATCACGGCTTATCAGCACTCGATCCGCTGGAATCGCATCGTCCATGTCCTCCCCCGATGCCGTCCTCGTAACGGTTGCGGAATGCCATCTTCCTTCCCGCGCTCCGCGTGCACGTGACTGGCGCAAACGATCGAGCATGATGTTGTTGGCGAGCTGATAGAGGTACGCAGAGGGCTTGCGGATCTCCAGCTTCGGATCCGAATGCACGATGCGCAGGTAGGTTTCCTGGACGAGGTCGTCCGCATCGTCACCTCCGACCCTTGCGGCGAAATAGCGGCGGAGGTCGGACCTCTTCTCGAGAAAGGCAGCCGTCAGCAGGTTCGGTTCCGTCATCAGCACCATCATCGTCAAAGGCCCTGTCAACAACTTGCCGAAGGTCCCGCCCGGACGGAGACGAAGTCGATCGGCCACGTCCTCAATCCCGACCGAAAAATTTGCGTTCGCCTTCGGTCGCGTTAGGCGCAGAGCGCGATCAGCACGAAAATGTCGTAATCCCTTGAGGTATCGCAGGCCTGGGTTCGTCCTCCGTTCATCGCCTGGTTGGCGACAGCCGATCCGGTGCGAGCCACTACTTGTAGAGCGGGATGACCCATGATTTCGATATTCCATTCGGGCGTGCCCATTCGCCGTGACGCACGGCGGACCAATCCGATCCTGATCACTGCCGCAGCGGTCGCATCGATGGTGTCCGTCGCTGGACCGGCGTTCGCTCAGGAGGTTGGTGCGCCTGGTGCCTACGGCGTCGTTCGCGCCGGCGCCCAACTCGATTCGGACCTCAAGTTCCCCAAGCAGCCGGCCTCGCCGGCAGCGAAGCCCGGCACGACACCGCCCCGCTCACCCGCCCGGACCGTCCCCCCTGGCTTTTCTCGCGATGTCGACGCCAAGGCCGCGTTCACCGGCGAGCTCGGCGCCGGTTACGACTTCGGCGGCTTCCGGTTGGAAGGCACCGTCGGTTACGGCAGTGCGAAGATCGATGCGTCGACGCTCGGCGACCGCGCGAACGTCGCAGCCGGACGGGTAAGGTCTCTCGATCTCGGGATTTCGGGCTACGCCGACCTGAATCCCGGTGGTCGTCTCAATCCCTTCGTGGGCGGCGGCATCGGCGCCTCGCGCGTCGATGCGAGCGTCACCCGTGTCGCTAACCCGACGACCCCGGCGACACCGGCCGCCCGTCGACCCGGCACCCGTCTCAACGATCGTGACTGGGGCTTCCGCTGGCATCTCGACGCGGGCCTCGGCTATCAGTTGAACCCGGCGACGACGCTTGAGCTCATGGGCCGCTATTCGCGGACGTCGGCGCTGTCGTTCGACGCGAAGTCCATCGCGGTGACGGGCACGGGTGCGTCCGCGACGGCGACGACCACGACGAGCAGCTACAAGCCGAAGCTTTCGTCCGCCTCGCTGATGCTGGGACTGCGTCAGAAGTTCTGACGAGGAATCCGGTCGACCTGCCCGATCGTGCTGTGGCTCCCGCTCCCTTGGGGCCTAGCGCGGCCTCCCCGAAAGCGCTGGCGCTCCGATCAACAGGTCGGCTGGGCGCGCGGGTACCCAAGCGGTACCCGCGCGCAACCGCGTGCGGTCGATGAGCCAAATCTTCTGCGAGAAGAGAGTGAGGCTCTCGGTGCACCGCTTCGTCCTGGCCGCAAAGGAGCACCTGATGAAGCGTGGAACAATGATCGTCTCGATCTCCCTTGCACTGAGCGCCTGCGGCGGCGAAGGTGCAGCTGGCACTTCGCCATCGTCATCGCCGCCGACTTCGGCGCCGGGAACGGTGCCCGCAGTCTCGGCCGATCCAGGAACGGGCTGTCAGGCGGTGTCCACGCGATATCCGTGGGGCAAGGCGGAGTTGCGGACCTGGTCTCCACGTTCGTCGGCAGCGCCGCAGCCCTCTGACAAACCTGGGGTCGCGACGGGCAGTCCCTTCGAAGCGAGGATGATATGGTCGTACGGACAGGACTCGGCATTCTCCAGCCGGACCGTGGAGCTCGAACTGACGGATGGCTGCCGGCGACGTTTCCGCGTGTCGTCCTTCTCCCCGAACGACGTCGCGCTGATCGATGCCGCAGTAGCAGCACATCCGCTCGAACCGGATCGCGCCTCCTATGCGGTGGACTATCGGGAGGGGCGTGCGACGCAGGCCGCCTTGGCCGCCCGGACGCTCGGCAAGTACGAGACGCAGCATTTCACGTTCTGGTACGGGACGAAGACCGAAGGCGAATCCTACAAGTGGCTGCAGGCCAGGAACGTCGCCCTGCCGCGCTTTCTGGTGGATGCCGGCGATTGGATGGAGAAGATCTGGCTGTTCGATCGGGAGCTGCTCGGTGCACCGATGCCGTACGCGAACGTGGCCGATCGCCGGAAGATCAACATCTACATCTGCGGTACGGGATTGGCCTTCGCCGAGGACGGCGGGTTGAAAGCTTGCGGAGCGAGCGCTTCGGATGCCGTCTGGATCGATCTGGAGGATCTTCAGTTCGGCTCGACGACCGCCATCCATGAGTTTGGTCACGTCATCCAGTACTACACCGGCGGCTTCCGCGACCGACCGGATGCCGGACCGATCTGGGAGACCGGGGCGGAATGGAACTCCTTCGTACTGAGTCCGGACTATTCGGGCTTTCTGCCGGTGTACCTCAACAATCTGGAGAACGGACCGCTCTGGTCGAATGCGCGGTACGCCGCGCACCCGTTCTTCTCCTTCCTCTACGAACAGGACCGTACCCGTCCGTTCTTCTGGCGCGCCTGGACGGAGAATCTCCGCAACCCCGACGGCAGTTCGAAGGAGGACTTCCTACAGGCGTTCGTCAGGCTCGGGCAGACGGCTGGCATCTATCCGAACGGCTTCGCCTCCTTCGCCGACGACGCGGGATGGTTCGGCGCCCGCCTTGCCGCGATGGACTTCATCGATCAGCGCGCGCTGCTGGACGTTCAGGCCGCCGCAGGCGGTCGGACTCTCATCTCGCACCTCGACACCCCCTTGCAGCAGGGCGGCTCCGGCGCTGAGTATCTGTCGCCGCCGGCACGACCTCTGTTGGAATTCGGTACTCATCTGGTTCGGTTGACCCCCACCGGAGGAACGGTCCGGGTCAGCCTGAGCGGCGCCACCGCCGCCAATCAGGCGGCGTGGCGTTTCGCACTGGTCTCAGTCGGCGATGACGGCCGGGTGCGATACTCTCGTTTGGGTGCGGCGAATGGGACCGGCGGAGGCGATGTCGCATGGACTCCTCCGACCGGCGGAAAGCTGTACCTCGCCGTGACCGCAACCCCTGGCGTGTATGAGACGCTCGGATGGCAGCCGCCCGGTCCGGTCAAGGGTACGCGCTTTCCCTATCGGGTCAGGATCACCGGCGCGACCCCCAGGACCGGCGATCCTGCCCGATGCGCTGCCAACCTCGAACCCGGCGTGACGTCCATCAACTACAACACCAACGGAAACTCGCAAGAAGGAAGGCCATGCTGATGGATGCCGGCGACTGACGATCACTCCTCTACAACTTTATGGACTTGGATGCGTTGAGCCGCTCTCGAGCGACCCATCGCTTCTTGGCGCAACCCGGTGCCGAGGCCGGCACCTTCAAGGAACATCACCATGAGACGTGTCATGCTATCGTTTGCCCTCCTCCCGCTGCTCTGCCTTGCAGCGCCGGTGGCCGCGCAGGAGGTCAACCAGAGTGACGGCGACTACCTGCAGGACCGTGCCGCCTCGTTGACCAGCCGTATCGATGGCGCGGTGACGAGGCACGAACTGTCGAGAAAGACGGGCGCTAGGCTGCGCCTGTCGGTCAGAAAGGTGCAGGTCCGCGCCGGCAACCTACAGACGCGAAACGGCACGATAGGCAAGGCGGAAGCAGACCGGATGAATCAACAACTGACAGACGTTGAGAGGACGCTCACCCACCAGCCGGACTGAAGGGTTGCTCCCGAATGCTCGCAACTGGGAGCGTCAATTCGGCAGGTTTCGGTACCGCACAGACGGAATGACGGAATGGTCCTCGGATCGGTAGTGCCGCCGGTCGGCAACCGTCGACTTGGCATGGTTGGGCGGGCACCTTGAGCATCGTCATCGGTGATGCTGCAGACGGATCCTCTTTCCTGTGGGTCCGTCTGATGGCTCAAGGCACATCGGTCGCCGCAAAACCAACGCGCGGCGATGAAGCGCATGCGGGACTGACCGACTCCGTTCAGTGGTTGTCCGGCGACCGGTTTTCCCTGCTCTTCCAGAGGTCGATAGTCGACGCTCCCGTGCTGCCGAAGCCTTCCGTCGCCAGGACCTGATAATCCAGACGGCCGAGCATCAGCCCGAGCCGCCGCCATGCGGCGACATGGTTCGAGAAGGTGATGGTGCTCACCGGCCCGATAGGCCTTCTATCAGTTCGGACGCTCCAGTACTGCTCGAACGTCGCGGTGCCTGCGATCGACGGCTGCCCGATCCGGCGGGCCCTGTAGATGCGGTACGTTCCGCCGTCGCTGCGCACTGTGCCCAGCGACACTGCGTCGGAGCCTGGCGGCTCGAATCCGCCCCAGGAGTCCACGACGTAGTATTCCACCAGTGGGTTCTTGGACCAGCCGTACAGCGCGAGATAGCCATTGCGTCCGGGCTCGAAGCGGCGGGCACGGTAGTGGACGATGCGATTTGTCGATCCATGCCTCCAGCCACGGCCGGCTACGAGGTTCCCGCCCGGCTCGAGGTCCCAGCCGGTGTCGTAGCCGCCTCTCCTGAGCGTCAGATGCCCTTGTCCTCCGTCATGCCAGAACGTGTGGAAGAACCCACCATGATCGCCGGTGGCGTTGCGGCGGATGTTCACGCCGGGCACGGCTGCGGTCAGCATGATCGCTGCGAACGCGGGCAATCCTGCCCTTCTCATGGATCGCATCGCTCGGATCTCGTGTACCTTCGACTGCACCATGCCTTGATCGCGAGCGACGTCGCAGCAGATCCCTCCGTCAGGCTGCGATCACCCCGGCATCCGCCTCGATGCGGGTCTGCGCCATGCCGCCCGCCGGGTCCGACGACATGGCCCGGCCGGGATCGGGGAGTTTCCTTCCCTCCCGACGGACGACGACGGTTCCGGAGGGAAGATTGCTGCGGTTGGGCCAACCCACGATCAGTTCCGCCTGGGGAAGCGCTGTCCGACATAGAGATGCATCTGGCTGGGCGTGAGCTCCTGGGTGGAGTTTCCCGACCTGACGAAGAAGCGCTCCGCGACGCTGCCGCCCCTGTCCGGCAACGACACGAACTGAGCCTCGACGGCAGGACCGACCTCGATCCGGCACACGTCGAGACCTTCGTGCTGTGGGAAGGTCACGCCGATCCTCGCCGCCCGAAAGGCCGATCCGAAGTGCTTTCCGAGCAGATTTGTCAGGTGTAGCTCCAGCTTGTCCCGATTGCCGCCGAGACAGGCGTAGTCGCGATCCAGCCCCTTGACCATGCCGTCGTCGGCGACGCCGACCAGGAGAGTCCCACCACTGCCGTTGGCGAAGCCCGCGATCGTCTTCACGACGACGTCCTCCAGCTTCTTGTTGAGGGCGTTCGTGGCGACGTCCCAGCGCAGCGTCTCCTTGAACTCCACCCGCTCGCTCTCGCCCGCCGCGATCAGCTGGAAGAGCGGACTTGGCGTCCGCACCGGTCCGCTGTCGTTCGCCGCCGCGGGACCGACCACCAGCATACCATTGCGGCGGGTCAGCCGTTCGCCCGACACCGCCGCTGCGATGACCTCCGCGAGTAGGTCCCGCAGCTGCCCGCTCGTCGCTTTGAAGCCAACGGCGCGGGCAGCAGCCTGCACTACCTGATCGTCGGTCGCACCGTAGTTCTCCCGCACCACGCCGAGGATGGCGGCCTCGAGTTCCGACGGTGGCAGGCTGTCGCACTTGCGGAGGGAGGCCGACCGCACCTCGCTGCGGTCCCGCACGCGAGGAGCCCTGCCCGGGATGGTCAGGAAGTCGCCGTCCTCGGCCAGCCTGCCCTCGCGCACAGAAACCTCGACGGCCCTCTCGACCGCCTCCTGAATGCGACCGCCAGCCCGCTTCAGCCCCCAAGCGTCGCGAATGCGGTTCACCACCTCGCAGACGTGAACGGGACCCTCGATCCCCACCACCTCTTCGGCAAGCGCCGACAAAGCGCCGCGCGGCGCCTCGTGGAGTTCGCAGACGAGGTGCCGGGGGCGCTCGATCATGGCCTCCTCGTAGAGGGCTGTTGCGGGTAACGCTTCTGCTTCCACAAGGCCCACCTCGGTGTGGCCTTCGCGTTCGACGGTGACGATCTCGACATGGCTTCTCCGACGGGCGGAGACGCCTTGCGCCTCGGCGTCGTGCTCGGCCTTCGCCGCCTCGATACGGGCAACGACGAGATCAATCTGCTCCTTGGGACGCTGGAACCAGTCGGTGCTCCATATGCGATGGATGGTCCACCCATGGCTTTCCAGCACCGACTGGCGCAGCCGGTCGCGATCGCGCGCGGAGCGGGCGTCGTGGTAGGAAGCGCCGTCGCACTCGATTCCGATCAGGTAGCGGCCGGGCCGGTCCGCGTCGGACACGGCGAGGTCGATGAAGAAGCCGGCCAGGCCGACCTGGCGGTGCACCTGATAGCCCCGCGCCTGCAGCGCCTTCGCCACCTGCTCCTCGAAGACGCTGTCGTGGTCGCGACCGGTGCTCTCTGCCATCGTCATGCGGCCGGTGCGGGCGAAGTGAAGGAAGAGCTTGAACGCAAGCACGCCCTTGCGCGTCGACGCGAAGTCGGGATCGATGTCCTCGTCGGACATGGACGCGAACACTTCGCAGCGTTGCTTGGCGCGGCTGATCAGCACGTTCAGTCGCCGCTCGCCGCCGTCCGTGCCCAGCGGTCCGAAGCGCATCGGCACCTTGCCGCCGGGGGCGGGAGGGCCATAGCCTACCGAGATGAAGATGACGTCGCGCTCGTCACCCTGGACGTTCTCCAGGTTCTTGACGAAGAACGGTTCGGCGGGATGCGACTGGAAGAAGGCCTCCGTCTCTGGCGGCAGACCGCGCCGCAGAACCTCGAGCTGGTCGAGGATCGCGCGCCGCTGGGCCGCGGAGAACGCCGCCACGCCGAGCGACAGTTCGGGATGCTCGCGCACGTGCGCGACGATCGCCTGCGCGACGATCTTCGCCTCGACCTGGTTCGTGCGCGTCCCCCCCGCGTCGAACACGCCCTGCGGCACGCGGTGGAAGCGCAGGCCCATGCCGGCCTCGGCAGTGTAGGGGCTGGGCACGATGAAGAGTTTGTTCTCGTAGAACTGCCGGTTGCTGACGGCGATCAGCGACTGGTGCTTGCTGCGGTAGTGCCAGCGAAGCATCCGCATTGGCAGACCTCGGGCGGTGAACAGGCCCAGGATGCTTTCGATGTCGGCGACGCGCGTGCCCCCGTCATCGTCGTCCTCCGGGGCCCCGCCGGTCATCTTGGAGAAGAACGCCGTCGGCGGCAGTTGCTTCGGATCGCCGACCACGACGACCTGCTTCGCACGGGCGACCGCGCCGAGGGCGTCGACGGGCTGAATCTGGCTGGCCTCGTCCATGACGAGCAGGTCGAAGTCGAAGATACCGGGAGTGAGGAACTGCGCCACCGAAAGCGGGCTCATCATGAAGACAGGCTTGAGCGCCTGAACAGCGGGGGCCGCTTTCTCCATCAGCCGCCTGATCGGCATGTGACCGCGCTTCCTGGCGATCTCGGCACGGAGCACGCCGAGCGGCCCGACCGAACCGCCATCGCGCGCCGGCACCTTCTCGTGATGTGCCCGGACGACCTCGAAGCTCGCACTCGCGATGCGTTGCCGGTCCATGTCGGCGAATTCGCGAGCCAACCTGCCGTGGAGCGTGCCGTCGAAGGTGCCGAGTTCCGCATCGGCGCGGATCTGATCGGCGTAGACGGCCTCGTAATATGCCATCTCGAACGCGGACACCGCGCCGTCGGTCGTGAGCCGTCCGTCACCAAGCCTAACGACGACGTCCTCGCATCCGAGCGTGATCGCGCGCCCTGAGCGATCGCGATAAGCGGTCCACTGGAAGAGCTGCTCTCCGGATGTCCGCCAGCGTTCCATGTGGCGGCTCAGCGCTTCGAGCGGAACTTCGGCGAAGGTGTTCGCCGCCAGGGCCGCGGCCATATCAAGATGAAGATCATCCGCCAGGGACTGCAGGTCCGCCCCCAACGACGAGGCCTCGGCACCGAGCTTCGCGGCCGTATCGGCTGCGGCCTGCCGGTCGGGAACTCGGCTGGCGAGCAGGCGGATGTCGTCGTTTGCGCTTATCCAATCGGCGGTGGACCGGAGGTCGCTCCAGTCGGACGACGTGCTGCGCCATGCCGTGCCGAAGGCGGACGTGCCGAGGTCGTGCAGATCGCGCAGCTTCGCCGCCTTCGATTGCAACTCGTCGAGTTCGGCCAGCCGCGCTCTACGAAGATCGAGGTCGTCCGGCACTTTGACGAACGTCGCCTCCGTGGCGGAGTCGGCGGAACGGATACGGACGACAAAGGTGAGTAGGGCAGGGAGATCGGCGCGTTCGGCCGCGAGGGCATCGCCGAATGCGATCGGCTGCGCGGAACCCAGCGCTGCCCACAGCCGCTCGACGGGCGGAGAAACCTGATCCAACAGGTCGGCCGCGCGCTTCGCCCGGATACCCACTTCGGTCCTGTCCGGCCGCCGAGCCGCTACGAGACGCGGCTCGTCCCCGAGTCCGCGTAGCGAGCGCATCCAGTCGACGATGTGACGGAGCGGTCCCGCAGTTGATCTAATGCCGCGCCAATCCGACCCGAACGCAGAGCGTGCGAACGTTTCCTCTCCCTCGATCGTCCGCCTGGCGGCCTGCCCGGCTGCAAGGGCGTCTAGAAGGACCAGAGTATCAGGGAGGGGCGTGCTTTGTTCGGTCATGACCGAGCGCACGAGGGCGTTGGCGCGACGCCAGTCGCCGCTGAAGAATCGGAAAAAGCCGGTGCCGTGCGAGGCCAGGGTCGACCGGGCGGCAGACAGATCGAGATCCCAGGACGCAACGGTGAGCTGGCCCTCGACGGTTGAGACCGCCTCCTCGTGAGCCGCCACGGCGTCGACGAGGTCGGACGCACGTTCCAGGCCGGCGATCCAAACGTCGGATGCGAGGGCCTCGGCGTCGCCTTCGGGTGCTTCGGCGACGCGTTCCGCCACGGCGGCCGTGCGGCGTGCGCCGTCCAGCGTATTCGGCGTATCCCGCGTCATGGAACGGGCGAGCGCCTCCGCCTCGGCCTGCAGCCGCGGCAGGAGATTGGAGAGCGTCTCCACGTCGCGGAAGTCTTCCGGCGAGAAGCCGGACGGCAGGATCGCGAGGGCGGCGATGGTTTCCGCGAGGTCTGCGGTCCAACCGGCCTCCAAGACGAGGTCCGCCAACTGACTTTGAAGATAGGAGTGCCGCTGTCCTGACGCGATCAGCCTTTCGATGTCGTCCACGCGGTCGGCCCACACGGCTTCGGCGAGCGCGGCGGCGTCCAAGTCCGGTGCACCGGCCACGCGTTCGGCCAGCGTCAGCAGCGGCTCAAGGTCAGTGAGGGACCGCGGTGGCGAGGTTTCCATGGTCGAAGCGAGCACAGCCCCGGCCTCATCGAAGGACGTCAGGCGGGCGAGAGTGGCGGCGATCCGATCCTCGAGGCGCTCCACGTCGGTCGGCAGGATCGACGACAGGCCCACGCCGCGCCAGGCATGATCCGCAGGCCGACCGATCACGTCGATGCGCTCTGCCAAGTCGCGGATCACGTCATGTCGCTCGGCGAAATCATCGGCGGACCAGGTTTCCGGTTCGATCAGAATGATGTCGTTGGGCTTCTCGCCGTCGAGGCGGAGTCGGCTGAGCTGACCGACGACCTGGAACGGCGTCAGGCCCGATGCCTGGTGCGGCGCGTGCATGCGCCTGGCGTGGTCGTTCAGACGGTCGCGCGCGGCGGTCAGCCGCGCATGAAGGCTACCGGGATCCTGGTGTCGGGGTGCGCCGAGCTCCCACGTGCGCCGCAGCTCCTCCAGCAGCGCCTTCTTATTGGCCTTGTTGCTGTGGAGTTCGAGGCAGGCGTCACCAACGCCGGTCGCGTCGAGCCTGCGCTTGACGACCTCCAGCGCCGCCATCTTCTCGGCAACGAACAGCACGGTCTTCCCGTCCGCCACGGCGGAGGCGACGATGTTGGCTATGGTCTGGCTCTTGCCGGTGCCTGGCGGCCCCTGGATGACGACGTCCCGCCCGCGCCGGACCTCGTGCACGGCGAGCGCCTGTGAGCTGTCACTATCCACGATGTGGAGCATTTCGGACGGCGGGATGAACGGATCAATGTTCGCGTCCTCGGGCACCATGCCCTCGGCCCCCGCGAATCCGTCCGACAGAAGGCCGCGCACGAGATCCCGGTCAGTGATCCTGCCCCCCTCCGGCCAGGTCTGCGGATCCAAGTCGCGATACATCAGGAACTTGGCAAAGGAGAAGAAGCCGACAGCGACGACGTTGGGCTGGACCTCCCATCCAGGCTTTGCCGACACGGCGTCGGCGACCTCGGCGAAATAGGCGCCGGGATCGAAAGTGTCGCCCGGCTCGAACGCGGGAAGCCGGATGCCGTGAACGCGATCGAGGAACGCCTCGAGTGAGAGGTTGGAGGCATAGTCCTCCTGCCGCATGCGCAGCTTGAACTTCTCGCCGGCGTTGCCGCGTTCCAATCGGACGGGGACGAGGACAAGTGGTGCGAACCGCACGTTCGCCGCATTGTTGGGATCGATCCACTTCAGCGCGCCGAGCGCGAGATAGAGGATGTTGACGCCCTGTTCCTCCTCCAAGGTCC
Organism: Sphingomonas sanguinis; assembly: GCF_019297835.1. NCBI lineage: Bacteria > Pseudomonadati > Pseudomonadota > Alphaproteobacteria > Sphingomonadales > Sphingomonadaceae > Sphingomonas > Sphingomonas sanguinis. The sequence goes on along the minus strand of NZ_CP079203.1, from coordinate 2,851,076 downwards.
GCGCGTCGAAGTAGAGTTCGAGCAGCCTCTTCTGCAGACCCTTCGGCGTCAGGCGGGTCTGGAGGCGAGTGTCGGCGTGCCGGGAGAAGACGCCGCGATCGTCGGCGACGTCGTCATCGGGTTGCGCCAGGTCCGCGATCTCGTCGACCTCGTCGACGGGAAGCTCGTCGCTCGCGGCCGCTTTGCCGGCCAAGAAGGTGAATGGACGCCCTTCGCTCACCAGAAGCCGAAAGATCTCCGTGCTTACCTCGTCTACGATCTCGACCGCTTTCGAACCTTTCGACGAGCGCGGCATATTCAGGAGTCGGTTTCGTGCGGACAGGTCCAGCAATTCGGTGCGAGCCCGGTCCAGCTTTTCGTCGAGCGGCAGATCACTCTGGAAGATCGAAGCCGGGATCTCATCCTGCTCCGTGATCGGACTCGTCGCCACCTGAAATCCCCTAAAGCATTTGTTTGAAGCGGATTAGGCGCGATAACTTCTTCCGTGTCTAGTCGGTCTCACTATGAGAACGTCTTCGAACGCAGTCCTGCCCTCTGGTTGAGCAGTCGGCATCCTACTCGAGTGGAAGCGTCATACAGTCGTCGGTCTTTCTGCAATGCGACCGCGGTCGATCAGGTGCCCCTTTCACGCCGATGTGCCGTGAGCAAGCAACAGGGCATTGCGGGCGTCGGGAGCGACGATCAATCGAGCGGCCTACGGGCGCGCCTGTTCGCACTCCATGGACCTGACCCGAGTGACGCACATTCGTCCAGGTGGTCGATTGACCGCAGGTATGAAGCGACGCACTTCATCACCACGTCTCCCACCCGGCGTGTCCGCGCCCCTATGTCAACTTCGACCAGAACGGATCGGCGGTTGAACGTGCGATCAGGACGCCTTCTATGCATGTCAGCCCTCCCCCCTCGTGGAATGAACACCGGAGCGGCGTTTGGATGGGCGAGTAATCGCACGGCAATCGTCATCTCATAGCGTCAACGACGCCTATCGGCCTCGGTCATCCCGGTCCTTCGGTAGTTCAGGGCCCTTCGGAGAATGCGAGAGGGCTGCGATCCGTGAAGCCATCTTCCGCCGATGATCCCATATGAGACCATTCACACGAACGACGAGTTCTGCCACGTTCTTGGGAGCCGAGGGGTCGGCATGCAGGAAGCCTGGATCGCCCTTCTTGAAAGGCTTGCCCCCGATCAGTCGCAGCCGGGCATCGAGGCCGTAGTATGGCAGCTTGGCTTCGAGTAGCCGATCGACGTCGGCGATCGACTTTCCCCGCCGTTCGATGAAGTGCCAGATGTCGAACAGGTCACGACTGGTGGTCCGCTCGGCGAGGACCATCGACTTCAGCTTGAACAGTGTCTCCGGATCGGCGACGCGAACGGCACCGTAGTTTGCCGGATCGGCGGCCTTCAGCACTTTCAACTCGTCGTCCTTCCACGGGCAGAAGAACGTCAGCTTGACGCCATCGACCTCCCAGTCCTGATGGACGTCCTCCAGGTCGAAGCCCTCGTCTGTCGTGATCTGGGCGGCAAGCGAGTTCGTGATCAACCGCGGAGGACGGATCGGTTGGATGGCCGTGAGTATTCTGCCGATCCGCGGCTTGTCCAACTGCGGGCCGAACTGCACGAAGTCGAGATCATCACTCGCACGATGTCCGTCGTGTAGCGTAAGGGCGCTGCCCCCGACGAGCAGATCGGGGGAGATTTCCGATATCTTCTTGATCCTGTCGAGCAGGTCCGAGGTCTTGCTAGGCAGCGAGGAGGTGAGCATCGCGCACTCCTTCACGAACCGGATCGTACATGAGGCTCAGCACACGGTTCTCCGCCTCGCTCCTTTCCGAAGCGGTGGCTGCTCGCACCGCGTCGACCCGGTCGATGCCCCAGAACAGCACCGCCTGGATGAGATCGAGCGTCGTCGGATCGTTGAGGATCAAGGCGATCATGACGTCGGGATCCGACAGGGCGCCATTCGACCACCAGCGGTTCTTCTCGAAGATCGGCAGTGCAGCAGTCATGACCCGTCCTCCTTTCCTCCGTGTTCCTGAGGCCACCCGATCGTCGTATCCAACGTCTACTTCAGTGCTCCGTTTATTCCTGCGATCAGCTTCTGCCATGATCCTCGTTCTTCATCGGTCAGGTCCGAAGCCGAGTGCTCCCGCGACCACCGCAGGAACGCCTTCGCGAGCTTGTACTTGCTGAACGTTCGATCGGCCTTGGCAAGCATGTCGATCAGCGGCTGCTGTCGTCGGTCTACAGCGGTCTGCACCACGTCGATCCCGAGTTCGTCACGTGCGATGATCGAGAGGGTCGTGCGCAGCATGTCCTCGATCTCTGGCTTGGAGACGCCCTCGACGTAGTCCTTCGTCCTGAGGATGCCCTTCGCACCCAAGGAGTGAACGAGTGTGTCCTGGCTAGCGGCGTTGTCGCCGGCAGCGTCGGAGTCGAGAAGTGCGGCGACCTTGAGGCTGTGCGAGGTGAGGATGGTCGCGAAGTAGACGACCTTGCCGGCCGAACTCGCGGTGACGAGCGAGATCTTGTCGTTCAGCGTTGCGAGGTCCGCCTCCTTCAGCAGTGCGGCCACCGCCTCCACGTACCAGGCGTCAGTGAGTCCTTCGAGCACGAGATTGCGCTGGGTCGCGAACAGGCTCTGCGCCAGGTCGTAGCCCAACGCCTCCTGCAGCGGCAGCAGGGCGGCCGGATCGCTCGACGTGATGGTGGTGTGGACCTTCGTCCCCTCCGAACGATCGTTCAATTCGACGACCCGCACGAGATCCAGTTCGTCGGTCCCGACGAGGAAGGGCGAGTGGGTCGTGTAGATCGTCTGGTTCTTCTTCGCGAGGCGTGAGAGCGTATCGCGGAAGTCCCGCTGCTTCAGGGCATGCAGGCTCATGCCCGGCTCGTCGAGCAGCAGGATGGCGTTTTCGTGCGCATCCATCGCCTCGGCGAAAAACACGACGAAGAACGACACCAGCCACTGGAATCCCTCGGACCGCTGGTCGAGTTCGACCTCCACGCCGAGATCGTCCTCGACGACGACCTTGAGGTACTGACCGTCGGCGACGACACGCAGACGATCGGCTTCCGGGCGGCTGCTACTGGGATGCCAGACGCCGCGTATTTCATTCGTCAGTCGAACGCTTGCCGCGTTGAGCTGGTAGGACCGGCTGTCGAGCTGGTCTCGAACGTTCTGCAGCTGCGTCTTCTGGTCGGCGGTCGGCTCGCTGACGTGACCAAGCGCTGAGAGGTCCTTCGCGGTGAAGCCGAGCAACTTGAGGAGACACGAGTTCCCGTAATCGTACTGGTCGTCGTCGAGGACATTCGTCGCCAATCGCTGGGCGAGATGCGCGAGGTGTATGAGGGGACGGACGCGGAAGTAGTTGCTGAACAGCACGAACACCGGGACGCGCCCATGCAGATAGTCGAGGGCTTCGTCCCGCTCGACGCCCTTTCGCACCGCGGCGTTCAGCCGATCAAGCCGTTCGTCCTGGGCGGTTTCAGAATCATCGATGAGCGTCACTGCGGCGGTAAGCCACACCCGGAGCTCCTTGGTCAGCGGCGCGGTGAGACGCGTGGTATCACGCCAACCTTGGGTCAATGCTGCGATCTTCGAAGCCTGCGTCGTGGAGGCGGGCTGACCTTCAGCGACCGCCGTTCGGCCGTCGATGTGAGCGGCGAGCCGCTGGAGATCCTTCGAGATCAGCGAGAAGGTCGGCAGTTCCGGAGCACCGACGAGGTGGTGCCTGGCTCCGTTGTCCAGATTCCGCGTGAGGCTGTAGCCCACGTCCCGAAGATCCTCGGGAAGTTCGGCACGCTCATCCTCATCGAGATCGAAGACTGCGGTCGCTACCGGTACGTCCTCGGGCTTCACCTTTTCGGTGGTGATGTCATTGTAGAGCGCCCGCGGATAGTCGCGTAGTGCGTGGAACCCCTTGGTGCCTTTCGGAGCATTGATCCGCTGCAAGGCCTGAAGAACCGCCGTCTTGCCAGCCTCGTTGGGCCCGACCATGATCGTCTTGTCGCGTTCGACATCGAATACGCCCGTGTCCCGGACGCTGCGATAGTTCTGAACGCGAGCGGATCGCAGACGCATCGGATTCCCTTCAGAAGAACAGTTACATCATGGCGAACATAGCGCGAACAGACTTCCTGGCCAAGACCCCTCCTCCGGGTCGCGCCTGATCAGCCTTAAGATACAGATGACCGGTATTCGCGTTCTTAGTCACCTCATGACTTTCTATCGGTCTTGTTCGACCGCCAGTGAGGCGACGAATGTGGCCGCTCGGTAAAATCTTCCGGAAGGTCGAACAGGATGTCGTCATCATCCTGGATCGGCGTGTCGACGCGCCAGGCGAAACCGTTGGTGGTATCCCCCCAGCTGAAGTCCGCGTGTACCTTCGGGATCGTGGCTACGAATTCCTCGCGCGCTTCCGCTGCACCGTGCAGTCCGAAGATGCGCAGTCGTCCGTTCCACTCGAGTGCCCACGATCGAAGTTCCAGCGTCGGGTGCTTCCTCGAGACATGGCGGAAGTATCCATCAGCCAGGACGGCGATGCAGATCGGTTCCCAGACGGCCGTCTCGTTCATGAAGTGGAGGAGGCGCGGATTCCCCCAGTCGGCGTCGATCAGATGCCCGAGCATGAGGAAGTCGCCAGGCTCGATCCAGCTGCCGCGCCGCAGCTCGGCGTTGAATGTGCCGAAGAATCGGAAGCCCTGCACGTGATAGTAGGCGAGACGTGCTACTCGCTGCTCATCGAGTGACGGCATCGCCGTGCCCGAGTAGGACAACGACACGCCGCCGCCGAGCGGCATGCTGGCATCGAAGCTGTTGTAGCTCTCTGCCGCAAGTCGCCTAGTCGCTGTACTGATCGATCCTCGCGACTTCCTCGCCACCGTCCGCCGCAGTCGCTCGTCGTCGCGAACGAGGTCACCGGCAGTGTCGGGAAGCATCGTGATCATCGAGATGTCGTCCTCGAGCGCAGCCTTCCGGTCGTTGCAGGGCCTGCAGGCCTTCACCTGCAGGAAGAAACCTGAGGCCAAGGTGCCTTCGGGGACGAAGTTGCGCGCGACCACGTGGTCGTTGGTCGACGAACGCCTATCCAGCGATTTGCCGCAGTAGGCACAGTACCGGTTCGGCAGACTGACCGGCTTGTCCGGATCAAACGCCGACATGTCATCCGCCGACATGTCATCCATCGCGGTTCTCCGACGCCGGGTCCTCGATGCCTTCTGCTTCAGCGGTGTCGGCAGCAGATGAAATCGCGGCGAGAAGGCGTTTACGAGCTGAAGGCGCACCACGATCCAGTCCGAACGTCGACGAGAAGACGGACAGCGATTTGTCCCAGTACTTGGCCGCCAGCAGCATGTAGGAGACGTCTGGCTCAAGGTCGGGGCTCATTGGAAGGCGGTGATGGCGGTGGAGCGGGTTGCCGCACATTTCCAGATTGTATGCCGCCACATGTTGCCACATGGAATGGGCGCATCCGCTGAACGGCGTATAGACGTAGTTGTAGAAGTCGATGCAGTCGGCCTCTCTAGCCATGTCCCTGACCGAAAGTCCCGACCACTTCCCCAGATCCACATCCTGAAGGAATGTCGCTCGCTGACTGTCGATCCACTGCTCCAACCCATCCATCATCGCGGCTTCCTGATCGGTGGGGTCTCTTCCTTCCAATTGGGCACGTCTGTGTTCGAGTTCGAGCTTCGCCTGTCCCAGCCCGAAGGAGATGTATTTCAGACACCGTGCAGGGGGATCCAGCATCAGCCAGGCGAGATTGATGTGCACGTCCGCCATCGCGCGCAGCAGGATCGGCGCGGTGTGGCCGTTCCATGTTGACGGCGCGGCAGCGATCTCCTTGGCCAACGTCGCCTGACGTGCCAGCATTCCGCCGATGACCTCATGAACCTGGATGTGCGTGAAGTCGGGAGGCCAGAGAGCCAGAGAAGCCTGAATTTCTTCGTTCACGTTGTCCAGATACGACAGGAGGACGTCCTCCAGCGTCGATGGCGCTTCAGTCGTCATGGTTCACTCGCATGGTTCGAGTTCGATGCCCCGGTTCCAGAATGCCGGAGCCCACGTACCATCGGATGCCATGGGTCCGTCGTCGCCGAAGAACATGTTCAACGTCGATCTGATCGATGCTCCCACCCGAACGGAGATCTCCGTGGATGGATATTCCTCGATCCTCGGAAACCGCGCCAACGCCAAGCCTCGGGCGACCTTGAGGATGCCGGCATCGAACGCCAGCCATGTGGCTGTTGCCTGGACCATCATCGGCCCGCGAGCCGATCGGTCGAACATCGACGCGACGAGCTGCTTCAGATGCAGGAGGCCCGCTTGGGTGGGCACGGGACCATCTCCTGCATAGATGCCGTTCAGCGGATGTGCCGGATACCACGACGCCAGAGGCGCTAAGGCCGCACGCAGGTCGTCAGCATAGGTTGCGGTTGTCCCGATGTCGCTGAGACTGGTGCCGGGCAGATCCGTGTATCTTCCTGCCGCTGCCCAGATGGACTGAGATGCCTTTACTGAGAGAGCCCTGACATCGCGGGTGAAGGCGGTGACGATTTCGACAGCCCGAGCATCCCCGTACGCATCGTGTAGGAACGCGATCCAGAGCAGTTCCGGTATCATGGTGTTGATCCATGACACGTCCTTCGTTCCGCCGAATATGTTGTTGAACGGAGTGACGAGTTTGGATCGAACTCGCTTGTGATCACTCAGGACGGATCTCTGAACTTTCACTGCCTTGCTCGCCCCGTCGGTGTCTGATGATGCAATGCCGACGATACCATTCTTGATCGTCACGGCACATCCGAAGACGGTGCTGGAAGACGTGTTTCTGTCGAATCCGAACGGCACCAGCAGGGTGCGAGCGGATGGCGGGTGAGCCGATGTTCTCCCCATTTCTTGCGAAAACGTTCGCGTCCGGATTGATCGTGTCAACACTCTCCGCGTAAAGCAGGTCCGTTCGCCAGCAGGCGGACCGAGGCGTGACAACCTCGTCGGTAAGTAGCCGTAAGCCCGGCCCGAATCTCTTCGGCCGGGAAGCGGGCGTGCATGTCCAGGGCTCCTTCGGGGGCCTAAAGACGCTCGCGCCTGTCTTACCGCAGGTTGTCACCTCCCGGCTCATGGGCCGGCACCGCCTCGTTTTTCACATGGGGCGGTGCCGCCGGCTGGGATCAGCTCGCTGGTACCGCGCGAACGGGGGTTCGGGCGTGGGTGCATACGACGGTTGCCGCAGCAGGCGGCTTGCCATCATCAGGAATTCGACTGCGGCAACGGCGGCGCTGTTGCTTGCCGCATGCGGCGGAGGCGGCAGTGGCGTGAACACGCCCGGCGGGAATGCGCCGCCAACCGGTTCGCCTTCACCAACTCCGGCTGCAACGCCGACACCATCACCTTCTCCCACGCCAGCGCCGACGCCGACGGCTGCCGATAGCGCCGAGTACAAAGCGTCAGCCGCCGTCGTCAGCGCGAAGGCGGCCTATGCTTATGATCGCGGGATCACCGGCAAGGGCGTGACGATCGCGGTCATCGACAGCGGCATCGCGCGGTCCTCGCCCGAGTTCGCCGGTCGCATCTCGGCCGACAGTACCGGCTTCGAGCAGCGCATCGCCCGCTGCGCGACCTGTCCGGGCGAGACGGTGCCGCGCTTCGCGATCGACGACAATGATGGCCATGGCAGCAAGGTCGCCTCGATCGCCGCGGCGGCGCGCAACGGTACGGGCATGCAGGGAATGGCCCCGGGTGCGACTATCCTCGCGCTCAAGGTGACGGGGCCGGACCTGGACGGCGTGACGGCGGGCAGCACGACACCGATCCGCGAGGGCATGCAGCCGAACGCAGGTCTGATTGCCCCGGCGCTGCGCGAAGCCGTCGCCAAGGGCGCGTTCGTCACGGTGATGTCGCTGAACGGCTTTGGCGGCGGACAGGTCGCGACAGAACAGCGCGCGGCGATGGATGGCTTGCGCGCCGCCGACCGGCTGCTGGTCGAGTCCGTTGCGAATGAGACCGGCAAGGACAGCTTCGCCGGCCAGTTTGCCGAGACCCTCGTCGGCAGCGACCGCGCCAACGCCGACTGGTTCCTGTTCGCGATCGGGGTGGACGCCAACGGCAACCCCCGTTCCGCCAATGGCAACGCAGGCGTGCTCGCCGATCGCATGATCGCAGCGGTGGGGGTGAACGTGCATGTGGTCGACAAGGACGGCAGCATCACCATCGTCACCGGCAACAGCTTCGCGGGGCCGGCGGTCGGCGGGGCGGCGGCGCTGCTGAAACAGTACTGGCCGCAGCTCGGCGGCAAGGCGATCGCCCGCATCCTGCTCGACACCGCCACCGATATGGGCGCCCCCGGTGTCGATCCAATCTATGGCGCAGGGCTGCTCAACGTCGAGAAGGCGATGCAGGTGCAGGCACCGGCGTCTTCGTTCGCGGCGGCCCAGGCGGTACTCGCCCGCTATTCGTCGCTCGACGTGTCCGCACCGTTCGGTGGGTCGGCGACAGCGTCGATGCTCGCGACGGCGGCAGGCAGCATGACGGTGTTCGATCGCTACGGCCGCAACTTCGCGATGATGGGCACGACGGGTATCCGCGCACGGTCATCGGGCTTGCTGGCAGGCGGCATGACCGGGTCGGTTGATCCGCTGCCCGTCCGCAGCTGGTCGGCGAGCGAAGCACGGCTGGGCTTCTTCGGGCAGGACGTGGTCGGCCCGTGGCAGGGCGCGACAACAAACCGACCGGCGGTGGCGAGCTTCTCGCCCGCAGTCGGGCAGACGGTGACAATCGGCGCGAACACCGCAGTCGGCGGTGGCTTCTCGCTCACCGGCTCCCCCCTACGCGGCGTGGTCGGCCAGCCCATTGGCCTGTGGTCGTCGTGGAGCGGCGGCGGCTGGTCGGCATCGTTCTCATCCGGGTCGTCGCGCGACCGCAGCGCGGACCTGCGCGGTGTCACCTTCGCCACCCCGTTTGGCATCGGCCTGCAGGTGACCGACCTCACCGAATACGGCCGCGTGCTAGGGTTCGGCGGTGGCGTTGCTGCATCGGGCTTGCGTGGCGGTCGGACGACGCTCGCCACTCTCGTCGCCAACCGCACCGTGGCGGGCGTCTCGCTGACCGCGCGTGCTACGACGGGTACCACCAGCGTCGACAGTGGCGGCGATGGTCCGATCCGTTTCGACGGTCGCATCGTCAGCACCGCCTTCGCGGTGGAGGGTGCGCGTCCACTGCTCGGCGGGCTGGCGACGCTCGGCCTGTCGTCGCCCCTGCGCGTCGAACGGGCGCGGGCGTCGCTGATGGTGCCTGTCGCCTATGACCTGATGTCGGGCGCACTCACCGAAGAGCGCCGGACCTTCGATCTGTCGCCAGCCGCGCGGGAGCTTGATCTCGAGCTCGGCTGGTCGACTGCGCTGGCATCCACCTCGACGCTGCGGCTCGGCGTCGCCCGTGCCTTCGACGCCGGCCATGTCCGCGGTGCGTCCGATGTCGCCGCCTTCTTCAATCTCGTCGTCCGCTGAACCGCAAGGAACACTCATGTCCAGATCCATGCCCATGTCCGCCGCTGTCCTGCTCATCGCCACTGCCAGCGGCTTGAGTGGGTGCGGCCAATCCAAAGGCCCGACCAAGGAGGCGTTCGCCACTGCGCTCGAACCCGTAGTCCGCGACGTCTTCTGCCATCCCATCGACGTGATGCGGTACGATATCAAGGGCGAGTCTGGCGGATTGGGGTTTCCGATCGTCACCTCACCGAGGGCGCCGATGGCAGGACCGGGTTCCGACGGAAAGGCGGTCGCGATGCTGGATGGTCTGGCTGGCGTCGGGCTCGTCACGCGCACGACGTTCGAGAAGCCGGCGCGGTGGAGCGGGTCCACCAACGCGTTCGTGCGCCAGCCGTTGACCTCCTACGCGCCGACGTCAAAGGGCGCGCCCTATCTGCATACGGTCGAGCGCAAGGCAACGAGCGGCATGGCTTCGGTGCCGTCCTTCTGCCTTGCAAAAGGCGAGGTTGTCGACGTGGTGCGCTGGACCGAGCCGACCGACATCGCTGGACATCGGGTAAGCCGGGTCACCTACACCTATCGCGGCGTAGATTCGATTCCGGTCATGCCGCCGGAGGAGCAGACGCGCATCGCCCAGCCGAAGGAGGCGACAGTGCCGTTCGAGCTGCAGAGCGACGGCTGGCGACCGATGCCGCGCTGACGATCGACGTGACCGTCACCATCCCATCCATTTCGACCGACACCGTGACCCGGGCGCCGAGCGCCGGGTCGTCAAGGAACACCATGATGAACATGACCAAGGCTGCTGCCATCGGTGCCATGATGGCGCTGTCGCTCCCCACGGCTCCCGCCATGGCACAGAAGGCACGAATCGCCGCGCAACCCGCGTCTTCCACGGCCAAACCACTGGTGATGGACGTCGCCGGCGTCCGCCTCGGCATGCCGCTGGCTGCGGTACAGGCGGCGCTAGCAGGGACCTACCGGTGCTCGACTTACCAGGTGGCCTCGTTCCGACAACTCGTCGAGCGAGAAGTCCGTAAGCGCAAAGGCATCCCCGACGGCTTCGGCCCCGATGGCACTGCCGTCGGTGAACTGACGTGCGAGGGTCCCGCCGGCGAGCATCTCCGCCTGTTCATGGCGCAGACGCCGGCGGGGGAGATCGTCGACCGGATCGACCTGACAGTGTCGACCAACCGCGTCGATCTGGCCACGCTCGTCGGCCAAGTCGAGGGGAAGTACGGGCGGCCGACCGAGGGCATCCCAGCGAACGGATCGTGGTGCACGGGACGATGCGGCGGCGATCTGACGATGGAGCCCAATCCGCGCATCACCGTCAGGTCCGACGCCTGGTCCCTCAAGATACTCGGCACCCGGGGACGCAACGCGCGCCTCGCCGATGAGGCGGCAGTGAAGGCGGCAGCGGCCCGCGAAGCCCCGGCTGCCGCGCGCGGCGCTTTTTGAGGTCGGGCATGAACACGGCCATGGTATCGCTACTCGTGCCTGTCGCCGCGGCGTCGCTCGTGACTGCCCTGCCAACAATGGCGACCACGCCAGCAGGCGTGGCGCGGAACGGCGTTCAGGCGACTCTGCCTGTGCTACCGCTACGGCGGCTCTCGATGGCGATGGTCATGAAGGCAGGAGCCGCCGGGACCGGCTGCTCGTGGTCGCTGGCGAAGGATAGGCGCATGCGCTTCGCCGCGGCCGACGACCGCGCCGTGGTCCGTCTCGACAGCGGCATCGTGCATCTTCGGCCTGCAAGAGGCGCTGGCGACCTGTTCCCGTTCACCCATGATCGCTGGGCGAGGGACGGCCTCACCGTGACGGTGCTGCCTGTTGGTCCAGCAAGGTGGAAGGGGACCGAGGTGAACGAGGGGGCCGCCGACATCGAGGTTCACATCGGCGATGCCCGGTGGATCGCACGGGGACGCCTGACCTGCGGTTCGTGATCCGCGATGCGTCCGTGGGAAGGAATGGTCCTTTTGGTCGAGCAGACATGCTCGGCTGGTCTGCGCCGGAGGATGCCATCCGGATGCGCGAGGAAGTTTTGAAAGGAGCGCTTCGCCAGCTCCGTACCTATACCGGAGACGCTGTACGTTCCTTCAGTGCAGATCGCCCCGTCTGGCGACGGGGGCGGTGCTCACTCGGAGTCGTCTTCGATGCGGAACATGTGTCTCATCCCTCTCACGATCCATACTACAAAGGTTCGAACGATACGTAAACCCGCGATCCCGCTGGAAGGTTCTCCAGCCTCACGGGCTGCCTCTGACGATCACCCGAAGCGAGATCCACCTTCCTCAGCAGCTTCTGGGGACCGGACCCGATCGACTGGTAGATGGACACCCTGAGGTCCCTCTTCAAGCTGTTCGTCACCATGACCCTGACCTCGTCCCAATGCTTGGAGACGTTGAACTTGTAGCTTCCGGGGTCCGGTCTCACCGGGCCCATCCTGTCGGCCGCAGGCACGGGCGGGCCGTCGTAGAGTAGCTGCCAGCCCCTGAAACGCGTCCGGAACTCACGGGCGGCAGACGGCTCGATCGTGAGCGGCCGCGGATCCGAATCAAACCGCTCGCTGGAGCCCAAATCGCCTCCCGGATGGAGAAGCTCGTCGTCTGTGGCGTTGCGCCATTCTCCGTCGGATGCACGGGTCAGAGTTGCGGAATAGGACGGATAGACCGTCATCGCCACCGGGCGTGATGGAATCGCATCGGAGGCAATCCTCAGCCGCCAGTCGTAGACTGCGCTTTCGTCGGACAGGTAGTTCGCGATGAGCCAGTTCCTCATGACGTCGATCTCGACCAGTCCCTCCGTCGTATCGTGGTCGACGACGTCGATGGCCACCTCCATGGATTGGCAGTCCGCGCTGATCCTCCTGAGCTCGTCCCGCAGGAACGACGACTCGCCGCTGCGTAGCTGCTTGGCGTTGAAGAGCAGGTCCAGCCGGTCGTCCAGGCCGCGGTTCCGATCGGCTTCGCGCCGCTGTACGATCAGCAGGCCGAAGCCGAGCAGCGAGAAGAAGATCAGGTTCTCGACGAGGGACGCGAACACGTTGGCCGCCGCGGTCGCCCAGAAGTCTCCACCCGCCCCGGCAGCGCCATCGGCGTAGAAGCCGAGAAGCGCCGCGAGGCCACTCAGCGCCAGAAAGCACCAGAGGACCGAGCGATAGTCCTTCCAGACGGTGGCGACGACGGCGCCGATGGACCGCCGCTGGATCACGGCGACGATCGCGCACACCGCGGTCAGGATCAGCAGCAGATATCCCGCAGCGACGGTCTGGGAGACGCCGATCAGCGGCAGAGTGGAATTCGTGGCTTCGGCGACCGCGTTGTGCATGGACTATCCCTGCCGCGTCGTGACGCGTCTCGGCAAGCCGTCATCTACGGTCGATGCCGAAAGCGTGACATGGCCGCTCGATCCGCTGCATTTGAATGACCCGTCTCATGCCTGGGTGGCGGACGAAATACTGCGACGAAGCTCGAGGGTTCGATCGCTCGTGCGGATCGTCTGGGTGCCCGGAGCTGAATGGGGGGGCGTGTACCCAACACTTCATCTTCTCCCAGGTCTAGGCGTGCGCAGCAGATGAATGTCGCCTTCTTCCATCCTCCCGTGGCGGACCATGGCGGCCAGCCGCTGCGTCGGCAGTCGCGATCTGCAGCCGATCGGTCTCATCTGACAGGAGGTGGATCAGGCTATGCTCTCGCGGTGCTGCGGTCTCGCGCGAAGACGCGCTGGACGACACCGAGCGTGACAGATTTGTCACGTAAGCCTGCATACTTTCAGCTGTAATCATCACCTAATGAACAAACTTGATTTTTCGTTCATTGTTGGTATCGCATAGCCGGAGGCTCAAGATGATCCAGACGCAAGACGATTCCATGTTGGTTCGGACGCCGACGAGCTCTGCGGACCAAGAGCGTGGACGGGCCGGGTTCTTCTCCGCGCGGACGGTCGTGACGGATGGGAACACATTCGTGGCCGCTTTCGCGGCGGCCGTTTCGGTCGGCGAAGCGGATGTCCGGGATCTGCTGCGTTCCCGGGTCGGAGCCTCCGACGCTGAAATCCATGTCGAAGAGGGATTCGACGACAGGGATCCATTCGTTCTGACCATGATCCCCGCGGCGATCCTCGAGGAGATGGTCCGGGTCGGCGCCGCCCCCACGCATGTGGCTCACCGGGGCTATCGCATGTTCACCGAGCGCCGTTTCACCGTCTGACGTGGATCCGCCCACGTGACGGCCTGGGTGCAGCATTTTCGCCGGTCAGACTCCCCACCACCATTCCAGAGAGACGAAGGAGGACGGGCGATGTCCGGTTCGCACGCCGGAGCGCCGCGCGCTCCGGAATTTCATATCGACTCGAGGCATCGTGAGGTGCTGGCGGCATGCGGAGGTCCCGAGGTCGCCGCCGCCGCTCTCGATGGCCATCCCGACTTCCGCGTGCTTCGTCGACTGGTCCCGGATCGTCCTCGTCGATCGTTCGGCGGCAGCGGAGCCGCCGCGACGTGGCACGGGCTCGCGTTGGACGTGGAGACCGAAGGGCTCGATCCGCACCGCCATGGCGTCATCGAGCTCGCCATGCAGCGCTTCGTCGCGGACGAAGACGGGCGCATTCTGCAGGTTGGTCGGTCGAGGAGATGGCTCGAGGATCCTGGCAGGCCTCTGGCGCCGGAGATCACCCGTCTCACGGGCATCTCGGATCTGGACGTCGCCGGCAGGTCGATCTGCGATGCGGAGGCGACCAGCGTCATGATGGACGTCGACTTCGTGGTCGCCCACAACGCGAGGTTCGACCTTCCCTTCTGCGAACGCCGTCTGCCCGATGCCGCGGGACGCCCCTGGATCTGTACGCTCGCGGAGGTCGACTGGCGATCGATGGGCTTCGAGGGGCGATCGCTGCCCAATCTGCTGATGCAGGCGGGGGTGTTCTACAGCGCGCACAGCGCGGCCACTGATGTCGCCGCCCTCATCCGCCTGCTCGAGCACGTCCTGCCGACTGGGCGATCCGTGCTGGACGTGGCTTTGAGCTCCGCGCGGCGTTCGTCCTGGCGGATCGAGGCCTCTGACGCCCCGTTCTCGGCACGGGAGAAGCTGAAGGAGCGCGGGTACGGGTGGAACGCCACGCGACGCTCGTGGTGGCGTGACGTCCCGTACGACGCTCGCGAACTCGAAGTGGAGTGGGCGTGCTCCGAAGTCTACCGCGGACGCGGCGCACCCACTTGCCGCGCTATCGACTGGACCAACAGGCACGCCGGTTCCTAACCCTGCGGGCGGCGCTAGGCGGGAAGCATCCGGCCGGGACGCGCATCGTGGCGACAATTGATCCGTTCGGACGTCGCGATCCGTCCCGGAGACGCCGTGATGTTTCTGCCGCTGACGACTACCGCTCTCGCTTCCATCCGTCCGAAGATGGATTTCGGCAGCATGCGACTGGTTCGGAATGGAATGCAGGGAGCAGCTAGGCGGCCATAGTGGATCTGTTGGGGCGACATCAGGTCCACCGCGTCTCGTCGGGACCCTCGTCGCGATACCCGCCTCCTCACCATGTGATGGTGGACAAAAGGGTCGGCTTCCAGTCGAACACGTGGAAACGCGTGCCCCGCTTCAGACGCCTTCGCTGGGACGGGCTTGCGTACATCGCGTACGGCGATGAGGAGGCATCGAAGCGACGTTGAGTCAGGAGAAGTTCGCCAAGCGCATCATCGCCGACGAACAGACCGCCGTCCACATGGCAACCTGACAGATCACGCGAGAGTTCGTGCCGATCACGCTGCCATTGAGGCATCCGAGAAAGACACCGCGGGTGAAGGCTCCAAACGGTGGTCGCCGTCAACTACGGCGTCACCGACCGTCGTGCTGGAGAGACGGTCACCGAGCGCCTGCAGCCTTCCTCCACGGGTTGATGCCATGTGCCCTCCCGATGGAACGGGCCGGGTGGGCGCAGGTGCAGATCGGTCGCGATGCGGGGGAGCAAGGCTGCATCGGATGGGTGGACGGAGCTCCCTACACTAGAGTGGAGCCATCCGGTTCGGGTCGGTTTCGCCTTGAGAGGTTCCTGGCCCACTGGGGAAGCCATGGGTCAGCTCGCGCAGGCTATACGCGGACGATGGCGGTTCGATATAGCATCGCGTCACGCTCCGATCAGCTTCGTCTTGCGACGCGGTGATCATGATGCCGCAAGGGCACCTATCGACGCGAGGGCCAATGCCGCCACGACCACCGCGACCAGTCTCATCCGATGGGTGGTCGCCAGTCGTAGCACGGCCAGGGAGGCCCCCAGCGTCGCGCCGGCCAGCACGATGACGAGAAACCTGATCGCAAGACGTTCACCTGCAGATGTCCCTTCGTCAGACGGACGGGATTCACGATGATGGACTATTCGCCTCTTCTCACTGCGCTGCTCGCTCTCGCCACGGCACTCATCGCCTACACAGGAGTGATACAGAAGGAGCGCGAACATGGAAGGCTGCGGCCTTTGTTCTCGGTTCGCGTGACGCATATGTCCGATGGCGGCTTCGGGTTCACCGTCACCAACGAAGGCGGCCAGCCGGCGCTCGGCGTTCGCATCGAAGGCTGCGGGCATCCAGTGCGTTTGGACGTCATGAAGGTCGGAGAGCATGTCGACCTGCGTTCGGAGAGCGGGTCCGAAAGCACGCTGACCATCCACTACCGTGGACTGTCTGCTCCCAAGCGCATTGCCGTCCGTCGCTTCGCGCAGGCTCCGACCGGTGACATCGAGTACGTCGGCGGTCACGATCAGGCTTGCGGACTGCTCAACCGCTTGCGGGTGATATACTGATAGCGGCATGGAGCATACCGGCGCGGAAGAGGTCGCCAGCAGGGCGACGGCGCAGAAGTTGATCCTTGCCTTCAGCCACTTCCACGTCGCCACGCCGCGTTGTTCGATCGGGTGGTTCGCGATCGGATCTTGTACTGGCATGACTTGTTCCTCCAACGGATCTGGTACCTCCACATTTCGACTGACGGCCGCCCGTCATCTCCTGCACCTCCATCCCTTCTGGGCCGGTCCTATGGCTCGTCTCGGATCACTCGACCAAGAGGCCCCTCCTCCCAGGCGTCGCGAGGCTCGCACGATCGTGAGGCAGCATCTTCAAGCATATGGCCACTTGGTTCGGGCGGGCGGGCTCGCACATGCACGGTCCTCCATCGCGACGTGCGACGGCGCGTTCTTCGCAAGGCTCGCGTACGATCGGCCTCACCGACGTTTCCCTATGCGGGTCACGACCGCAGCCGACAGCAGGCCGGCGAAGTCGGCAAGCAGGTACCGCGCGGCGGCGGCGCACATCGCCTCGTCCAAGCCCCCATCGCCTCCGGCTACCCCCCATCGACGCACCAGCCACCAGACGTCCGCCCTTCCCGCCGTGATCACCGAACGGATCCGACGAAAGGATGTGAACGTCCGAATATCGAAGAACCGTAGTTCGACGGCGGACTCGCCTTCGAAGCGGCGCTCCTTACGCGCTGCAAGGTAGGGCTGCACGGCCGCTTCGGCGTGGATGGACGCGATCTCGATCGCTTCCATCGTGAACTGGTCCTCCAGCCGCCAATCGAGGAAGGGGCGTGCCCAGATCGGAGACGATCCGTATCGCGCGGCAGGGCCCAGATCCCGCTTCGGTCCATGAGGACCGGACCCGGCAGGATGCCAGTGATGACCATCGCGGCCACCGCCCAACGGTCTGTTCACGCTTCTCCACCCTTTGGATCGGCTTCCTCGCCGTACAGCCTTCCCTCCTCGACGACGTAGACGCCGTTCCCTTCGCGACGGTTGGACGCGTAGAAGCCGCACGCCCGCTTCCACGCGATCACCGCCAACGCCGCATTGAGCGCGTTGAGTTCGCAGGTCTGGATGTTCGTGGCGTAGACTCCACCAGGGTGCCCGACGGTGGGGATGCGGCTGACCGTCGACTGATCGCCCGGTTCGACGAGTGTAGTCCTGACCGCGCCGCCGACGCCGCGATCAGTCGCATGGAGACCCATGCCGACATCGACGAAGGGTATCCCGCGTTCGGCGAGACGTCGCAGGATGGGAGGCTTCGCTTCGGCATCGTCAATGCAGAGGAAGACGAAGTCCAGGGGATCGAGGAGCGGAAGCGTCCCCGGCTCCATCCGCACCGCGTGCGAAAAGACGTGCCGGTGGATGCTGCGATAGACCGATGCGTAGTGGTCGGCCTTCCGGCACCGGCTACGGAGGTCGTCGATCGTCGCGGCACCGGGTGCGCGGAAGGCCGAGTGCTGCTCGAACACGTCATCGTCGAAGAGGTGGATCGCGTCCACCGCGCACTTGCTCACGAGGTCGAGCACGTAAGAGCCGGTACCACCGAGACCGATGATGCCGATGCTCTGACCCTTGACGGCGGCGTTGACCGCGCCGAGCGCCGCTCGCGACGAAGCCGTGTCCGCATAGGCGAAGGGACCGACGTCCGTCGCCATTGGCAAGGGTCTCCTTCGCGTGCATGCGGTGGCCCTCGGGTCCAGGGCGGCGGCGGGTGCGCCGAGGAGTGCCACGTAGGTCGCCACGAACTCGAGATGGTCGCGGAACTCGCGGCCACGTATCCGCCCGCAGAGCATCATAGCCGGCGGCATGCCTGCGACGCACGCGCGGGCGACGTGCTGGATGGAGACCCCCTTCAGCGGGCCGCCGTCGGCCTCCTTCGGCGCGCTGCCGGTCCACCACGCCTGGTGCTCGCGGGGCGCGACGACGCGACCGCCCTGCATGGCGAGGGGGACGAGCAGGTCTGCGCGGCCGACACTGCCCGCCGCCCGCACGTACGGGACGTGCGAGATGACCAGCGTGCCGTCGAGGAGGGCCACCGAATAGCCCTCCTCGGTCAGCCGGCGGACCTCGTGATCAGGACTTGTCACAGACGCTGACGCTGAAGGTCTGCCCGCTGAGCACTCGGGTCGTCCGGCCGCTCGCGAGGAGCCCGTGGCGGGCGCCCTCGGGTCCATTGTCGTAGGCGACGGTCAGAGCGCTGTCGCCCCCCACGCCGAGTGCGGGAAACGCGAGGCGGGCGAGTTCGCCGCACCCGATCTCGTCGCCCACGAAGGCGTGCTCGCGTCCGTTGACCACGATCGT